>NZ_JBHJMQ010000007.1:0-159624 GCF_042310375.1 Wenzhouxiangella psychrophila | reverse complement strand
CGTCGCCACAGCCAGGCTAACAATCTGCCACCGGCAGTCTATGAGGCCATGCTGACTGGCGAGTCAACCGAGAGTGTCTACTGAACCGGGGGCAGTCCAGTGTTCGGTGTTCGGTGTTCGGTGTTCGGTGTTCGGTGTTCGGTGTTCGGTAAAGACTACCAGTTAACCCTTTGTTTTACTTAACACTTAGTTCAGACAGGCTCCGAAGGCGGCGGCAGCGGTTCCGCGCCGCGGCCATCGCGCAGCCGTAGCGCGTTCCGGTAACACTGCGCCGCCGCTTCGAGTTTGCCGGCACGATCGAGGACGCGGCCGAGCGCGGCGTAGGCACGGCTGTTGGGGCGCTCGCGGACCACTCTCTCGAGACAATCACGGGCCAGATCATACTGGCGATCCTCGAGGTAGAGCAGCCCGAGTGTCTGTTGCAGGCCGATATGGTCGGGATGTGATTCGAGCCACTTCTCGCACTGCTTGATGCGGTGGGTCAGCTCACCTTCGTCGGAAGACGCATACAATGCCAGCAATTCGTCGTCCGGCTCTGCTGCAAGATGGCGCTCGAGCAAGCCCGAAGCCCGGGCAGTCCGGCCCAGGTCAGCCGCCCTCCCGGCGTAAGCCGCTACCAGATCCTTGCGCCCACGCAGTTTCCGCGGCATTTCTTTCCAGCTGGATTCGAGATCGTCGATATCGCCGCTGGCGTCCAGTTCACGCCGGGCCGCGAGCGCGGTCAGCTCCGTGGCACGGTCGCGATCGACCACGCCGGCACGACGCAGGGCGGGGGTCAGCAACCGCAGGTCTCGCCACCGACCCAGATCCTGGTAATTCTCCAGCAGCAGACGCAATACGCCGCCATGCCGGGGTTTCTTGAGGTGCAGCTGTTCGAGCAGGGCGGTGGCTTCCTCACCGCGCCCTTCGGCCGCCAGCAGTCGGGCTCGTGCCAGGCCGGTCACGAAATGACGGCGTCCGAAGCGGCTGTCGGCATGCTCGAGCCAACGGTCGCGCCCGGGGTTGTCACCGCGCCCCTGGGCCGCGCGAGCCGCGGCCAGGTAGCCGGCCGTGGAGTCACGATATCGCAGGGACTTCTGCAGGGCGCGCTCGGCCGCCGGCCAGTCGCCCTCGGTCAGTGCCAGGAAGCCCTTCTCGAGTTGCCGTCGCGAGCGACGCTCACGCGCTTTCCGAATGACGCGGGACGGAAGGCGAAACAGCCCGGTGACCAAAGACAGCGCAATCCACACCAGCAGAACCGCACCAACCAGTACGAGTGCCGACATCTCGATGCGCCAGTTACCGATATCGAGCTGTACATGGCCTGGATTCTCTGCCAGGAGCGGCGCAAGAAAAGCCGTCGCGACCAGCGCAGCTGCCGCCAGAACAATAATCAGTAAACGCTTCACGACGCGGCCATTCGGCGTTCGGCTTCGGTCAGGGCCTCGCCCAGGTCAGGCAACGAGGGATCCTCGACCGAGGCGGCCTCGGAGATGGTTTCGAGCGCGCGCGACACCGCTTCGGTGCCGGTATCGAAATGTGCGCGAATGAGCTCGCCGGCGATTTCGAGTTGCCCGGCCAGTTCATCCACATTGCGACGCGCGGCGGCAGCCTGCGCAGCCGCCAGGTGAAGGCGCAGGCGCTCTCTCACGCTCTCAACGGCTGCCGGTGTCAACGGCGCCGCCTCCCGCGGCGTCACGCGGACCAGGCTGCCAAGGGAATCGCCCAGACTCGACCACCACCCGCCTTCAGTGTCCTCTGCTGCTTCCTCGGGACGATCCTTGTCGGCAGGTTCGCCCGATCCGGCCAGCAGCCACTGAGCAGAGTCGATCTCGAGCGCGGAAAGCCGGCCGGCCAGTGCCGACCAGTCGGTGGAATCGACCGAACGCAGTGCTTCGAGCTCTCTCGCCACAAGCTGGCGAAGCCGCTCGACGCGAGTGTCATCAATGGTTTCAAGGCGAGACTGCGCCTGTCGGTAGGCCGCAACTGCAGCGACCGGGTCGGCCGCGAGGTCGGCGCGCGACTGCCCGAGGCGCAACAGGCCGGAAACCTCGATCAACCCGAGACGGAAACGGGCATCGGCTAGCACATCATCGACGCGACCGGCACGGTCGGAACCCGTCTGTTCGACCTGCGCTTTCAGGTCCGACACCGCTTCATCGAGTCGCTGCGACAGGGAATTCAGCTCTTCCCGGAGATCGGCATTGGAATCGGCCAGCGATCGAATCCGGCGGCGGAGCGCGTCGGGATCGAAATCGCCGGCATCGGCTTGATTGGCCAGTTGCTCGAGACGAGCATCGAGGGAATCGAAACGTTCACCCAGTTGATCGATTCGCCCGGCCTGCGATTCGATCGCGCCGGCCTGCTCGTCGACCCTGGAGACTAGTTCAGCGGGCTCGTCGCCTGTATGCGCCACCCACCACTGCCAGCCCGACAAACCGCCGGCAACCAGTGCCAGCAGCAATGCCAGCCAGGCAACGACAGCGCTTCCGCGCCCTGCACGAGCTCGCTTCGAAGATTCCGCGTCATCCTGTGCTTCGACGGTCGCGCGATGCTCCTTCGACTCGTCTGGCGTCGAGGAACCAGGCTCGGAATCGGGTGATACTGGGTGGCCTTCGTTCTGCTCATTCATCGGATATTCGGGAAACGCAGCCCGCTTGCGAATACCAGTCGAGATTAACGCAAATCGCCGGGATGATGTTGAAACCGGCCCGATCGCTCCAGCCTGGCCATCATCGCGTCATCGGAGGCGCCACCAGCGGCAACGCAGTGCCGAAAACCGAGTTTTTCAGCGTGCTCGGCCACGCGCTGGGAGGGCACGACCAGCAATGCCTGGAAGACCCGCTTCCTGGCCGCATCGGGCAACCGATCGACCAGACCGGCAACGGCTTCAAGGCTGGCACCCAGGGTGACCAACGACTTGGTGGCGCAGATTCTTTCGGAAGCATCCGGCGGCAACTCGCAGGGCACACGACGATAGACATGAATTCGCTCGACAGCGGCACCACGCCGCTCGAGAACCTCACCCATCAGGCTGCGGCCACCGGCCGCTGCCAGTATCAGAATTTCGAGTCCCTCCACGTCGCGCAATTCCGGCATGCCCAGTACCGCCTCGCTGGTTCCATGACGCTCCGGGAATATCACGTTGTCCAGACCCAACTCGCGGGCGATCGAAGCCGTTCCCTGCCCCGGCACGATGATCAGCGAACGATTGAGAGCCGCCGCGCCCACAAGGCTGACCGCCTGCCGAACGGCTTCGTGGCTGGTGAGAATGACGCGATCGGCCGGCAGTGCCGTGGCCAGGTCGTCGGCGACGGTGGCTGGCCTCTCCGGTGGCTGGAGCCGAAAGGGAGCGCACTCGTAAGGTTCCAGGCCCAATTCGGCTACCCGCTCGGCCAGTTGTTGCGCGGCCGGTCTGGTTCGAGTGATCAGTACCAGTGTTTTTTCAGACATGACATGGACCTGTTGTCAGGAACTGAAAAAACGAAAGCCTGCCGACGGGGCAGGCTTTCGGGAGAAGATTCCGGGCGTCTAGCGCAACTTGCCAAAGTGCTGGGGGCTTGCGTGTTGGCGTTGGCAGTAGGGGGACGCACCTCAGCAAATCGAACCGTGGGTGACGCCCGGAAAACAAATCGTCACAACCCTTTTTGTCCTACTTGGAAATTACTCTGACATACTTGGTTACGGATGTCCATACCCCAGTGCCGCCGACTCGAGGGCAAATCTCAAAGTTGTGACAGAATTCTCATTCCACCCTGCTCGAGCAGGGAACGTGCCGCCTTGCGGCCCAGACTCTCCGCACTGCTGATGTCACCCGACACCGAAGCGTCGAGCACCTCGCTGCCGTCGGGATTTGCCAGCCGGGCGTCGAGTCTGATGCGGCCTTGCTCGAGTCGAGCGAAAGCCGCCAGGGGCATGCGGCAGTCCCCCCCGAGCTCGGCTACCACGGCACGTTCGGCGCGCATCGTCGTCACCGTTTCCGGGCAATTGAGTGGCTGCAGAAGCTCGTGTGTGGCCCCCTCCCCGGCCCGGCACTGGACGACGATGACGCCCTGCCCGGCCGAGGGCAGGAAAGACGGCGGCTCGAGCGGCAGCGTGTATTCCCGATCGATCTGGAGGCGCTGGAGACCGGCGGCAGCGAGAATCAGCGCGTCGACCTCCCCTGAATCCAGCTTCGCCAGACGGGTCTGGACATTGCCACGCACGGTCACGACTTCCAGGTGAGGACATCGCGCCAAGAGCTGGCTCTGCCGACGCAGGCTGGCGGTTCCGACCCTGGAGCCGGCTGGCAGGTCTTCCGGGCGCGAACCATCCCGGGTGATCCACCAGTCGCGCCAATCGCCGCGCGGCAGGAACGCCGCCAGATCGAAGTCACGCGAAGGCTCGGCCGGCACGTCCTTGAGGGAATGCACGGCGATATCGGCTTCCCCATCGAGGATGGCCCGCTCGAGTTCCTTGAGAAAAAGCCCCTTGCCGCCGATTTCCGCGAGAGAGCGATCAAGCACCTCGTCGCCGCGCGTACTCAAGGGCACGAGGCTCACCTCCAGATCAGGGAATTTCTCGCGCAGCCGCTCGGCAACATGTTCGGTTTGCCAAAGCGCCAGTTTCGACTTGCGCGTCGCGATCCTGAGCATCTTCATTGATATTCTCCGGGTTTACTGCCCTCCAGCACCTGGCGCACCAGCGCCAGATTGCGCCGGCTGACCGGCGGCTGGCAATCACTACCTTCCAGCTCCACGCGCTCCTGCCCTTGTTCATCGCGGAACAGGCCGCGCAAGTAGCGACGCGCCACGAGGGCCTTTCGATGAATGCGAACGAACAATCGATCGAAACGCTGCTCGAGCGTGACCAGCGAATCCTCGACCAGTGCCTCGCCCTTGTCGAAATGCACGACCGTGTACTTGTCCTCCGCAACCAGGGCGCGAATGTCGACGACGGGGATCAGCAGCAGGCGATCACCCAGGCGCGTGCGCAGCGTGGCCCCGGAATCGATGGGCCGGCTTCGGGCGCGCCCCAGCGCCCGGCCCAGCCGGTCGGCCCGCACCGGCTTGACCAGGTAGTCGACGGCGGCAAGTTCGAAAGCGTCGACGGCATACTGCTCGAAAGCCGTGACGAAGATCACGGCCGGACGCGGTTCCAGACTGCGCAACTCACGGGCCACCTCGAGGCCGTCCAGCCCGGGCATTTCAACATCCAGCAAAACGACATCAGGTAGCAATTCCCGGCAGCGCGCGACCACCTGGTCGGCCTGCATGACGACAGCGCAGACCTCGACGCCGGGCAGCTCGCCGATGAGGCGAGCCAGGCGATCCGCGGCCGGCCGCTCGTCGTCGACGATGAGCGCGCGCATGTCGCTCACGAAAGTCTCTGCTCCAGCCAGCGATCGATGGCGTCGATTTCCTCGGGACAAACGGCATGCGGCATGCGCCAGGTCTGCCAGGTCACTTCGAAGCCGGCCGAGCGCAACCGTTGTGCGCTTGCCTCGCCCAGATCCACGGGCACGATGGGATCGTGGTCGCCATGCCCCATGAACAAGGGCATCCGGCGTGCCTCTTCGCCGGCCCAGGTCTCGAGGCTGTCGGCCTCGAGCAGGTAGGTGGAAAGCCCGATCAGCCCGCCCAGGGGCTCGGCCCTGGCCAGCCCGCAGCGCAGCGCGACCGCGCCGCCCTGTGAAAACCCGGCGAGAACGATGTTGCGCGGCTTGATTCCGGCGGCAACCTGCTCGTCGAGCAACGCGTCGACCATCCTGACCGAACGACGAATACCGTCGGCGTCCTGGTTCCGGTCGATTTCGGCGCCGAGAATGTCATACCAGGCACGCATGGCCATGCCCGCATTGATGGTGACCGGCCGCACCGGCGCATGCGGAAAAATGAAGCGCACCGGGCGCCGGGAGGCGCTTGTGAGCTGCGGTACAATCGGTTCGAAGTCGTGCCCGTCGGCACCCAACCCATGCAGCCAGACGACCGCATGTTCCGGGTTCTTGCCGGTATCGAGCGCCACGCGTTCAAGTTTCAGATCACTGGAGTCATTCATGCGTGCAAGTTTAACCGTCCTCGTGACCATCCTGTTGGCCGTTGTGGTTCTCGCGAGCACGGGTTGCGGACTCAAGGGCGATCTGTACCTGCCCGAGGACGAAACCGCCACGGCGCCTCCACAGGCTGCCGAAGACGGGGAAGACGTCGAAAAGTCCGACTCGCCGGGAGCTTGAAAAAATGCCTGAACCGGTTTCCGGCAGCCTGGCCTTCCACAAGCTCCAGGCCCTGGGCAATGACTTCATGCTGATCGACGCCCGGAAGCGGTCGATGAGGCTACCGGACGGGCTCGTGCAGCAATGGGCCGATCGCCATCACGGCGTCGGCTTCGACCAGCTTTTGATCCTGCACCGAAGCGAGCAGACCGACCACCACTGTCGGGTCGAAATCCGCAACGGCGACGGCAGCGAGGCCGAACAATGCGGCAACGGCATGCGGGCCGTCGCGCTGTGGTTGGCCCGCCACGACCGGCTGGAGGGCAAAATCCGCCTGCAAACCGCGGCAGGCTCCGTGGAGGCGCACTACCATGGCGACGACGAAATCAGCGCCACGCTCGGGGTACCCGATTTCACGCCCGCAACCGTTGGCCTGTCAGGTATCGAACGCTTTCCATGGCAGTTTGCCCTCGACAGCGAAGACCTGAGCATCTACGGCGCCTCCATCGGCAACCCGCACCTGCTGGTGATCGAGGACAAGCCACCCGATAGCGAGCGCCTGGAACTCGTCGGCCGGGCACTTGGTCAGCATCGCGCCCTGGCCCACGGCGCCAACGTGGGAATCGCGGTGATCGAATCGTCCCAGCGCGTCCGCTTGCGCGTTTTCGAACGTGGCGCCGGAGCCACTCGAGCATGCGGCAGCGGCGCCAGTGCCGCCGCCGCGATACTCTTGAACCTCGACCTTGTCGAAAACCCGGTCGAAGTGGTGCAGCCGGGCGGAACCCTTGTGGTAAATTGGCCGGGTACGGGCCAGAGGATCGTCACCGTGGGGCCCGCCCACCACGTGTTTGAAGGAGTCATTCCATGTCCGACGCAAGCAAGCTGAACGAGAACGATGTCATCGAGTGGCTGGCGTCCAATGCCGACTTTTTCGAACGCCACCCGGAAATGCTGGAGACTCTCGACCTGCCGCATGAAACCGGCGCAAGCTCGCTGATCGAGGTCCAGGTCACACGGCTCAGGCGGGAAAACCATCAGTTGCGCGCCCAACTCGAGACCCTGGCCGGCATTGCCGGTGAGAACGAGCGCCTGATGCAGCGCCTGCACCAGCTCACCCTGGAGGTGATGACCTCCCGCTCGACCGGGGAGTTCATCGAACGACTGATCGAACGCCTTGCCAGCGATTTCGACGCGCTCAGTGTCCGTCTGCATCTGATCGAAGACAACGGTGGCCTGGCGGATGTGGCCACCGTTACCCGGCACGAGTCAGGCGCACCCGACTGGTTCGAAAAGCTCCTGGACGAGGGAGACATCCAGTTCGGTCGATTCACGCGCGCCAAACTGGAAACACTTTTCCCCAGCCAGCACGAGGACATCGGTTCGGCGGCCCTGGTTCCGATCAAGGGGGTCGGTCTGCTCGCCATCGGCTCCAAATCACCCGAACGCTTCCACCCCAACATGGGTACGCTGTTTCTCGAGCTGCTGGGCACGACCATCCGTCACCGCCTCGACCGGGACCGCGGTAGCGAACGCAAGCGCGCCTGAGCGCCTTATATGAAGGTCCAGGCGGCCATTTCCGCCTTCCTGGCCCACGCTGCTGACGAGGCGGGGCTCAGCCCCGCGACCATCGACGCCTACCGCCGCGATCTCGAATGCCTCCACGCCTGGTGCCGCGAGCACGACATCGGCGAGATCGAAGCCCTCGGGCCGGCTGACGTGCGAAGTTTTGCGGCCAGCGAGCACCGGCGGGGCCTGAGTCCGCGAAGTATCCAGAGACGCCTTTCGGGCCTGAGGCGCTTCTTTCGCTATCTCCGACGCGAACGCATTATCGGGGGCGACCCCGGCCAGGGCGTGCGGGCACCAAAAGTCCGTCGCAAGCTGCCGGAAGTGCTCGATATCGACCAGGTCCTGGCATTGCTCGATATTCCCGAAGAAGACGAACTCGCCTTGCGTGACCGAGCCGTGCTGGAGCTTTTCTACGCTTCGGGCTTGCGCGTGAGCGAACTCGCCGGCCTGACCTGGGATCAGCTCGACCTCGAGGACGGCCTGGTGCGCGTGCTCGGCAAGGGGCGGCGCGAACGCATCGTGCCGGTCGGGCGCCACGCGGTAAGCGCGCTGAAGCAATGGCGTCGCATTCACGCCAGCACCGCCGGCGTCGACCAGTCGCGCGTCTTTACCAGCCTGAAAGGACGGCCGCTGGGCGTGCGCGCCATCCAGAAACGAGTGGCCTACTGGTCGCAGCGGCAGGGACTCGACCAGAACGTGCACCCCCATCAACTCAGGCACAGCTTCGCTTCGCATATTCTCGAATCCTCCGGCGACCTGCGCGCCGTCCAGGAACTGCTCGGCCACGCCAACCTCACCACCACCCAGATCTACACCCATCTCGATTTCCAGCACCTGGCGAAGGTGTACGACGAGACGCATCCGAGAGCCAAAAAACAGCGGAACAACTCGGGGAACCAATCCGACGATTAAATTCGAAATTCGAATATCGAAATACGAAACAAGCACGAAATCCGAAAAACCAAAACGGGTGCCGTTTCGAATTTGGTGCTTCATATTTGTTTCGGATTTGGTGCTTCGGATTTCGGATTTGAGAGGCCTCGCGTGGCTTCATTGCCTTCCACCGGCTTAATCCCCATGTTGTTTCCTCACCCATTGGCAGCGAGTCGAAGCATGGAACAGTATCGCGGCACCACCATTATCTCGGTCCGGCTGGGCGACCGGGTGGTGATTGCCGGTGACGGGCAGGTCACGCTCGGCAACACCGTCATGAAGTCCAATGCGCGCAAGGTCAGGCGGCTCTACAAGGGCCAGGTCCTGGCCGGATTTGCCGGCGCGACGGCCGATGCCTTCACCCTGTTCGAGCGCTTCGAGAGCAAGCTGGAAATGCATTCCGGCCATCTCACCCGCGCTGCCGTGGAACTGGCCAAGGACTGGCGCACCGACCGCCTGCTGCGCCGCCTCGAGGCCCTGCTGGCTGTCGCCGACCACGAGGCCTCGCTGATCATCTCCGGTAACGGCGACGTGATCGAGCCGGAGGAAGGCCTGATCGCGATTGGCTCAGGGGGGCCCTTCGCCCAGTCGGCCGCGCGTGCGCTGCTGCGCCATACCGATCTCGACGCCGAGACGGTTTGTCGGGAGGCCTTGACCATTGCCGGTGAGGTCTGCATCTACACCAACCATAATTTCACTGTCGAAACGCTCGATACGAACAAGGCCGAATAAACCATGACCCAGATGACGCCTCGTGAAATCGTCCAGGAACTGGACCGGCACATCATCGGCCAGGGCGACGCCAAGCGCGCCGTCGCAATCGCCCTGAGAAACCGCTGGCGCCGTATGCAGGTCGATGAAAAACTGCAGCCGGAGATTACGCCAAAGAACATCCTTATGATCGGCCCGACGGGCGTCGGCAAGACCGAGATCGCCCGCCGCCTGGCGACCCTGGCGAAGGCGCCGTTCATCAAGGTCGAAGCGACCAAGTTCACCGAGGTGGGCTATGTCGGCAAGGACGTGGAATCGATCGTCCGCGACCTCACGGAGGTCGCCTACAAGCTGGCACGCGACGAGGCCATGTCCAAGGTGCGCTCGCGCGCCGAGGACGCAGCGGTCGAGCGCGTACTCGACATCATGCTCCCGCGACAGAAGGATTCGGGTTTTTCCAACGCCCCTGAAGAAACCACCGAAACCTCTTCCGAAACGCGGCGCAAGATGATGCGCAAGCTGCTTGACGGCGACTTCAACGAGCGCGAGATCGAGATCGATCTCGACATGAACCTGGGCGTGGAGATCATGGCCCCGCCCGGCATGGAGGAAATGACCAACCAACTCCAGCAGATGTTTTCCAACATGTCGGGGCAGCGCAAGCAAAAGCGCCGCATGAAAGTCAAGGATGCCATTCCCGTATTGGTCGAGGAAGAAGCCGCCCGCATGATCAACGAGGAAGAGGTCAAGCAGCAGGCCCTCAACACCGCCGAGCAGCACGGCATCGTCTTCATCGACGAAATCGACAAAGTGGCGCGTCGGGCCGAGGGCGGCGGCTCCGGTGAAGTCTCGCGCGAGGGCGTGCAGCGCGACCTGCTGCCGCTGGTCGAGGGCGCTACCGTCAACACGCGCTACGGCCCGGTCAGTACCGACCACATGTTGTTCATCGCCTCGGGCGCATTCCATGTTTCGAAGCCGTCCGACCTCGTGCCCGAACTACAGGGCCGCCTGCCCATCCGCGTCGAGCTGCGGGCCCTGTCGGTCGACGATTTCAAGCGCATCCTGACCGAACCGGATGCCTGCCTGACCGAGCAGTACGTGGCGCTGCTGGCCACCGAAGGCGTCGAACTGGAATTCACCGACGACGCCATCACACGCCTGGCGGAAATCAGTTTTTCGGTCAACGAGTCGACCGAGAACATCGGCGCGCGGCGCCTGCACACGGTTCTGGAGCGCCTGCTCGAAGACATTTCCTACTCGGCACCCGACCGCAGCAGCGAAAAGGTCGTTATCGACGGCGACTATGTCGACCGATCCCTCAAGGACCTGGCAGGAAACGAGGACCTAAGCCGTTATATCCTGTAGGCAACCACTGAGAACTACTGCGCGTGCGTTCTCAGCGGCTGCCTACCCTATAAGCCGGCGTTGGCTACGGGTCGTTTTGAACATTCAAATTTCGGTCATTGGGATTTGTTTGTAATTTGGTGCTTCGAATTTGGAAATTTGAGCACCTGATTCAGCGTTTGGAAATCGAGAGCACCGGCGCTTCGCATCGCCCAACCCAAAACTTACTGGACTCTTCGCGGTCGGATCACACACTGGCCGGGACAATACGAAATATATGACCGAGACTTCCACCACAGCCATTTCGCTCAGGGACGTGACCGTCCGCCTGGGCGGGCGAACGATTCTCGAGGATCTCGACCTCGAGATCCCCGCCGGCCGTGTAACTGCCGTCATGGGCCCGAGCGGCGCGGGCAAGACGACCGTGCTGCGGCTGGCCACCGGCCAGCTCAAGCCCGATCGCGGCGAGGTATGGATCGGCGACGAACGCGTCGACCGCCTTGGCGGCAAGGCGCTAGGGCGACTGCGCCGAGACATCGGCGTGCTGCTGCAAAACGGTGCGCTGTTTACCGATCTGACCAGTTTCGATAATGTAGCGCTGCCCCTGCGAGAACATAGCAAGCTGTCCGAACCCCTGATCCGGCGCCTGGTGCTGATGAAACTCGAGATGGTGGGGCTCCGCGGTGCCGCGGACCTCTATCCCGCGGAACTTTCCGGCGGCATGAAGCGGCGGGTGGCCACCGCCCGCGCCATGGCGCTGGACCCGAAGATTGTTTTCTACGACGAACCCTTCGCCGGGCTCGACCCGATTTCGCTGGGCGTTTCGCTACGTCTCATCCGCGACATCAACGGTGCGCTCGGCACCACCAGCGTGGTTATTACCCACGACGTGCGCGAGGTCGCAAAGCTGGCCGACCATGCCTGCATCATTGCCGACCACCGCATCGTTGCAACCGGCACGCCGGACGAACTGGCCGCCAGCAAGGACCCGCTGGTGCGGCAATTCATGCAGGGCGAACCGGACGGTCCGGTACCGTTTCATTATCCCGCCCGGGGGCTGGAGGATGAAATACTGGCGCAGGGAGGCATGCCGTGAGCGAGGCCGCATCCCGAACGGCACTGACCGCCCCGGTGCGCGAGGCGGGACGGGCGGTTCTGTTCCTGCTGACCGTATTCTCGCGGATGCGCTTCGGCCGCCGGCAGTTCGGAGAAATCCTGCGCCAGGTTTACTTCGCCGGTGTGCGCTCACTGGTCATCATCGTCATCTCCGGTTTTTTTGTCGGCTTGGTGCTGACACTGCAGACCTACGACACGCTCACGCGTTTCGGCGCCGCCGACGCGGTCTCGACTGTGCTGGCACTGTCGCTGTTTCGCGAGCTGGGACCGGTTCTCGCCGCTCTGCTCTTCGCCGGCCGCGCCGGCACCTCGATCACGGCCGAAATCGGCCTGATGCGAGCCACCGAACAGCTCGACGCGCTCGACCTGATGGCCATCGACCCGATGGAACGCATCGTCCAGCCGCGACTGATCGCCGGACTGATCGCGCTGCCGGCACTCGTGCTTATCTTCAACGTCACCGCTATCGTCGGCGGCGTGTTCTTCGCCGTCTTTCTGATGGGCAGCGACCCCATCACCTTCTGGTCCAACATGCAGTCGTCGGTGGAGCTGGTACGCGACTTCGGGGGTGGGCTGCTCAAGGCGGTGTTCTTCGGGTTCGTCGCAGCCTGGCTGGCCGTTTGGTTCGGCTGGTCGGCTAAACCCACCAGCGAAGGTGTGGCCCTGGCCACCACGCAGACGGTTATCGCCACCGCCATCGCGGTATTGATCCTGGACTTCATCCTGTCGGCATTCATGCTTTAAGGAACACGAAAGCGTCATGAAATCTTCTCATCAGATCGAACTGACCGCAGGCATATTCCTGCTTCTCGCCATCGCCGCGCTGGTCTTCCTGGCGTTGCATGCTACCGACCGGGGCGTGGTCTCGGGCGAGAGTTATGAGCTGACCGCCAATTTCTCGAACGTGGGCGGGCTGAAGCCGCGCGCCACGGTGAGCATGGGCGGCGTGACCATCGGCATGGTCGAATCAATCGATCTCGATCCGGAAACCTTCGAAGCCGAGGTCACGCTATCGATCAGCAGCGAATACGACAACCTGCCCGACGACACTTCGGCCTCGATTCTCACCAGCGGCATTCTGGGCGATCAGTACGTGGGTCTCGAAGCCGGCGGATCGCCGGAGGCGCTCGCCGACGGTGATCGCATCCTGATTACGAGCTCGGCCATGGTGCTCGAGCAACTCATCAGTCGCTACATGTTCAACAGCGAGGGGGAAGGAGAAGAATGATGCGTGTTGTATTACTGACATTCCTGCTGCTGGCCGCCGGCCAGTCCATTGCCACCGACGATCCGGTCTCCGTTATCGAGGAGAGCACCGACGAAGTGGCGCAACTGATCGACGACAGGCGTGACACCTACAGCGAGGACCCCGAGGCGCTCAGGGACGATATCAAGTCCATCTTGCTGCCCACGATCGACGAAGTCTACTCGGCGCGGCTGGTGCTCGGCCGTCACGGCCGCGGCAAGGAGCGCGAACAGATCGAGGCCTTCGCCAACGCGCTGGCCAACCAGTTGCTGAACCGCTACGCCACCGCACTGCTCGAATACGATCTGAAAGATCGGGTCGAAATCCTGCCGCTGGCCGGCGACAACACGGAACGCCAGAGCCGGGTACGCACCCGGGTCAGGCTCGATAACGGCGAACGAGCACCGGTCGACTACGTCATGCGTAAAACCGAGGAAGGCTGGCAGGTCTTCGACGTCATTGTCGAAGGCATTTCCTACGTGTCGACCTTTCGGTCCCAGATCGACCGCGAAATTCGCCAGTCCAGCTTCGAGGAAATGCTCGATCGCCTGGAAAGCGGCGAGTACAAGGTCAGCGTCGATGACTGACGGCACGGATACGCTCAAGCTCGAGGGCGTACTTTCCATTCGGGAAGTCGCCGAGCTCGAGCACCGCCACCGCAGCCGATTCGACGGGCAGACCCCGCCGGCCACCGTCAGTCTCGCGGATGTCGAAAGCGGCGACTCCAGCGCGCTGGCCCTGCTGCTGGAATGGCAGTCCCGCGCACAGCGGGCGGGCCGGCGGATACAGTTCGACAATCCGCCCGAAAGCCTGCGCGTCATTGCACGATTGACCGGCGTGGCGCCGCTGCTTGGCTGGTCGGAGCAAGACCCCAACGCGAATTCCGGGGAGGACAGATCATGAAGAGAGGTCTTAGCGCCCTTCTGGCCGCGATATTGCTCGCCGGATGCGCCACCACCACGTCACCTCAACCGGAGGAAAGCCATCAGTCCGATCCCTGGGAGCCATACAACCGCAACATGTTCCGTTTCAACAGGGCGATCGACCGGGCAGTCATTCGGCCATTGGCCGTGGGCTATGGCAAGATCACGCCGGCGCCGGTTCGACGAGGCGTCAGTAACTTCTTTACCAACATCCGCTCCCCCGTCGACCAGGTGAACCTGGTGCTACAGGGCCGGCCGGGGGATGCCGGCACCGAGTTCGCGCGCTTCGTGTTCAATTTGACGCTCGGCATCGGCGGACTGTTCGACGTCGCCTCCAACGGTGACATCGAGGATTTCGACGAGGACTTCGGCCAGACCTTCGCGGTCTGGGGCTGGGAAAACAGCCGCTTCTTCGTCCTGCCCCTGTTGGGCCCCTCGACCGTTCGCGACGGCCTAGGCCGAATACCGGACGGCTACGCCGACGTTGCCTGGCGCTGGACCCTGGACGAGACCACCCGTGGGCTCATCGGCCTGCAAATCATCCAGGGGCGCCACGCGATGCTGCCGCTCGATGAAGACATGCAGTCGGCCTACGACCCCTACAGCTTTATGCGCGACGGCTGGCTCCAGCGGCGCAATCACGCCATTACCAACGGTGAAGACGAACTGCCCGACTACGAGTCGTTCATCGACGACGACTGGGAGCAACAGTAGGGAGGCTTTCTACGTTAGCCGTACAGGGAGAGTAGGTAGCCGAGGCGGTCGCGGACCCAGCGGCTGACCGGTGTCAGCTCGACACCCAGGCGATGCTGCAACGCGTCGGTGTCGACCAGCGGCCCCTCCTCGAGGCTTGCATAGCCCTCGTACAACCCCGCCAGCAGATGCCCGACGTGGCCGCTGCCGGCGAGATGGCTCATGGAATCGGCGAAACCATCGATAGTCTGCGGCGAAAAATGCACCTCGCGTCCGTAGACCTCGGCCAGCAGCCGACACAAGTCCGGCCCCGTCAGCGCCTCCGGACTGGCGACATCGATCGCTTCACCAGCGACATCGGCACGCAGGCAGGCCACGACAATGCGGCCCTGGTCTTCGGTCGAAGTCCAGTTCAGCCGCTGCGCGGCATCGAGTGGTGGGTAGGTCAGTCGTCCGTACTCACGAATCTCGCGGGTGATGTGGGGCCAGACGAGATTGGCCAGGTACAGCGTTGGCCGCAGGACAACCGCGGGGACGCCCGACGAGAGAACCCGTTCCGACAGGCGGCGCAGGCTGTCGACGAAAACGCCCGGTGGCATGTCGTCCCCGCAGTAGCCTCCCGTCGTGAATACGACGCGCCCGACATTCGCCCTTCGGGCCGCTGCCAGGACGTTGTCGACCACGAGATCGGCGTCCGGCTCGTCGGGCATGACGGGCAGGTGAAAAAAGATCGCATCCATGCCTTCTGCCGCACGCTGAACCTCCTCGGCATCGAGCAAGTCCGCGCGAACCATCTCCACCCGGCCCGGGAGCTTTTCCTCGGCCTCGTCGAGATCCCTCGTCGCAGCACGAACCGACAAGCCGGCCTCGAGCGCGGCTTCCAGAACGGGGTGCCCCTGGGTGCCGGTAGCACCGAATACCAACAATCGCGTCAATTTCATGCCTTGCCACTCCTCGGGTTGCTGACCTGCAGCATACCAAGCGCTGAGAGCCGACTGATACAATGCCGTCAGATTCACTGAAGAACCAGCATGTCGATTCTCACATACGCCCGCATCGGGTTGATCTATCTCGCCATAGTTGCATTCCTGGTCGCCTGCGAGTCCGATCAGGATCAGGGCCCCGGCCCGGTCCGCGAAGCCGTTGACCGCACAGCCCCGCTAGACAATCCGATCGAATCGGCTTTCGGCACGCCTTTCGGAGTGCCTCCCTTCCACGAGATCAGGTCGGAACATTTCCGGCCGGCTCTGGAAACGGCCGTCGAACGGACCGACGCGCGCCTGACCGAAATCGCAGGCAGCGATGCCGAACCCGACTTCGACAACACCATCCGGGCATTGGAAGAAGCCGGCCGCGGCGTAGCCCGCATCGCCCGGCTCTGGTACGGAATGACAGCCGTCGGCAGCAGTGCAGCCATCGAGGCCGACGACGAAAACCTCACCCGGCTTCTGAGTGAACACGAGCAGCGTGTTCTTCACGATCGCGCCCTGTTTGAGCGAATCGAGCAGGTTCGCAACAGCGAAGAAGCGGAACGGCTCGACCCGGAACAACGCCGACTAATCGAGGAAACCTGGAATCGATTCAAAAGGGCCGGCGCGCACCTGGATGAAGCGGAAAGAGAGAAACTGACCGAACTCAATCGCCGAATCGCGGATCTGGACCGTCGTTACGCCCGGACCCGGCAATCCGCCACTCATCGCCACGAACTGATCATCGAGGACGAAAGCCGGTTGGACGAACTGCCGGAGTCACTCGTCGTCCTGGCAGGACAGTCTGCTCGGGACCGGGGGCACACCCAGAGCTGGGCGTTTACGCTGCATGCACACAGTTTCTACCCCTTCATGCGCCACTTCAGCGGCCGTGAGGAGCGCGAACAGCTCTACCGCGCCTGGATGACTCGTTATCGCGACGCCACCCGCCGCGACGAGGACCTGGGTCGTTTGATCGAGCGGCTGGCCGACATCCGCGCCGAGCGGGCCAAGCTGCTCGGTTTCGACAACCACATCGACTACCTGCTCGATGACGCCACCCTGTCGAATCGCGAGGCCCTGGAGGAACTGCTCGACCGGCTGAGCACCGCGGCACTGCAGAAGGCCGGGCAGGAACGCGAGGCACTTGCCGAACTGGCGGCCGAAGACGGCGTCGGCGGCGAGCTCAAGCCCTGGGACTGGTGGTACTACCGCGAACGCCTGATCGAATCAGCCGTCGACCTGGAACATTCTTCCGTGCGGCAATCGTTCGAAATCTCTCAGGTTCGCGACGGCCTGTTCACCCTGGCCAATCGACTCTGGGGTCTTACTTTCCACCGTCGAAGCGAACTACCGACCTGGCATCACGATGTTTCCGCCTTCGAGGTGCGCGATCAGAGCGGATCGAGCCTAGGCATCGTCTATCTCGATCCGATCCATCGCAGCGGCAAACAGGGCGGCGGCTGGACCTCGCATTACCGCGTTCAACGCCGAGAGAACGGCGAGCGCATCAGCCCGGTCACGGCCATCGTGGCGAACGTGACGCCGCCGGCAGCCAACATGCCCGCGCTGCTGTCTACCGAACAGGTTCGGACCCTGTTTCACGAGTTCGGGCACGCGCTGCACAGCCTGCTCTCTGATGTGGAGCACGCTGCCCTGGCCGGCACCAATGTACCGCCGGATTTCGTCGAGTTTCCCGCCCTGCTGCTGGAACGATGGGCGCTGGAACCGGAAATGCTCAGGGGCTACGCACGACACCACGAAACCGGCGATCTCATCGATGACCGGGCCATCGAAGCCCTGCAGCAACGGGCGAAGCTGACCTCGGGGCTGGAGACGCTGGAACTGCTTGCAGCCATCGAACTCGACCTGGCGTTGCACGGCGCCGATGCTGGTGAAGTGCCTGATCTGGAGACTGCAGAGAGGCAGGTGCGGGAGAAACTGGACTTGCCCGAATTCATTTCCCCCCGCCACCATGGCGGCGGGCTGGCCAGCCTGTTTGCCAGCCAACGGCGCGGGGGCAACTTTCGCACATTGTGGTCGGAACTTCTGGCCGCCGACGCCTTCGCCGCCTTCCAGCAATCCGGCCTGACCAATCGTGAGCTGGCCGACAAGCTGCGCGAGGAGATCCTTGCGCGTGGTAATTCGCGCGATCCCATGGAGTCATGGGATGCCTTTCGCGGCCGCCCGCCGCAGGTTCGATTCCTGCTGGCCGCGCGCGGTCTCGTGGAGAGCGATCAAGCGGACTGAGTGAGCGGCAAGCCGAAGGTCGTCGGCACGACGACTCAATCAAGCTCGACGATCACCGCCCCCCCGGATTCCCAGCGCGGGTCGGAGGCGGCCTGGAGTTCGCCGGTATCCCGGTCCCACATGACCGCGTGCATGTTGCCCCAGGTCCGGTTGCGTACCGTGACCTCGTGCCCTTTCTCCTCGAGCATCTCGATCTCGGCTTCGCTCAGCGCGTCGGGTTCGATCGAAATCTCGTCGGGCAGGTACTGGTGATGGAAGCGTGGCAGCGAGACCCAGCTTTCCGGACCGTTACCCTCGATGAAGTCGAGGATACCCAGCATCACCATGGTGATGATGCGCGATCCGCCCGGTGTGCCCAGCACGGCCGTGCGATCGTCACCGATGACCATGGTCGGGCTCATGGATGAGAGCATGCGCTTGTGCGGCTCGATGGCGTTGGCGGAAAATCCGATCAGGCCATAGGCGTTGGGTTCACCGGGCTTGGCCGAGAAATCGTCCATCTCGTTGTTGACCAGAACGCCCGTTCCCGGCGGGGCGTAGGCGGCACCAAAGGGCAGATTCACCGTCAGCGTGGCCGAAACCATGTTGCCCTCGCCGTCGATCAGTGAAAAATGGGTGGTATCCGTGCTTTCGCTGCCCAGACGGTCGGGATCGGCAGCGAGCATCGACGAGGGTGTGGCACGGTCCATGCGCAGCGTGGTACGCAATCCGGCTGCGTAGTCCTCGCTCAACAGCATCTCGGCGGGGATGTCGACGAAGTCGGGATCGCCCAGGTAGAGCGCGCGATCGCGGTAGGCCCGGCGCATTGCCTCGGCCAGCAAGTGCACCCGGTCGGCCCGGTCCATGCCTGCCAGGTCAAAGGGTTCGACGATCTCGAGCATCTGCCCGATGGCGATGCCGCCCGACGAAGGCGGTGCGGCGGTAACCAGCTCGTAGCCGCGATAGCTCGTGCGCACTGGTTCGCGTTCAACCACTTCGTAGCCGGCAAAATCCTCCAGGGTCCAGATCCCGCCGGCGGCCCGCACGCCCTCGACCAGTCTGTTCGCGACTTCGCCGCGATAGAAGCCGTCCGGCCCCTTTTCCGCCAGGGCACGCAGCGTATCGGCGAGATCGGGGTTACGGATCGTGTCGCCGATCGCGGGCACGTCACCGTCGGGCATGAAAATGGCCGCAGTCTCCGGCCAGCGCATCATGACATGTGCCCGGAAATTCAGCAGGGCCTGGTACTTGGCATCCACCGGAAAACCCTCATCCGCCAGGCGAATGGCGGGCGCCAGCAGCTCGGATAGCGGCAACGTCCCGTATTCATCGGCGATATGCGCCCAGGCGGCGGGCGCACCGGGAATGCCACCGGCCAGCGCGCCGTTGATGGCGCGATCGCGATCGACTTCTCCTTCTTCGTCCAGGTACATGTCTTCGGAGGCCGCGGCCGGCGCCGTCTCGCGCCCGTCGACCATCACCGAGTGATCGTCGGCCGCACGGTGCAGCAACCAGAACCCACCGCCGCCGGCGCCGGAGGATTCGGGCTCCACCACCGCGAGCGCGGCCGATACGGCAACGGCTGCATCGAAGGCATTACCGCCCTTGTCCAGAATTTCCGTACCCGCCCCGGTGGCCAGCTCATGCGAGCTGGAGATCGCTGCCTTTCCGGGCCCGTTGCCGCCCATCGCGGCAACGGATACCACCGTGAGCGAGAAGAAAACGAGTGCAATCGACTTAAGGTTCATTATTCGTTCCGGTTTGATTGGCGAACCACGGAAGACACGGAAAGCACGGAATGAAAAATAGAACTAACAGCTTGTTCAGATATTGTCGGCAAGTCTGCCGAACTGCCTCGACTGTTCGACTTTCTCAACCTTTCAAGTTCCGTGTATTCCGTGTCTTCCGTGGTTCCAAATTTCATGCTCGATGCCACTCAAGAGTACCGATCGCGCAAAGCCTCGGAGACCCGCGGATGGACGAAACGGCCGACATCCCCCTGCAGGCGGGCAATTTCCTTGACAAGGGAAGAAGAGATGAAGCTGTACTGTTCTGCGGGCGTCAGGAAGACCGTTTCGACATCCTCGATCAGATGCCGGTTCATGGACGCGAGCTGGAACTCGTATTCGAAATCGGACACCGCCCGCAGGCCGCGCAGGATCACACCGGCGTTACGTTCCTCGACAAAATGCGCCAGCAGATTGTTGAAGCCGACAACCTCGACATTGTCCAGCCCTTCCTCGTCGAGCACCTGACGCGCCAGACTGATCCGATCGTCCAGGCCGAACGAGGGCTTCTTGTGCGGACTTTCGGCAATGGCCACGATGATGCGGCGATACATTCGCGAGGCTCGCGCCACCAGATCGGTATGACCGTGGGTCATCGGATCGAAGGTGCCGGGATAAACGGCGAGACCGTAGTCGGGCTGGCTCATCAAATCTTCTCGAGCTGGGCGGACGCGCATTATAACGCCGCGTCGCCCCGCCACCGGAGCAGGGTCATCCGCACCTCGCCCAGGGTCTTGCAGCGCAGGAGTTCAAAGCGTTCGCCGACATCGAGCTCCGGATCCCGGGCATCCTGCTCCAAGTAGACGCTGGCATTGCTCGCCAGGCGCCCGTGGCTGGCCAGTGTCTCAAGCACCCTGCCCTGCAAGCCGTCGGCGAACGGCGGATCGATGAAAACCAGTTCATACTGGCGTTGATCGTCAACCAGCCAGCGCAACGCGTCGGCCTGTACGACCTCCACGCGCTCACCGCCGGGCCACTCCGCCGCAACTGCTCGCAGCGCGTCAACCAGGCGGCGGTCGTGCTCGACAAATACCGCCGAGTCCGCCCCCCTGGACAATGCCTCGAGCCCCAAAGCCCCGGTACCTGCGAACAGGTCGAGACAATGCGAGCCCGGAACGGCCGCCTGCAGCCAGTTGAACAGCGTCTCCCGCACCCGGTCGCCGGTCGGGCGCAAGCCGGGGCGGTCGGGCACCACCAGCTTCCGACCACGCCACTGGCCTCCGATAATTCGAATCTTCCCGCTCATGACGGTGATAGCATACCCAGTCCGCCCGGCGCCTGGCGGGCAATTCGAACCCTCAACGCTGAACTTTCATGTTTTCAATCTTCAAACGCAAGAAATCGGGCAAGGGTGTCGAAACCACCCAGGTCCGCCCGGTCGAGCAATCGGGCGTCGACCCGCTCGAGCAACGGCTGGAGCGCACCCGCTCGAGCCTGGGCAGCCTGTTCGGGCTGATCGGATCGGCCGAGCGAATCGACGAGGACCTGATCGAGGAAATCGAGACCACCCTGCTGACCGCGGACGTCGGCGTGGCCGCGACCACGCGCATCGTCGAACGCCTGCGCGACGGCGTCCGGCAGGGCGTCATCAACGAGCCGGCCCAGGTACTGCCGGCCGTCCAGGCCGAGCTCTACGACCTGATCGAACCATGCGAGAACTTCCTGGCGGTCGATGAGGACAAGAAACCTTTCGTGATCCTGATGGTGGGCGTCAACGGTGTCGGCAAGACCACCACGATCGGCAAGCTGGCCCGGCGCTACCTCGACGAGGGCAAACGGGTGATGCTGGCCGCCGGCGACACCTTCCGCGCCGCTGCGGTGGAGCAGTTGCAGGCCTGGGGTGAGCGCAACGACGTACCGGTCGTCGCGCAGGCTTCGGGCGCCGATACGGCTGCGGTGATTTACGACGCGCTGCACTCGGCGAAGTCGCGCGGGGTGGACGTCCTGATCGCTGACACCGCCGGACGTCTGCACACGCAGGCCAATTTGATGGCCGAGCTGTCGAAAATCATACGCGTGATGAAGAAAATCGATCCGGAAGCGCCGCACGAAACCATGCTGGTCGTCGACGCCGGTACAGGACAGAACGCGCTCGCCCAGGCGCGCCAGTTCAACGAAGCGGCCGAATTGACGGGCATTACCGTCACCAAGCTCGATGGCACCGCCCGCGGCGGCGTGCTTTTCGCCATCGCCGAAGAAATGAAGATTCCCATCCGCTTCATCGGCGTGGGCGAGACCGCCGCCGACCTGCGCCCCTTCGATGCCGGTACCTTTGTCCACGCCATTCTGCCGGTTGAATCCTGAAGAATGCCGATAATAGGTTCATCACCGGCAGTCAACCACAGTGTGCTTCCTTTCCGGCGCTTCGTGAATGGTAAATCGTTAATCGTAAATGGCGCCACTGGAATCCATTCACGATTCACGATTCACGATTTACGAAAGGTCTGATCAAGACCGCGATGACAGACGAGCCCCCGGAATCCGATTTCGCCACCAGACTACTGAACTGGTGGCACTCCCATGGCCGTCACGAACTCCCTTGGCAGCGAAACCGAACGCCCTACCGCGTCTGGATCGCCGAAATCATGCTGCAGCAAACGCAGGTGGCTACGGTCATCCCCTACTTCGAACGTTTCATGGCGACTTTCCCGGATCTCGAGTCGCTCGCTCAAGCCGATATCGACGACGTTCTGGCGCACTGGTCGGGCCTGGGCTACTACGCCCGGGCCCGTAATCTTCATCTAGCTGCCAGGCGCTGCCTGGCTGAGCATGACGGCAAGCTTCCAAACGACCCCGTAGCGCTTGAGGCCCTGCCCGGAATCGGAAAATCCACCGCAAACGCCATCTGCGCCCAGGCTTTCGACCGGCGCGCACCTATTCTGGACGGTAACGTCAAGCGCGTGCTGGCAAGACATGCCGGCATCGAGGGCTGGCCGGGGCGGACCGCCGTGCTGCGGCGGCTGTGGACCGAGGCCGACGCCCGAACGCCGACCGGCCGGGCCCGCGACTACACGCAGGCGATCATGGACCTCGGTGCAACCGTATGCACGCCGCGCGGCCCCGACTGCCAACGCTGTCCGATCGCCCACGATTGCCGTGCACGTCTCGAAGACCGAACGGAGCAACTGCCCACGCCGAAGCCCCGGAAAACGAAACCGTGCCGCAGCACCACCATCCTGATCGTCGAGAACCCCAGGGGCCAGATTCTGCTCCAGCGTCGGCCGCCGGCCGGCATTTGGGGCGGCCTGTGGTCCCCGCCAGAACCCGGGGACATGGATACCCTGCCCAGCGGCGACGAACTCGATCCACCGAATGCCATCCGTCACCAGTTCACGCACTTCATCCTCGATATCAGATTCGAGCGCATTCGAGTGGACGAAGATGCTTTCGTCGCCGATGGCGAGAACTGGTGCTGGATGCCGCCCTCCCGGGCGCTGGAGCACGGACTGCCCCAGCCGATCAGGCGCGCCATCGAAGAGCTGGACCGAGCCTCAACGGGAAACGAAGACGCCGTATCATGAGCCTTGTTTCGAAAAGGACCATTCCCGATGAGCGAACGGACCGTGCACTGCCAATTTCTCGACCGCGAAGCCGAGGGCCTGCCGCGGCCGCCGCTGCCCGGAGCACTGGGCCAGCGCATCTATGAAAACATCTCCAGAGAGGCCTGGCAGAAGTGGCTCAACCACCAGACCATGCTGATCAACGAAAAACGCCTCAGCCCGATCGATCCCGAACACCGTCAGTATCTCGAGGAACAGGCCGAGGCGTTTCTCTTCGGCGGCGAAGTCGATGAAGCCGAAGGTTACGTGCCGCCCGAAGGCTGAGCCTCGGTCTCAACGCGGATCTCGCCCTGCCTATCGGGCACGGACTCGCCCCCGGCCTCCAGTTCGGCCTTGACCGCTTCGTAGTCGAGCCGGCGGATCGAGCGGATCTGGCAGGTCCGGCCGCCGACGACGACGTCGTCGTACTCGCTGAGCACGTTGCGACGGCTGGTGTGGAGGCGCAGCGTCACGGCGCTGTCGAGATCGAGATCACAGGCGCCGATCAATTCAACCAGGTAATGACGGGAGCGATTCACCTCGAACACCACCGAATGGTATCCAACCGACCACCAATTGCGAATACTGGTGTAGCGCACCCAGCTTTCGGCCGCCCCGGCATGACGCTCATAAACGGCGATTTCCTCGAACCGGTCTCGCTGATCGCCGGAGGAAGCGCAAGCGCCAAGGGCCGCGGTTATCAGGATAATCATGAACTTGCGCATGGATATTGCCCCAATTTGGTCTGCATCAGTATTGACGCCACAGTAGGGAAAAAGTGCCAGCGGATTACAATTACGGTTGACTTCGGCGGTCGAAAACGGTTTAATGTGCGGCTTCCCGGCCATGGGTCGGGCGCAGCCAGAAACGGCAAGGCCAGGTAGCTCAGTCGGTAGAGCAGGGGATTGAAAATCCCCGTGTCGGCGGTTCGATTCCGTCCCTGGCCACCATCCTTCCAGATTCACCGCATCAGCTTTCGCCAAGCGCTTTCCAGCGAACCGCCTCTCCGGCTTCGCCGGGCGGTTAGATGGCTGATCCTGCGGATCAGCGAGCTCCGCTGACGCTCCGGTTCCGTCCCTGGCCACCATCCTTCCAAATTCGCCGCATCAGCTTTCGCCAAGCGCTTTCCAGCGAACCGCCTCTCCGGCTTCGCCGGGCGGTTAGATGGCTGATCCTGCGGATCAGCGAGCTCCGCTGACGCTCCGGTTCCGTCCCTGGCCACCATCCTTCCAGATTCACCGCATCAGCTTTCGCCAAGCGCTTTCCAGCGAACCGCCTCTCCGGCTTCGCCGGGCGGTTAGATGGCTGATCCTGCGGATCAGCGAGCTCCGCTGACGCTCCGGTTCCGTCCCTGGCCACCATCCTTCCAGATTCACCGCATCAGCTTTCGCCAAGCGCTTTCCAGCGAACCGCCTTTCGCGCTCTGCCCTATCACTTCCGACTGGCACTTTTCTGCGCCCAGTCTGGCGGAATCACATCGCTTGCTGTACCCTTCCGCCCCCATGAGTGAACTAATCGCGGAGCTGATTTACGCCATTTCCATCCCGCTTTGGCTGCTAGTCTGGAAAGCCGCCGATGGCTATTCCATGCTCAAGACAACCCGCCTTCTTTGGCTGCCGTTCGTGCTTTGCCTGACGTTTCTCGTGGGCAACCTGCTGATGGTGCTGCTGTTTGGCGCGCAGATGGGCGAAGCCCACTACGAAGAGACTCGCTTCGTATTCATCGGCGAACGCGCCATGATTGCGGTCCAGGCGACCGCCTCGGTGCTGATCGTGGCCACGCTGGTGTACGGCCTGACCATCCGCAAAGTGCCGATGGATTTCATTCGTTTCATGGTGTACTCGTTCGTTGCCCTGCTCGGGCTTATGGCGCCGGTGCTGTGGATCCCGGAAGGCTCGGCCAGCGGCCTTTTCCTGCTGCGCCACTTCCAGACCGTGGCGCTGACCTACGGACTCTTCCTGTGCGTGGGCGGGATCGTGGTTCTGCTACGCGATTTAATGGAGCACGGTGAGGCGCACGTCAGCTTTGATGCACCTACCGGCTTCGGCCCGCGCACTGGCGTAACCGCCGCCGCTAGTCCGGATTCATCTCCCGATTCCAGCGAACAGAAGCACGAAGTTCCGGACTGATCAACTTCCGTTCCGGCACCGCAGCATTCCCTGCTCGATCAGCGGCCCGGGGTCGTCCTTGACGCGCTGCATGAATTCGCTGCCATCCGATATCACCAGCGCTTCTCCGGGAGAGAGTTGTACCCAGCAGTTCCGCCCGTCGGCCTTGGCCCGGTAGACAGCGACATCGGCCAGCTGAACGACCTGCTCCCAATCCACTGCGTCTATGGGCTTTCCGAAAGGGTAGCAGGCTATACCGACCGAGCAGGTCAGTGACAGCTCGCGGCCTTCATCGTCGACGGCAAAGCGGGTGGAACGAACACTGTGAATCAGTCGCTCGGCAATCTGGTGTGCTTGCTCCGCCCCGGCCTCACAGGCCACGACGAGAAACTCCTCACCACCCCACCGAATCATGTAATCACTCTCACGTAATTGGCTATCGAGCGCACCGCTGAACTCCAGCAGAATGCGGTCGCCGGCATCGTGACCGTACTGGTCGTTGATCTGCTTGAAATGGTCAAGGTCGACCATCAGGAAAGCCACATCGGCATTGGCAGGAGCCTGGTCGTGATGAGCGCGGCGGCTACGCGCTATGTCATCGCCTATGCGGTCGAACAGATAACGACGATTGGGCAGACCCGTCAGCTGGTCGCTACGCGCCATGCGCTGGAGGCGGCGATTCGCCTCACTCAATTCTGCAGTGCGACTCTTGACCAGATGCTGCAGGCGCCGGCGTGTGGCTTCTATCTGTCGCAGGCGAAGATGAATGACGACCCAGACCAATAAACCGAGGGTCAGGCCGCACAGCAGGATGAACCAACTCGTGGCCCAGAAAGGCGCGGCGACTGAAAAAGAAAAGTGGGCCGGGCGTTCGCTCCAGACCCCATCAGGGTTCCGGGCAAGGACTTCAAAGCGGTAGTCGCCGTGACCCAGGTTGGCCAGCGTAACCTGGTTGTCGTCGGTCGGCTCCGACCACTGACCTCCGCCACCAATCAGGCGATAGCGAAAACGAACGGCCCGTTCATCCTGGAAGCTCAGGCCGGCATAACGAATGGAAAGGCTGCCCGACCGGTAAGGAATACGCTTCCCGTGCTCTACGGATTCGCGTCCGAGGCTGACCGATTCGATGAAAACCGGAGGAGCCAGCAGGTTATGGTACTCACGCTCGGAATCGTAGCGCATCAGGCCGTCAGCCGAAGCGAACCAAAGCATGCCGTCACCACTCTGAAAGGCACCGGTTGCACCACCCTCGAGATGCAGCAAGCCGTCGCGCTCCGAGTAATTGACGAACTCGCCGTCCTCCAGACGTGACAGGCCGCGGTTGGTGTAGGCCCACAGACGTTCCTGATCGTCCTCGAGCACTTGCCAGACGGAATCATCGGCCAGGCCATCGCCGGTCGTGAATTGCTCGATGCGGCCATCGGGCCAGACCCGGAAGATACCGTCGCCATTGCTCCCGACCCACATCGAGCCATCCGCTGACGGACATAAATCCCAGAGCATCTCATCGGTCAGACCATCGACAGCCTGATAGGAACTCAGCGAACCATCAGGTTCGAGAATCAGCAGCCCGTCCCGAAGGGTCGCAAACCACAGTCGCCCGGCCGCGTCCTGGCGTATACGAAGAGCAAAAGCGTGCGCCAGGGTCTCATTCGCCGGGGTCTCCAGTTCACCGTTTTCAAGCCAGCGGACACCGCGAGTGCTACCGATCCACAGGCGGTCATCACGATCGATCAGCAGAGAATGAACTTCCTCATCCGGCAACCCACCGTCGATATTGATGATGTCAGTCACTCCCTGCGCCCGATGCCAGCGCGCCACTCCCTGCGCCGTCGCGATCCAGGCCGCGTCGGGCCCGGAAAAGGCGATGTGATAGATCTGGTTGTCGGGCAGGCCATCGGAACGAAGGATGTTTTTCGACTGATCGAAACGCCAGCGTCCCTCATGCTTCTCGACAATCTGGAGGCCTTCACGCGTGCCCAGCCAAAGTCGCCCACGATCATCCTGATTGATGGTTCTTACGAAAGAGGCCAGTACTCCGTTTTCAGTCGTGAATCCCTCGAATGGACCGGGCAGCACCTTGATAAGCCCCTGGTCGGTACCAATCCAGACAAGGCCCTCCCGGTCCCGCTCCAGCGATAACGTTCGGTTGTTGGACAGCCCTTCGCGTGTAGTCAGGCGTTCCGGACCGTCGACACCATCGCGAATCACGCCTTCCGGCGTGGCTGCCCAGAGCGTGCCGTCGGCATCAAACATGATGTCGTTGATTCTTGTGCCGGCAGGAATCGGTAGAACATACTCCGAGAACACACCGCCTGCGGCATCGCGGTGCCAGAGGCTCCCCTCGCTACCGATCCAGAGTTCGCCGTCGTGGAATTCGAGCGCCTGGACGGCCGGCGTGTCACCCGGCATGGGATGCGCTTCGATACCGGCCGTTCCCTGGCTGAACAACCCCGACTGCGCAGCGATCCACAAGCGCCCTGCCCCATCGAGCGCCAAAGCATGTACATTCGCACCCTCACCGGACTTCGGCCAATACTCGACCGGCTCAAGGACATTCTCTTTCAGTATGAACAGCCCTTCGTCGGCCGCCACCCAGATATCACGACCCTTGATCTGCAGATCGTTGACCATCAGGTGGCTGATGCCGAGCGGGTTGAAACAGCGGAAGCGATCTGTCTGACGCTGGCAAAGGCCGTGAGCGGTACCGATCCAAACGATGCCGGCGGCATCGGAGTCGACTACAGTAATGTAGTTGGTGGAAAGCCCGGACTCGGTGCCGAATACGTCGAATCGGTGGCCGTTATAGCGTGCCAGGCCACCGTATGTCCCGATCCAGAGGTATCCGCGCTGATCCTGGTGAACGCTGCTGATCTGAATCTGAGGGATCCCGTCACGGGTATCGTAGTGACGAACATTGAGCTGCCCCGACCATGCAAATACGGGCAGCAGAAAAAGAATGGCGAAGAGCAAATACGCATAACGGCATAGCGACCAATGGCCCAACTGCGAAGCCCGCCCCTTGCCGGCAGTCGCCACGATCCCCCGATCATGCCTTTGATCGCACCTTGGCATTGTCGTTTTACTCCCACCCCTTGGGACAATATCGCTATCATCCGGTAAGGCAAGGAGCCTTACAAGTCCGCTGGCAAGCATTTTTGAGAGAGCAGTCACGAAGCGAGAGAACAAGCCTGATGCAATCGACCACATCTACCGAGGCTGGTGTACCGACGACGGTCGGTGCGGCGCTGGGCACTGCGGCAACTCTTCTCGGTCAGCGCCTGGAGGCCGAGTTGCTGCTGGCGCACGCGGTCGGTCGCGAACGAGCATGGCTGTATGCTCATGCCGACGAACCCATCGCAGCCGACCAGTGGCGTATCTGCCGGGACCTGTTTCGGCAGCGCCTGGAAGGCTGGCCGGTGGCCTATCTGCTGGAAAGGCGCGAGTTCTACGGTCGCCCGTTCCAGATCGGCGAGGGGGTACTGATCCCCCGCCCGGAGACCGAATTGCTGATCGATATCGCCTTGAACCTGCCCTTGCCGGAATCGGCTCGGGCCGTTGACGTCGGCACCGGCTCGGGCTGCGTTGCCCTTACGCTGGCGGCCGAACGTCCCGACTGGCAAATCACGGCGACCGACATCTCGGCCGAGGCGCTGGCGATTGCCGCTAGAAATCGAGATCAGCTGGGTCTCGACCCCGTCGAACTGATCTGCGGCGATCTCTTCGAGCCGGTCGAGGAGCGTCTCTTCGAACTCATCGTCTCCAACCCGCCCTACGTTGCCGAGGAAGATCCTCACCTGGAGCTCGGCGACGTTCGATTCGAGCCGCGTCGGGCGCTGGCCGCCGGTCCGGACGGCCTGTATATCATCCGCCGGCTCGTGCCCGAGTCATGGGGTCGTCTTCAAGGAGGCGGCTGGTTGCTGATCGAACACGGTTATGACCAGGCCGAAGCGGTGCGCTTACTGCTCGAGCGGACGGGATTTGCAGCGGTTCAGTCGCACCGGGATCTCGCCGGTATCGAGCGCGCGACTGCCGGCATGAAACCTGGGTAAAACCCCTTATGGGGCCGCGACACCGCAGCGGTTATGCTGGCCCCATGAATTCACAAGCGGGCATTTTCGAATGAACTCCAGACTCGTCTTGCGAGTGGCCGTGGCGACTGCCTTTCTCGCCGCCATCGTGGCCTTTTTCGCGCTCGATCTCCAGCAGCACCTGAATCTCGACACACTGCGTCAACAGCGCGATTCCCTGCTCGCCTGGACGCAGGACCATCTCCTGCTGGCCCTGGGAATCTACATGGCGATATACATCGTCATGGCCGCCCTGTCCGTCCCCGGCGCGGCCGTCCTCACGCTTGCCGGCGGCGCCCTGTTTGGCGTGGTCACGGGCACTATCGCGGTATCGTTCGCCAGCACCATCGGCGCCACACTGGTATTCCTGGCGGCGCGCTTCTTGTTCAAGGACGCCATCCAGAAACGATTCAGCAAGCGGCTTGCCAAGATCAACGAAGGGATCGAGAAAGACGGCGCGTTCTATCTGCTGGCCCTCAGGCTGGTACCCGTGTTTCCCTTTTGGGTCATCAACCTGGTCATGGCACTCACGCCGATCCGGACATGGACCTACTACTGGGTCAGCCAGCTCGGCATGCTTCCAGCCACAGTCGTCTACGTCAACGCCGGTACCCAGCTCGCACAGGTCGACTCGGTTGGCGATGTGCTCTCGCCAGGCCTGATCGGCGCATTCGTGTTGCTGGGACTGCTGCCGCTGATCCTGCGGCTGGTTCTGCGGTTCCTCCAGGCGCGCAAGGTCTACGCCGGCTATCGCAAGCCGAAGCACTACGACTACAACCTGATCGTTATCGGTGCCGGTTCGGCCGGCCTCGTCTCGGCCTACATCGGCGCGGCAGTGAAGGCCAAAGTGGCGCTGATCGAGAAGAACCGCATGGGCGGGGATTGCCTCAACACCGGCTGCGTTCCCTCCAAGGCCCTGATCCGAACCGCGCGCGGCATGGCCGAGGCGCGCGACAGCCAACGCTATGGCATTCGTCGCATGCAGGCCGAACTCGACTTCGGCGAGGTGATGGCGCGCGTCAGCGAGGTAATCCGCAAAATCGAGCCACACGACTCCCCGGAGCGCTACCGGGCCATGGGTGTGGACGTGATCGAAGCCGAGGCGAAGCTGGTCTCACCCTGGGAAGTCGAGGCCGGCGGCAAGCGCATCAGCGCGAAATCGATCGTGCTGGCAACCGGCGCCGAGCCGCTGGTGCCGCCGATTGATGGTCTCGACCAATTCGACTACCTCACCAGCGACACCCTCTGGGACCTCGATCAGCTGCCCGAACGCCTGGTGGTACTCGGCGGCGGCCCGATCGGCTCGGAGCTGACCCAGGCATTCGCCCGCCTGGGCTCGAAAGTCACGGTCGTGGAAATGGCCGATCGCCTGCTGCCGCGCGAAGATGCCGAGGCCGGTGAACTGCTGGCCGAACACCTTGATCACGACGGCGTGACCGTCGCCACCAGCCACAAGGCGCTGCGCGTCGAGGCCGATGAAAATGGCCGCAAACGTCTGGTCTGCGAACACGATGGCGAGGAGGTCGCCTTCGGATTCTCCCACCTGCTGATCGCCCTCGGACGAAAGACGCGCACGGCCGGCTACGGACTCGAGGATATCGGCGTTCGACTGAACGACGGCGGACGCATCGATGTCGACGGCTTCCAGCGCACCAACTTCCCCAACATCTATGTCTGCGGCGATGCCGCCGGGCCCTACCAGTTCACGCACGTGGCCGCGCACCAGGCCTGGTCGGCGGCGGTCAACGCTTTGATCAGTCCGCTCTGGTCGTTCAGCACCGATTACCGCGTGATTCCCTGGGTCACCTTCACCGACCCGGAAGTCGCCCGCGTGGGATTGAGCGAAGACGAGGCCCGCGAGCAGGATATCGATTTCGAGGTCACCACCTATGGCCTCGACGACCTCGACCGGGCCATCGCCGACAGCGCCGACTACGGCCACGTCAAGGTACTGACCGAACCGGGCAAGGATCGCATCCTGGGTGCGACCATCGTCGGTGCCCATGCGGGCGAGATGTTGCCGGAGTTCGTGCTCGCCATGAAACACGGCCTGGGCCTGAACAAGCTGCTCGGCACCATCCACGTCTACCCGACCTTCTCGGAGGCCAACAAGTTCGCTGCCGGGGAATGGAAGAAGGCGCATCAGCCCGAAACCGCTTTGCGCTGGGCCGAGCGCTTTTTCGCATGGCGCCGTGGACACTGACGCAGGGCGGTCATTCGCGATTGGAAAGGAGTACACTGAGCTGACAGGAAGGGCCGGCGGCCGTCGCAGTGACGGTGCTGGCCTTTCGTGCATTCAGAAGCCTCAGGACAGGAATCATGACGAGCAGACCTCCCATCACCATCTCTTCGATGGATCTACACCGACTCGAGCAACTGCTCGACGACCTGCCGGCCAACGCCTTCCCCGGCATGGCGGAACTCGAGGCCGAACTGGCCCGGGGCAAGTTGGCCGAACCGACCGAAATGCCGGCCGACGCCGTGACCATGAACTCGACGGTGGGCTTCTCGGTCGACGATCATGAATACACCAAGACTCTGGTCTACCCGGCCAAGCTGACCGATTCAGAGCAGCAGATTTCGGTGATGGCGCCGGTTGGCAGCGCCTTGCTCGGCATGCAGGAGGGCAAGGGCATCGACTGGCCGCGTCCCGGCGGCGGCACCATGCATGTGCGAGTCGACAAGATTGTCTACCAGCCCGAGCGCGAGGGCGAACTGCACCGCTGAAGCCAATGTCCGGTTCGCTGCTAAGCATCGTCGTGCCGGTCGGACCGGGGGACCGCCTCGCCCCCGGCCTGTACCGCGCGCTCGACGGGCGCCCGGCCGATTGTGCGCTGATTGTCAGCGCCGTCGCCGAACCGGCGCATGCGTTGCCTCGCGATGCCGTGACGCTGCTTGGCCCGGCCGGCCGTGGCCGGCAGCTCAACGCGGGTGCCGAAGCGGCTGACGCCAGCTGGCTGTGGTTCCTGCACGCCGACAGCCTGCCCGAGCCCGACGCCATCGAGCGAACGCTCGCCTTCATTCGCAGCGAGCCCGACGCGATCGGCTACGGCTGGTTGCAGTTCCAGCCCGACGGCCCGGCGCTCACGCGGCTCAACGCCGTCGGCGCCAACCTGCGCTCGCGCCTGTTCGGCTTGCCCTACGGTGACCAGGGGTTGTGCATCAGATCAGAATCGTGGCGGTGCCTGGGCGGATTCCGGGAAGACATCGAACGCGGCGAGGACCTGGACTTCATCGTGAGGGCGCGCGCCGCAGGCATGTCGGTCCGACCCATGGGGCTGCGTGTAGCCACCAGCGCGCGGCGTTACGCCGAACGCGGCTGGCTGCGTACCAGCTGGCAGCACCAGGTCGCCGCCTGCCGGCTGATTCGGAACGCGCGCGCCAGGATCGGGGCCGGATCTTCATGACCGCGATCGCGATCTTCGTCAAGACGCCGGGCCTGTCGCCGGTCAAGACCCGCCTGGCCAGGACACTGGGCACGGAGCAGGCCGAGGCGCTTTATCTGGAGTGTGCCGCCACGGTCGCGGAAGTCGTAGGCCAGGCGAGCCCGAACGTCTACTGGGCGATCGCCGAGCCCGAGCGGCAGGCTGCCGCCCACTGGCCGGGTTTGGCCCATATCGCACAGGGCCCGGGCGGCCTTGGCGAGCGAATGCAGCGGGTGCTGGCGGCGCTGGTTGAGCGACACGGCAGCGGCCTGCTTCTGGGCGCCGACGCCCCGCAGATCGACGCTGCTCTGCTCCGACGCGCGTGTAGTTGGCTGTCCTGCGATCCACCGCTAAACGCATGCGGCCCCGCGCGCGACGGCGGTTTCTGGACTTTCGGCGCCAACCACGTTCCGCCCCTGGAACGATGGACACGCGTTCCTTACAGCCGGCCTGATACGCTGCAAAGATTCCGGGAATCCATCGGAGACGAGACCGAATGGCTGGAACTGCCCATGCTCAGCGACCTTGACACGGCCGAGGACATGGCTCGAGTCGCCGCAGAGCTAAAACGCCTGCACCGGCCTTTACCGTCGCAATTGGCTCTGCTGGAATTGCTCGAAGGACGACAGTCCGCGGTCCGTGTTCTGTAATCTGTAATCTGTGGTCTGTTGTCTGTGGTCCGTAGGCCATCGCCATCGCCATCGCCATCGCCATCGCCATCGCCATCGCCATCGCCATCGCCATCGCCATCGCCATCGCCATCGCCATCGCCATCGCCTGAATCCTGAATCCTGAATCCTGAATCCTGAATCCTGAATCCTGAATCCTGAATCCTGAATCCTGAATCCTGAATCCTGAATCCTGAATCCTGAATCCTGAAACCTGAAACCTGAATCCTGACTCCTGAAACCTGACTACTGACCACCGACCACCGGCATGCCAAACGAACCCATCATCCGAGTCACCATCTTTCTGGCCACCCTGGCCCTGCTGCTGATCATCCAGCGCCTGTGGCCGGCTCGCGGCGATGGACGCTGGTCGATGCGGCAACTAACCAATGCCCTGCTGGTCGTGATTGACACCCTGGTGCTGCGCCTGGCCTTTCCCGTGCTGGCCGTGGCCTTCGCCATGCACATGCACGGCGGCGGGCTCTACGGCTGGCTGGCCTGGCCCACCTGGCTCGAATTTCTCACCGCCGTTGTGGTCCTGGATGTCGCGATCTACTGGCAGCACCGCCTCCTGCACATCGTTCCGGTTCTATGGCGCATGCACCGCGTCCATCACGCCGACACCGGTTTCGACGTCACGACCGGGGTTCGCTTCCACCCGTTCGAGACGACCCTGTCGATGGGGATCAAGCTGGGGCTGGTGTGGCTGCTGGCCCCGCACCCGGCCGCCGTGCTGGTTTTCGAGATTCTGCTCTCGGCCGGATCGCTGTTCACTCACGCGGATTTCCGCTTTCCGCCGGCGCTCGACCGACGCCTGCGCTGGCTGATCGTCACCCCGTCCATGCACCGCATTCACCATTCGACCTGGCGGCCCGAAACCGACAGCAACTACGGCTTCCACCTGTCGATCTGGGACCGCCTGTTCGGCAGCTACACGCCGGCGCCCCGCGAGGACGAGCGCAGCATGCCCATCGGGCTCGATCGCTTTCGCTCGAAACGGGAACAGACCCTTTTGCAACTGCTGATCAATCCATTTCGCTCGCGTACCGACACGGACAGACAAACGGAGAAAGACGATGCGTGACGCCTGGCCGCTGCTGCAAAAGACCGACTTTCCGGCCATCGCCCGAGAACGCCTGGACACGCTGCAGATGAACCTGGGCTATCTGTGCAATCTCGCCTGCCTCCACTGCCACGTCAATGCCGGGCCCAATCGAAAGGAACTCATGGACCGGGCCACGATGGCCTCGGCGCTGGCGGTAGCCGATCGTTTCGGCGCGAAGACCCTCGATCTGACCGGCGGCTCGCCGGAGATGAACACGCACTTTCGCTGGCTGGTCGAGCAAGCGAAAGATAGGGGGCTGCACGTCATCGACCGGCTCAACCCCACGATCATGAACGAGCCCGGCTACGACTGGGTCGGGCCTTTCCTCGCCGAACACGACATCGAGGTCGTTGCCTCCCTGCCCTGCTACTCGAAAGACAACGTCGATGCCCAGCGCGGCAACGGCGTGTTCGAGTCCTCGATATCGGCCCTGCAGCAACTCAACGAACTCGGCTACGGCAAGCCAAAGACCGGCCGCACCCTGAACCTGGTCTACAACCCGCTCGGCGCCTCCCTGCCGCCGCCGCAGGAAGCCCTGGAGGGTGACTACAAGCAACTGCTCGCCGACGAGTTCGGCATCGAGTTCAACCAGCTGTTCACGATCACCAACATGCCGATCAAGCGCTTCGGCGCCATCCTGCTCAGCAAGGGCGAGTTCGGCGACTACATGACCCTGCTCAAGAACGCTTACAAGCGCGAGAACCTGAACGGCGTAATGTGCCGCAACCTGCTCAGCGTCGACTACCGCGGCTACCTCTACGACTGCGATTTCAACCAGATGCTCGGGCTACCGCTCGAGGGCAAATCGCAAGCCACCCACCTCGACGACCTGCTCCAGCACGGCGACCTGCCGCGCCGCATCGGCATCGCCGACCACTGCTACGGCTGCACCGCCGGCCAGGGTTCAAGCTGCGGGGGAGCGCTCGGCACCTGAATGTTTCGAGCATTCGAATTTCGAACATTCAATTTTGTTTGCTATTTGGTGCTTCGGATTTGAGATTTCGAACACCTACGCCAAAAAAGAAACGGGCGCCAGAGGCGCCCGCTTTTCGTCCTTACTCCATCCCCGATCAATCTCGAGGCTGTTTCGGGCCGCCGCCTTCGTAGGCGCCCGGTTCGTCCTCACGCGTGAGGTCGTCAGTTGGCTGGTCGAGTGCTGCCATTCTCTTGAGGAAAGGCGTCGCGATCAGGAAGCCGATGGTCACCACACCGCAGAAGATAACAACATTGCGATAGAGTTCGGGGAACTCGGAGACGCGATCACCGCTGAACGAACCGGCCAGCAGTCCCGCCAACAGGTTGCCCAGTGCCGCACCGAAGAACCACATGCCCATCATCTGGCTGTAGTACTGGCGCGGCGCCAGCTTGGAGGTGGCCGACAGGCCGATCGGGCTGACGCACAGCTCGCCGGTAGTATGGAACAGGTAAGTCAGCAACAACCAGGTCGGCAGTACCTGGTCGCCGTCCTGGATCAGCGAGGCGGCAATCCACATGAAACCGAAACCAAGGCCAAGCTGTGCGAAACCGAGCGCGAACTTCATCGGAATCGACGGATCGAGATTGCGCCGGCCCAGGTTGATCCAAAGCGCCGAGAAGAAGGGCGCGAAGATCAGGATGTAGACCGGGTTGAGCGACTGGAAGGCTTCGGCTGGTATCAGGATGCCCAGCATCTCTCGCGCCGTGTAGCGCTCGGCGAACAGGTTGAGCGAAGAGCCGGCCTGCTCGAAGCCGGCCCAGAACAACGCTGCCCCTATAAACAGTGCCACCAGCACGATGGTACGCCGTCGCTCCAGCCCGGTCAGATCCTTGTCGAGCAGTACGCGGGCAAAGAACAGCACGGCGACGCCGACAATGACGAAGACGCTGTACTCCGCCAGCATTTGAGCGTTCACTTCGACCGCCCCACCCAGGGCCAGGAAGGCGACGAGGAACAAAAGTGCCGTACCCGCGTAAATCGCCCAGGCCATGTACTTCGTCTGCGCCTGCTTGTGGGCCGGCGTGGGATGTGGCTCCTTGCCGAATTCACCCAGGTGCTTCTGGGTGATGCGGTAGACAATCAGGCCGGCAATCATGCCCACCGCGGCGGCGGCGAAACCCCAGTGCCAGCCCATGTTGATGCGAAGCAGGCCGCAGATGAACGGGCCGAGCGCGGCGCCAACGTTGATACCCATGTAGTAGATCACGTAGCCGGCATCGCGGCGAGCCCCACCTTCCGGATATAACTCGCCCACGCAGCTGGAAATATTGGGTTTGAGCAGGCCGGTACCGACCACGATCAGGATCAGGCCAAGAAAGAACCCGTAGGACTCTTCCATGACGCCGAAGCCCGGCAGGGACAACACGATATGGCCGGCGGCGATGATGATGCCGCCATACCAGATGGCGTTCTGCTGACCGAAGATGCGGTCGGCCAGCCAGCCGCCCGGCAGCGCGGCCAGGTAGACACCGGCGGTATAGAGGCCGTAGATGGCCGCAGCCGTCGGATCGTCCATTCCCAGGCCGCCTTCAAGCACGGCGGCGGTCATGAACAGCACCAGCAGGGCACGCATGCCGTAGTAGCTGAAGCGCTCCCACAGCTCGGTGAAGAACAGTGTTCCGAGACCGGCCGGATGGCCGAAGAACTGGCGCTGACCCGGCACGGCCGGGCTCCCCTCGTTATTCTGGGACATCAATTGAATCCTCTTTTATAGGTCTGATTGGGCTCTGCTTGACCCGGGGAGTTGACCAGAAATCCCCGGGGGAATCAAGGCGCGGTCCCTTGCCGACCGCGCCGGGCCGGCTTACATATTGCGGCGATATTCGCCGCCGACTTCATACAGGGCGTGCGAAATCTCGCCCAGCGAGCAGCACTTGACCGCCTCCATCAGTGCCTCGAAAGTGTTGCCCCGCTCGCGCGCGACGGCCTGAAGCTTATTCAGTGCCTCTTGCGAGCGCGACTCGTTGCGCCGATTGAAGGCGTGGACATTGCGCACCTGCTGCTGTTTTTCCTCAGCTGTAGAGCGCGCCAGCTCGATCTCGCCACCTTCCTGTTCACCACCCTCGGTCGGCAGGAATGTGTTGACGCCGACCAGCGGCAGCGAACCGTCGTGCTTCTTGTGCTCGTAGTAGAGCGACTCTTCCTGGATCTTGCCGCGCTGGTACATGGTGTCCATCGCACCCAGCACGCCGCCACGCTCGGAGATGCGCTCGAACTCGCCGTAGACGGCGTCCTCGACCAGGTCGGTGAGCTGGTCGATGATGTAGCTGCCCTGGAAAGGGTTTTCGTTGTAGTTGAGACCCAGTTCCTTGTTGATGATCATCTGGATGGCCACCGCTCTTCGCACCGACTCCTCGGTCGGCGTGGTGATCGCCTCGTCGTAGGCGTTGGTATGCAGGCTGTTGCAGTTGTCGAAAATGGCATAGAGTGCCTGCAGGGTGGTCCGGATGTCGTTGAACTGGATCTCCTGGGCATGCAGCGAGCGGCCCGAGGTCTGGATGTGGTACTTGAGCATCTGCGAACGCTTGTTGGCACCGTAGCGCTCGCGCATGGCCCGCGCCCAGATACGCCGCGCCACACGACCGATAACCGAATACTCGGGGTCCATGCCGTTGGAGAAGAAGAACGACAGGTTCGGGGCGAACTCATTGATGTCCATACCCCGCGCCAGGTAATACTCGACGATGGTGAATCCGTTCGACAGAGTGAAGGCGAGCTGGCTGATCGGGTTCGCCCCGGCCTCGGCGATGTGATAACCAGAGATGGAAACCGAGTAGAAGTTCCTGACACCCTTGTCGATGAAGTACTGCTGGATGTCGCCCATCATGTGCAGGGCGAACTCGGTCGAAAAGATGCAGGTGTTCTGGGCCTGGTCCTCCTTGAGGATGTCGGCCTGGACGGTGCCACGCACGACCTTGAGTGTTTCGGCCTTGATCTTTTCGTAGGTCTCTGCGTCGACCAGTTGGTCGCCGGTCACGCCGAGCGTGCCCAGCCCCAGGCCGTCATTGCTCTTCGGCAACTCACCGGTATATTCCGGTGCATCGTCGCCGAGCAGTTCGGCTCGCTTCTTCTGCGCGGTGTCCCACTGGCCGTTTTCCTTGAGGTGTTTTTCGACCTGCTGGTCGACGGCAGTGTTCATGAACATGGCCATGATCATCGGCGCCGGGCCGTTGATGGTCATCGACACCGAGGTAGCCGGGTCGGCCAGATCGAAACCAGAGTAGAGTTTCTTCATGTCGTCGAGCGTGGCGATCGACACGCCCGAATTGCCCACCTTGCCGTAGATGTCGGGCCGCTCGGCCGGATCCTCGCCGTAGAGGGTCACCGAGTCGAAGGCGGTCGACAGGCGCTTGGCCGGCTGGCCCTCCGAGACATAGTGAAAACGACGGTTGGTCCGCTCGGGTGTGCCCTCACCGGCGAACATCCGGATCGGATCTTCGTTGGTACGCCGGTAGGGGTAGACACCGCCGGTATAAGGATAGTGCCCGGGCAGGTGCTCCTTCATCAGGAACACCAGCTGATCGCCCCAGTCGGAGGTCTGGGGCGGGGCGATCTTGGGAATCTGCAGCTTCGACAGCGACTCGCGGTAATTCGAGCCGCTGATCTTCTTGCCGCGTACTTCGTAACTGAATTCGTCAGCCTCGACAGCGGCTTTCAGATCCGGCCATTGCCGCAGCAACTCACGCCCCTCCTCGGGGAGAGCCTTAACGGCCTCGGCATAACGTTGAAGCAGCGTAGAGGCAAGGCGGGCATCATCAGACTCGGTACCCCCGGATTTCAGGTCGGCATCGGGGAGTTTCAACGGCGCCGGAAGGTCAATGACTTCAAGTTCCCGCAGGACTTCGTAATAGTGCTGGGCGCGGCGGGCCTCCTCGGCCCACTGCAGGATCTTTTCATTGAGCGTCCTGCCCTGCTCGGCAATCTCGGCCAGGTAGCGAACCCGCCTGCCGTCGATCAGGACGGAAGGCTTCGGCTCCTTCTCGGCCAGCTCCACGTCGGGCCTGAAGTCGCACCGCTCGGTTCCGAATGACTGCTTCGGTTCGTCTCCCTCCGTATCACCGCTTTGCCGCAAGAGGCGGCAGAGGTTCATGAACATCCAGGTCACGCCAGGATCGTTGAACTGGCTGGCAATGGTCGGGTAGACCGGCACGTCCTCGTCGGCCAGGTCGAAGGCCAGGCGATTGCGCTTCCACTGCTTGCGCACGTCCCTGAGCGCGTCCTGCGAACCCTGGCGATCGAATTTGTTGAGAGCCACCAGTTCGGCGAAGTCCAGCATGTCGATTTTCTCGAGCTGGCTGGCCGCGCCGAAATCGGATGTCATGACATACGCCGGAAAATCCACCAGGTCGACGACCTCGGAATCCGACTGGCCGATGCCAGCCGTTTCCAGAATCACCAGATCGAAGTCGCTGGTGCGCAGTAGGGCCAGCGCATCGGCCACCACTTCCGATGTTGCCAGGTGCTGCCGGCGCGTGGCCATGGAGCGCATGAACACGCGCTCGGAGCGAAGCGAATTCATGCGAATACGATCGCCCAGCAGTGCCCCGCCCGTTCGCCGGCGCGTGGGGTCGACGGCCAGCACCGCGATGCGCATCTCGGGGAAGTACTGCAAAAACCGATTGAGCAGCTCATCCGTGACCGAGGACTTGCCGGCCCCGCCGGTGCCGGTCAGACCGACGACCGGAACGCCGTTGGCTGATTCCGCGGCCTTGCGCAGTTGCGCCAGCTCGTGCTCGGAAATGCTTCCGTTCTCGATGGCCGAAAGCTTGCCGGCGACGGCGGCGTCGCCTTCCTGTGACTGCTGGCTCCCGTCTTCCGACCTTCGCCGCGCGCGTCCCTGGCGGGTGCGCTCCACCAGGTCGGCGATCATCTCCTTGAGCCCCATCTTCATCCCGTCCTCGGGGTGATAGATGCGGGTCACGCCGTACTCCTCGAGTTCGCGGATCTCATCGGGCGTAATCGTGCCGCCGCCGCCGCCGAAGACCTTGATATGACCGGCTCCAAGCTCGTCAAGCATGTCGACCATGTACTTGAAGTATTCCAGGTGCCCGCCCTGGTAGGAGCTCACGGCGATGGCATCGGCGTCCTCGCAGATGGCCGAACGCACGACCTCGGCCACCGCCCGGTTGTGCCCCAGGTGGACGACCTCGCAACCCTCGGCCTGGATCAGGCGACGCATCAGGTTGATGGCGGCATCATGACCGTCGAACAGGCTGGCGGCCGTGACCACTCGCAGCGGAAGGTCGGCGTCTGTACTGGGCGTGCTCGAAAGCGATTCGGCAGTCTGGCTCATGGCGTGAATTCACGATTGAACGGGAACTGCCCATTGTAGCCCGTCGACGCGCGACGGGCCAAAGGGTGGAGGTCAGGGCGATTTCTGCGGGTGCCTGTGGCGCGAGAATCAAAAATCCTTTTGCGAAAGAGCCCCCTTTTGGGCAATAATTACCCGCTATGGCTACCGCTACTACACTTCAGAACAGCCAGTCCCCGCGGTTCGAGATGCCCTCGCCGCAGGATATGGCGCAGCATGCCGAGCATGCGGCCGGCTTTCTCAAGCTGATGGCCAACCCGCACCGCCTGATGATCCTTTGCCATCTGCTCGATTCGGAACTCTCGGTCAGCGAGCTCAACAGCCACCTGCCCCTGAGCCAGTCGGCCTTATCGCAGCACCTGGCGGTACTGCGCAACGCCGGTCTGGTCCGAACCCGACGGGACCAGCAGGTGATCTACTACTCCCTGGCCAGCGGCGAGGTCAGGGCCGTAATGGCCACGCTCTACGAGCAGTTCTGTCGTCCGGCCTGACGACGCTGAAGCAAACGCACCAGCGCCCAGCTGATCGACACCGAGGCCGCCGCCCAGGCGCCGTACCGCAACCACTGATCCAGCGGCTGATTCGCGATCACCGGCGCCCCACCCCACAACTTCAGCGCCACCGAAGCGCTCAGCAGGGAAAAGGTGACGACCAGGGCAATGTAGTAAGCCTGGCGACGTCGCAGCCACAGCAGACCGAAGGCAATCAGGTGGATGCCGAAAACCGGCAACAGGGCCCATCCAATCCATTCGCTCATTTCCGGCGCTGGCCGCCTTCAAGCGGTTGCTGTTGCACGCCGGCTAAAGCGATGGCCAGGGCAATGAACAAGGGCACCAGCCGCTCGACGGCATTGCCGGGCGCCTGCGGAAAGAAGCTGATCGTAACCGTCATGACAAAGCCGACCAGCATGGCCGCCAGGCGGTAACCCGGCCGGACGTGCCCGGCGAACAGCATGACCACCAATAGCGGCCCGAAGGCGTTACCCAGAGCCTGCCAGGCAAACAGCACGCGATCGAAGATCGAGGCCGGAAACCAAAGAGCCAACGCCACGGCCGCAATCCCCAGGACGACGATGACGATGCGGTCCACGGAAAGCGAAACCCGGCCGCGCCTCAGGTCGTGGCTGACCGCGGAGCCGGCCACGAGAAGCTGGCTGTCGGAGGTCGACATGATCGCGGCCAGAACCCCGCCGGCCACCAGGCCACCGAGGACGGGCGGCAACAGGTCCACGGCCACCTCCAGCAGGACGGACTCGCCGTCGGCCAGTTCAGGCATCAGCACACGACCGGACCAGCCCAATACCACCATGCCGACATAGATCACCGCTGCCCAGGCCAGCGCGATATTGCGAGCGAAGCGAATTTCGCCAGGCGAGCGCAGGGCCATGAAACGATTGACGACGTGCGGCTGGCCGGGATAGCCGAGCCCGATACCGAACAGGCCCGCTACGAAAACCATCGAGAGCAACAGTCCCGGCTGGTCGACCAGTCTTGTCAGGGACGGGTCCTGCAATGCCTGCAAACCGGTTTGAAGGCCGACGGGGCCACCGACGGCCACCAGCGCCACGACGGGCAGGACCAGCGCAACGAAAAACATCATCAAACCCTGCAGGGCGTCGGTCACGCTTGCGGCCCAGAAGCCGCCGAGAAACACGTAAGCGATCACAATGGCCGCACCCGAGACGATGGCCACGGCCGTGTCGACCGTCAGGGCGGTACTTATGGCCGTACCCGCCGCCTGGAACTGGGACGCGACGTAAAAAGTGAAGCAGAAAAGGATAATAGCCGCACCGAAAGCGCGAATACGGCGCTCGTCGGCCGGGCCCGCGCCGTGCCCGAGGAACTCGACCAGGGTCAAAGCGCCGTTGTCGTGGCTGGCCGGCTGCAGCTTCGGCGCAATGAAGACCCAGTTGATGAAAAAGCCCGACCAGACGGCCGGCACCAGCCACAGTGCCTGCAGCCCCCAGGCATAGGCCGCGCCGCTGACCCCGAGTAGCGTCCAGGCCGAGGAGGAACTGGCCGAGGCGCTGAGCGCGGCGATGACCGGGCCCATGCGACGCCCGGCAAGGTGGAAATCGGCCGTATCGCCCACCCTGCGCTGCGCCCACACGCCGATGGTCAAAAGCAAGACAAGGTAGACAAAGAGCGTGGCCGCGACCATTGAGATTCCATTCGCTGGATCAGACGCCGGTCAATGTAGCAGAAAAGGTCGCCCCGCCCACCGGCGGGAACGACCATGGCTTTCTGTGGGCTCAGAGCTTGTAGGTAAACCGGACGTAGAGGTCGCGATCCTCCTGCAGATCGGATGAGCCGACACGCCGCTCGATTTCCTCGCGGATGCGGAAGCGGACATCGACGCGCAATTGCTGGGTGAAATGGTGCTGGTAACGGATCTCGTAGAGATCGTTGTTGTTGCGAAAATCATTCGAGATCAGCCAGCCGGATTCTACGTGACCATAGACCACCCCGAGGTTGTGGCCGGGGCGAATGTCGAACAGATTGGCGCTGAGCTGATAGCCATCGCCACCCACGTCGTCATCGGGTGTGCCGACCAGCATTACGCTTTCGCGCGGTGTTTCAAAGGCATGACCATACTCGCCCGCAAGCACGAAACGTGTTCCTGCTTCGCCCACGGGCCATTCGGCCGCCGCCTTGGCCGTCATCGTCAGGTAGTCATCCCTTCGCGGGTCGGCCACGCCGTGGGTGGCCAGCGCATCGGGAATCCAGTTCAGCGTGAGCATGCGCATGGAAACCGGCCCCCAGGATTCAGTCGAGCGCAGTCCGAGATAAGCGCCAAGGCGGCTGCCGCTGTCGGAAAAATCGATCGGACCGCGGAAGGTATTGCCCGTCCCCCGACGATGGTTCAGCTGGGCGATGACATGGCTCTCCCAGCCACCGCCGAGCTTGCTGATCCAGTGCACCCCGTCGGTCCAGCCGATACCGACATTGGACGAATCATTGCGGTCCAGGCTCTTGTCGGGCACGACCGGAAGCTTGAACCCGGTCTGGAAGCGGCCGACGCGAACCTGGTGACGTTGCGCATCATCGGCCCACTGGAAGAAGAACTCGTCGAGGTGGATCTCTCCGGGTTGCGTACCCGTGCCCGATGCGCGGTAGCGATCAAATTCCAGCGAGTAGTCGTTGCCATCGGTCGTGACCCAGGTCGCCACGCGCCCCCGGAAGCGCCAATTGTCGGAGATTTCGCGCTGGGCGAACAGTCGAAAGCGGCCGCGCACGCTCTCGTCGCTGCTATCGCTACCGTCTCGGGCGTCGCGTTCACTAGCGTAGAAACCGGCGCGCAGATCACCGCCGAATTCCCAGCGGTCATCCTGGGCATGCACGGCGCAGGTGGAGGCGATCGCCAACAGCGCCAGGCATGATTGAAAGACGCCGCTCGCTCTTGCGCTTGCGCCATGAAAAAAAGCAATCCGGGTCATAATGAGGTACCTGCCTTGATCTGAGTGAAACGTGAATGGCGCAGCGCGCCATCGACGACGCGGTATTATGTGGCGGAAATATGACAGATAAGTTAAAAAGTCACGCCATTGCAGCGTGACTGTCATATTTCTGGCTCAATCGCCCGATGAATCGAACTCTGCAAGCTTACGCTCGACTTCGGCCAGCTCCGCCTCGGCGATCCGGGCGATCTCCATCAGCGTCTCCTGGTTCTCCAGTTGCTGCGCCTGTTCTTCCAGGTCTCGATCCAGGCCGCCTCCGATATCCCGGCGAATGGCGCCCAGACGCTGTTCCAGTTCATCTTGGCGCTCGAGCAATTGCTTGCGATTCATGGAGAAACCTCCGACTATGCGCGATAGCCCAGTCTAGTCGCGAGTGCAAAAGCACGGATTGACGTGGATCAATCCGATTCCGACGGTGCGAGGTTTCATTCGACCTGGGAGGGCTCCTCCCGGACGCCACGGCTGGGAAGCTCGCCGGCACCAACCAGCTGCTCGATGCGCGAGAACACTTCATAACGCCCGAACGGTTTTTTCATGAACCCGTCGGCACCGATCTTCTTGAGGTAGAACTCCTCGACCGCCTGCGGGTTGCCGCTGATCATGATGACGGGCACGGACTCGGTGGCAGGATTGCGACGCAGCTTGCGCAAGGCGGTGAATCCGCTCATGCCGGGTAACACGATGTCGAGAAAGATCAGGTCCGGCGGATCATCTGCGGCCAGCTTCAGCGCCGTCTCGGCATCTTCGGCACTGCGCGTTTCGTAACCGTTCTGACCCAGCATGTGGCTGAGGGCGGCCACGATCGTACGGGAATCGTCGACAACTAGAACCCGCATCCCGCGCCGCGCGTGCAGGCGTCGACTTTGGCGACGGTCGTCGGGCTGCCGCATTCCCAGCAGCCGTCGAAATCGATCCAACTGACTCATCCAGACTCCCTCTGATTGTGGATGGCGTAGTCGATGCGCCGATTATTTACCGGAAAGACCGGTCAAGCCAAGTCCAGCGAAGAATCGAAAATCCTGGAGAGCTCATGGATGTCCACATCCTCAGTACCATCGGGAAGGACTTCAGCAATGCGAACGGGCGCATCTCCGACCTCGGGTCTCTGGCTGGCCAGGTCGAGCGTGTCTCCCAATGTGTGGCCGGCGTCGGTGGTTTCAAGCAACCGAACCATTGGCAACAGTCCGCGCCCTTCACTCGCTTCCAGAACGAGTGCGAGATCCCCGCTGGTCAAGCGTACCAGCGTACCCGGTGTCACCCAGCCGAGGTACTGGGTAAACGCTTCGACCATCGGCCCGTCGAACTGCTGATTCCGCTGCTTCCAGAGAACGCTGAAAGCGTCGTGATGGGAACGTGCCGGATCGTATACGCGCCGGGAAGTAATCGCATCATAGGCATCGACGATACCAACCAGCCGCGCCAGTGGCGGGATGGCGCCGCCGGCAAGACCGTGCGGATACCCCAGACCGTCGGGACGCTCATGGTGGTGCAAAACGGCCTGGATCACTGCGTCCGGCAGACCGCCTTCCTCATGAAGAAGCTGGTATCCAATCGTCGTATGCGTCTTGATGATCTCGTACTCTTCAGCCGTCAAGCGGGCCGGCTTGTTGAGTATTTCAGATTCAATTCGCAGCTTGCCCAGGTCGTGGAGCAGCCCCGCCAGACCGGCATATTCGATCTTTTTGTCTTCCCAGTTCAGTGCATGGGCCAGCCCCAACGAAAGGATCGAGGCATTGATACAGTGCTGGGCCGTGTAGTCATCGCGATTCTTGATGCGCGTCAGCCAGACCAGAGCCGCCGCATGCTCCTCCAGAACCTCGGCAAGTTCGGAGACTACGGATTGGGCCGAATCCACGTCGACCTCACTGCCCTTCTGGAACTGCTCCGCCAACTCCTGAATGCGACTGTCCAGGGAATTGCGGATCTCAAGCGCCCTTTCGAGGGTCTTGGCGTTGACCTCGCCCTTGAGTGGCTTTCCCTTGCCCGAGCGAAGCGATCTTATGGGCCGGGGACTATCCGAACCAGGCGCAGCCGGCAATGGTCTCGGGGGAACCCATTGGCTGGGACCGCGCTCCCGGGATATGACCACCCAGGCGCAGTTTTCCTGCATCCAGCGCTTCTTCTCCGCTGAATCGATCAAAACGCCCTTCAGGGGAAACTCCGTTTCCGACCAGGGGATGTCCAAACGCGTGACAAAATGTCCGAACTGCAGTTCGGAAGGATCGACGCGGCTCTCGAAAGCCCACCCGTTGGGATACTCTGGCATGAGATTCCCCTTGCTCTAGCCATGGCCCTGCCGGGGAACTGTACTTCCGATGGGGAGGCCTTGTCCAGACAGCTCACTCCAGAACGGATACCAGCATGGCCTTGACATTGACGCCGGGCAGCCCGTCGGGGAGGACTTCCTCGATATGAATCATCGGATTTCCCTCGTCATCGCGCAGCTCGGCCAGGTCGATCCGCTCCCCGGGCCGATAGCCCGCTCCACCATGAATGAGCTTGCGCACAACCGGATAAAAGCCATGGACGATGTTGGTTTCCTCGACGATCGCCAGCTCCCCGTTCGACAGGCGCACCAGCGTACCCGGGGCCACCCAGCCCAGGAAGTGGATGAAGGTCTCGACCATCTTCCGGTCGAACTTGTGCAAGCGGGCTCGCCAGAGCACACCCAGGGCGTCGTGGTGGGACCGCGCGGGACGGTAGCTTCGCTGGGACGTCACCGCATCGTAGACGTCGACGATCGAGACCAGGCGCGAAACGGGGTTGATATCGCCCGACTGTTTGCCGTGGGGGTAACCCTTGCCGTCACTTCGTTCGTGATGTTCCAGCGCGGCCAGGGCGATGGCCTCGTCGACTTCGTCACGCCCTGCAAGCAACTCGTACCCGCGCGCCGTATGCGTCTTGACATGCCGATATTCCTGCTCATTGAGAAGATCGGGCTTGTTGAGCACGGATGCATCGATATCGACGTTGCCGACGTCATGAAGCAATGCAGCCATTCCCGCTCTCTCGACCTGGTCCGGCGGCCACTCGAGGGCATGGGCCAGTCCCAGTGCCAGAATGGCGGAATTGATGGAATGCTGTGCCGTGTAGTCGTCGCGTTCCTTGATCCGGGTCAGCCAGACCATCGCTGCGAGATTCTGCTGGAGGTAACCGGCCAGTTCGGCCACCACCCGCTCGGCCGTCTTGATTTCCACCGTACCCTTCTGGGCGAATCCCCGAATGAGTTGCCGGGCCTGGCTGTCGAGGATGTTGTAGGCGCGAAGCGCCACGCCCACGCTGTCCTTGTCGATGCGATCGCCGCGTAGCGCATTGATGGGATCCCGAAGATCCGTGGACGGCCGGACAGGTTCGTCGTCATCCTTGGACTTACCGGATTTCGGTAGCAGTCGGGTCGGAGGCTGGGGCGTATCGCTGCGTTCGAAGTCGATGACGACCCACTCGCAGTGATCCTCGAACCATACCTTGGTGTCTTCCGAATCGATCAGCACGCCCTGCAGCGGGAAGGGCGTATCGATCCAGGGGATATCCAGGCGCACGACGAAGTTGCCCACCTCCAGGTCGGAGGGGTGGACGATCATCTCGCGCGTCCAGATTGATTCGGGCTGTCCCTTTTCCTGCGCCATGTCCGGAAACTCAGGAATCCATCGACTTATTATGCCAGCAAAGCACTGAGACTCCTGTCACACAATGCAAAATTGACCGCGATCACAGAGGGTCATGATTTCGTCACGAAACTGTTACAATCGCCGCCGCTGGCTCTCCTTTGGGCAAATCAAGGCAAAAATCCAATGAATCCAACCGGTTATATTTCAAGGGTATTCGGCCAGTCGCCGGTCCGCCCGCTCCAGAAACACATCGAGAAAGCGGCCGGATGCGCCCTGCAACTGCCTGATTTCGTGCGCGCGGCCCAGGCCGGGGACTGGGAAAGAGCCGCCGAAATCCGCAAGAACATCGTCAACCTCGAACACGAAGCCGACGATCTCAAGCGCGAACTGAGGCTTAACCTCCCACGCAGCCTTTTCATGCCGGTGGCTCGAACCGATGTACTGGAGATGCTCTCGGTACAGGACCGCATTGCCAACAAGGCCCGCGACATCTCCGGCCTGATGCTCGGCCGTCGAATGGTCATCCCTGCTCCCCTCCAGGATCTTTACCTGAACTTCGTCGACCGCTGCCTCGAGGCCGTGGAACAGGCACACAAGACGGTGAATGAACTCGACGAGTTATTCGAGACGGGGTTCAGCGGCAGTGAGATCGATCTCGTCATGGGCATGATCAAGAAGCTCGACGAAATCGAAAACGACAGCGACAACCTGCAAGTTCAGTTTCGGGCCAAGCTGTTCGAAGTAGAGAAGGACCTACCCCCCATCGATGTCATGTTTCTCTACAAGATCATCGACCGGACAGGTGACCTGGGCGACCTGGCCCAACGCGTCGGCAGCCGCCTGCACCTTATGATCGCTCGCTAAACCAACCCCCGATAGACCCGAGAGACGCAGCTCATGGAACAGGCGATTTTCTATATCCTCCTGGCGGCTTTGTTCGGCCTGTTCATGGCCTGGGGCATCGGCGCAAACGATGTGGCCAATGCCATGGCGCCCTCGGTAGGCTCGCGCGCCATCACCATCAAGCAGGCGATCCTGATCGCGGCCGTGTTCGAATTCTCCGGCGCCGTGCTGGCCGGCGGCGGCGTCACCAGCACTATCCGAAAGGGCATCGTCGATGCCAGTCTGCTGCAGGGGCAGCCCGAGTTGCTCGTCTACGGCATGCTGGCCGCCTTGCTCGCCGCAGGCACGTGGCTGATGATTGCCTCGGCCCGCGGCTGGCCGGTCTCCACGACGCATACCATCATCGGTGCCGTGGTGGGCTTTGCCGCCATCGGCATCGGAAGTTCCGCCGTTCACTGGGACCAGGTCGGACGGATCGTCATGAGCTGGGTGATCAGCCCGATGCTGGCCGGCTTCATCGCATGGGTGCTGTTCACCAGTGTCCAGCGACTGGTTCTGGAGCGATCCGATCCGCTCAAGGCGGCTCGACGCTACGTCCCCGGCTACATATTCCTGGCCGGGTTCTTCATGACCCTGGTTACCGTCTTCAAGGGCCTCAAGCACATCGGTATCGACCTTGACCCGATTCATGCCTATGGGCTGGCGGTCGCGATGGGGGGTGTCGTTGCCGGCATCGGCACCATATTCATCATGCGCATTCCCGATACGGATCTGCAGGATACCGATTTCCACTACTACACCGTTGAGCGCATATTCGGCGTACTGATGGTAGTAACGGCCTGCTCCATGGCTTTCGCACACGGCTCCAATGATGTCGCCAACGCCATCGGTCCGGTGGCTGCGGTGGTCAGCGTTGCCGGCAGCGGCAGCGTGAACCAGGAAGCCGTCGTCCCGGTCTGGATCCTGATCCTCGGGGGTACAGGGATCGTCATTGGACTGGCCACCTACGGCCATCGGGTCATTGCCACGGTCGGGAGCAACATTACGACGCTCACGCCCAGCCGGGGCTTCGCAGCCGGCCTGGCCGCCGCGGCCACCATCGTCATGGCTTCGGGTACGGGGTTACCGATTTCCACCACGCATACGGTGGTGGGCGCCATTCTGGGTGTTGGCCTGGCTCGAGGCATAGCCGCGATCAACCTGCAGACGGTCGGCTCCATTTTCATGTCCTGGGTCATCACGATTCCCGCCGGCGCACTGCTTTCGGTCTTTTTCTATCTGATTATCCGCGCCGTGGCAGGCTGACCCCGCCGACTCGAGGATTGCTTGACCGGCTGCGCTTGGCCGTTTATATTAGTAATACCTTAATTAATGCCTGGTTGTTCGGGGCTCGACAAAACGACACGAGCTCCTCGCAGGCCGCCCACCATGCCCGACAGGTTTCAAGGTGTAATTCCGGAACTCGCTGATCTTGACCCGGAACAGGCGCACCACGCCGCCACGCTGCTCCGGGCGCTTGCCAATCCCACCCGACTGATGCTGTTGTGCTCGCTCGTCGAGGGCGAACACTCCGTGGGGGAACTCAATCAGCGCATCGCCATGAGCCAGTCGGCCCTGAGCCAACACCTGGCGCGGCTACGGGAAGAAAAACTGGTCGCGACGCGGCGCCAATCCCAGACCATCTATTACCGCATTGCCGATCCGATGGTTCTGGAGCTGATCGCACCTCTGCACCGCCGCTTCTGCAAGCCCGAAGACGAAAACGGCAGGACTTGACATTTATATTAGTTGTTGCTTATATTATAGGCATCCTCGCCCCAAAGGGAAGCACACGATGAATATCGACAGACTGGTTTTCGCCATTGCCGGCTTGATGATTCTTCTCAGCCTTGCGCTGTCACAAATCTATAGCGTCTACTGGTTGCTACTGACAGCGTTTGTCGGCATCAACATGCTGCAGGCGTCCTTTACCGGGTTCTGCCCCCTGGCAAAGATTCTCAAGTCCGCCGGAAAACAGCCCGGACGGGCGTTCAACTGATGGGGCGCGCCGCCCTGGCGCTGGTCGCCTTGCTGAGCGTATCGGCCAGCGCGGCTGAAGATCCGGCCCCGGCCTGGGTCGAAGATGCCCGGTCGGGTGCCGCAGCACTGGGCAGCCAACTCCAGAAAGCCCTGCAGGCCGCGATGGCCGAGGGTGGGCCAGTGACGGGCATCGAGGTTTGCAGAATCCAGGCGCCGGAGATTGCCGAAAACGTCTCGGGCCCGGGCGTGCAGGTGGGGCGCACGGCACTCAGAGTACGCAACCCCGACAACGCCCCCGATAGCCTGGAGGCACGGGTTCTCGAACACTTCGAACAACGCCTGGCCAAAGGCGACGCGCCGGGACAGATAGAGACCTTCGTCATTCGGCGACAGGGCGAGCGGCGCTTCGGCCACTGGATGAAGGCCATCCCCACCCAGGGTTTGTGCACCGCCTGTCACGGCAGCAACATCTCGCCGGAACTTGACGAAGCCATCAACGCGGCCTATCCGCAGGACCAGGCCCGCGGTTTCTCCGTCGGCGACCTGCGCGGCGCGTTCTCCGTCAAGGTCGAGCTCGACTAGAACCACACCCCTCCGGCTCGGCGGTCCTTCCCGCCGATCGCCCCCAAACTGGCACGCCCTTGCCGTTCAGGCTAAAATAGGCGGCTGCCTCGTCACGCTTCATGAACAGTAAGCAAGCGAGGTGATCGCGGCCCGGATATCTTGTCACCGCCGGGCGTGTCAACCTACAAGTCAAACCCGGCCGATTCTTCGGGGGATCGGCGCAATCGCCTGCGACTTAGTTGCCGCAGGCCCTGGAGGACTGTCAATGAATCTGTTTGAAACCATCCACACGACCGAGCACGAGCAGGTCATCTTCTGCCATCACAAGGATGCCGGGCTCAAGGCCATCATCGCCATTCACAACACCACGCTCGGACCGGCCCTGGGTGGCATGCGCATGTGGCCATACGCCACGGAGCAGGATGCCCTCGACGACGTACTGCGCCTGTCGCGCGGCATGACCTACAAAGCCGCTGTTGCCGGCCTCAACCTGGGCGGCGGCAAGTCCGTGATCATCGGCGACCCGCGCAAGGACAAGTCCGAGGCGCTGTTCCGCGCGGTCGGGCGCTTCATCGATTCCCTGCACGGCCGCTACATCACGGCCGAGGACGTCGGCATCGACGTCAACGACATGGAATACGTCTTCCAGGAAACCGACAACGTTGTCGGCGTGCACCAGGTCCACGGCGGATCGGGCGATCCTTCGCCGTTTACCGCTTTCGGCACCCTCCAGGGCATCCGAGCCAGCCTGCAGCGCCAGTTCGGCGACGAAGACATCGGCAAGTACAGCTACGCCGTGCAGGGTGTGGGGCATGTCGGCATGGAACTGGTCAAGTTGCTGCGCAAGGAGAACGCCAAGGTATTCGTCACCGACATCAACGAAGAGGCCGTCCAGGCCGCTGTCGACATGGGCTGCGAAGCAGTCGGAACCGACGAAATCTACGATGTGGACGCAGAAGTTTATTCCCCGACAGCGCTGGGGGCGACGGTCAACGAACAGACCATTCCCCGCTTCAAGTTCAAGATAGTCTGCGGTGCCGCCAACAACCAGCTCGCCACCGAGGAATGCGGCGACGAACTGGAACGCCGCGGCATCATTTACGCCCCGGACTATGCGGTCAACGCCGGCGGCCTGATGAACGTCTCGATCGAGTTCGAGGGCTACAATCGCGAACGTGCCAAGCGCATGACGCGCGCCATCTATTACAACGTCTCGAAGATCTTCCAGATCGCCGAGCGAGACGGCATCCCGACCTGGAAAGCCGCCGATCGCATGGCCGCCGAACGCATCGCGATGGTCGGCAAGCTCAAACTGCCGTTCATGGGCCGAGCCCATCGCTTCCCGGGCCGCGAGCGCGGGAATCACTGATTGAGTGGGGCTTTGGCACCCGTGGCGCCAGCGGCAGGTGTCGAGGCCCCTGATCTGATCTTTCGTAAATGGCTACTGGTGAATAGAAAATAGAAAATAGAGAATAGAAAAGTGCCTAGGCGGCAATGGTTTGGCTGCAACGCTACTGCGATGGCAGTGCGACTATTTACTTTTCACTATTTACTATTTACTGGTGATTCTTCGAAACCGAAAGGCCGGATGCAGTCCCCGACCCCAGCCGAAAACTAGAGTGCCAGAATGAGACTTCACGAAGACATCGAGATGCTGCGCGAGAGCGTCCGCCGCTTTGCCGAGGAATCGATTGCCCCGCGCGCCGAGGCCATCGACCAGGCCAACGAGTTTCCGCAGGAGCTGTGGCGGGAGCTGGGCGAAATGGGCCTGCTAGGCATCACTATTCCCGAAGAGCATGGCGGTTCGGATATGGGCTACCTGGCTCACCTGGTCGCGATGGAAGAAATCTCGCGCGCATCGGCTTCGATCGGCCTGTCCTACGGGGCACACTCCAACCTGTGCCTGGACAACCTCTGCCGCAACGGCACCGAGGCGCAACGAGAGAAGTTCGTACCCAAGCTGGTGTCCGGGGAATGGGTCGGTGCACTGGCAATGTCCGAACCGGGCGCCGGCTCCGACGTCGTCGGCTCGATGAGTTGCCGGGCCGAGAAAAAGGGCGACGTCTGGGTCGCCAACGGCTCGAAGATGTGGATCACCAACGGTCCGGAGTGCGATGTCGCCATCGTCTACATGCGCACCGCCGGCAAGGATGCCGGCAGCAAGTGCATGACCGCCTTCCTTGTAGAGAAGGACTTCGATGGTTTCCAAAAGGCCCAGAAACTCGACAAGCTGGGCATGCGTGGCTCCAACACCTGTGAACTGGTGTTCGAGGACTGCGAGATCCCGGAAGAAAATGTGCTCGGCGAGGTCAATGAAGGCGTCAAGATTCTGATGTCGGGACTGAATTCCGAAAGGCTCGTGCTCTCCGGCGGCCCCATCGGCATCATGCAGGCGGCGATGGACAACGTGCTGCCCTACGTCAACGAACGCAAGCAATTCGACCGCCCTCTGTCCGATTTCGGTCTCATGCAGGCCAAGATCGGCGACATGTACGCCGCACTGCAATCCTCGCGCGGTTTCGCCTACCAGGTTGCAGCCGACTATGACCAGGGCGAGCGCTCGCGCATCGATGCGGCCGCCTGCCTGCTGCACGCCTCGACCAGCGCGGTCAACGTCGCCCTCGAGGCCATTCAGGCCCTGGGCGGTAACGGCTACATCAACGAATACCCCACCGGCCGACTGCTGCGCGACGCCAAGCTCTACGACATCGGCGCCGGCACCAACGAAATCCGCCGCATGCTCATCGGCCGGGAACTCGCCGCCGGGCGTAGCTGAGACGGAAAATCTTTAAAACGCAAAGACGCAAAGCAGCGAAGAACGCTAAGAAGTAAAAAATACAAAAAGCATCGGACTCACGGAAGACACGGGGCATGCGGAATTTGAAGATCAAAGGGATCTTCTTCTGTGCCTATAGTATTGTCCGTGTTCGACATTTTTTATTTCATAAGGTTTTCTTTGCGCTCTTTGCTGCTTCGCGTCTTTGCGTTAAACAGGGTTTTGATTTTTTTGCTCCGGCTGGATCCTAAATGACCGTCGAGATTGCGCTGGTTTTCATCATCATCGGCATCGCGCTGTACCTGTTCGCCAGCGAGAAGCTGCCACTCGACGTCACCGCTTTTCTGATTCTGATCACGGTCATTGCGATTCCACAGTTGTTCCACTCCGAGTGGCTGCTCCAACGCGGCATCGATCTCGAGTCGGCCTTCCCGACGGTGCGGGAAGGCCTGTCGGGTTTTTCGAATCCGGCCACCATCACCGTGCTCGCGATGTTCATTCTCTCGTCGGGCATTCAGCGCTCCGGCCTGATTCATAGCGTCGGTAAGGTGCTCGGCCCCCTGATGGGCGGCTCGGAAACGCGACAACTGATCATTATTGCGCTGTTGGTCGGCCCGGTCTCCGGACTGATCAACAACACTGCAGCCGTCGCGGTAGCCATTCCGCTCGTACTCGACATGGCGCGCCGCTCCGGTTCGAAGGCCTCGCGCATGCTGATGCCGTTGAGCTTCTTCGGCATGCTCGGTGGCACACTCACCCTTATCGGCACCTCGACCAACCTGCTTGCCTCGAGCCTCCTGGCCGATGATCCCGCCTTCGGTCGCCAGATCGGCATGTTCGAGTTCCTTCCGGTCGGTATCGTGGTTCTCGCAACCGGGCTGGTCTACTTCCTCACGCTGGGGCGCTGGCTACTGCCGGCAAGCGACCGGGTCAATGTGCATGACGAGGCCGAGAGCAAGTTCATCTTCGAGGCCCGTGTTGCCTCGGGTAGCAACCTGGTCGGCAAGAGCCTTAGCGAGGCCGATTTCGAGACTCGCCACGATGTTGACGCCCTCAAACTGGTCCGCGGCCGTGAATCGTGGGTCAAGAAGGCCGCCACCACGCGACTCAAGGTCGACGACATCGTGCACCTGAGCGGCACCCGTCGCCAGGTTATGGACCTCATCAAGGGCGACGAAGTCCAGGTGCTCTCCGAGTTCGGCGAGCGCCGCAGCGTACGCCGCGACGGCAAGCTTGCCCGCGTCCTGCTTCGCAATGAGACGGTTTTCGGGGATTCCACCGGCCAGAGCGTCGGCTTCTGGCGCCGCTACAAGGCGCGCCTGGTCGGCCTGGAAACCGACTCGGTGCGATCGCGCCGCCTGGCCGACGAGCGCCTGCGCGTCGGTGAGATCGTGCTGGTCGAGATCTCGGCCACTGCGCTGGTGCACCTTCGCCGCCATCCCGACCTGATCGTTCTCGATGTCTTCGAAGACCGCTTCGACAACCGTCGCAAGTGGACGGCCGGACTGATCGTCGCTGGCGTGGTTCTGGGCGCCACGCTGACGCCACTGCCCATCGTGGTCACCTCCCTGATGGGTGTCATGGCGATGTTCTTCACCGGCCTGCTGGCACGTGAGGACCTCTATTCGGGGGTGAGCTGGAATGTCATCTTCCTGCTCGCCGGCGTCATCCCGCTCGGCATTGCCATGTCAAAGTCGGGCGGCGCAGACTGGCTGGGCGGCCTGCTCGCCGTCCACGCCGACAACTGGCACCCGATGCTCGTCATGATGGCGCTTTACCTGCTGACAGCCCTGCTGACTTCCATCGTTTCCAACAATGCCGCCGTCGTCGTTCTCGTGCCGGTCGCAATCTCGCTTGCCCATGCGCTCGACATGGCCGTCTTCCCACTCGCCCTGGTGGTCATGTTCGGTGCCTCGTCAAGCTTCCTGTCCCCGGTGGGCTACCAGACCAACACCATGATTTTCGGCACCGGGCTGTATCGCTTTACCGACTTCGTGAAAGTCGGCGCGCCATTGAATTTGGTGCTGATGGTCGTCACCAGCGCCGCAATCTACTGGATGTGGTCCGTGTAAGCTGGCATTTTGCGCCTCAGGGGCGTAACGGGCCACGTTGATCCCGATCCGTACCCGACCAGGCTTCAAGAGCCTGAAATGCCTCTGAGCGTGAACGAATCTCCGGCCGGCGCCCGGGCCGGTCCGCCCAATCTCGATCGTCCCGCATGCGATAATACGCGGCTGAGTCCCACAAACACGGATAGACCCCATGAGCGATTCCATTGTCATCGTTTCCGCCCGCCGTACCGCCATCGGCTCCTTCCAGGGCCAATTCGCGCCGGTCAAGTCACCCGAGCTGGGCGCCGCGGCCATCCAGGCCGCCCTGACCGATGCCGGCGTCGAGGGCGGCGACGTCTCCGAAGTCATCATGGGCTGCGTGCTGCCGGCCGGTGTCGGACAGGCGCCGGCGCGCCAGGCTTCGCTGGGTGCCGGGCTGCTGGTCAGCACCGGCTGCACCACCATCAACAAGGTCTGCGGCTCCGGCATGAAGGCCGTCATGCAGGGTCATGACGCCCTGCTGGCCGGCTCCGCCGACATTGTCGTCGCCGGCGGCATGGAATCGATGACCAACGCCCCCTACATGGCCGAGCGCGGCCTGCGGATGGGACACGCCAAGTTCCTCGACCACATGTTCTTCGACGGACTGCAGAATCCCTACGACGGCCAGATGATGGGGCAATTCGGCGAAATGTGCGTGGCCAAGTACGGTTTTACGCGCGACGAGCAGGATGCCTTCTCCAAGGCCTCGGTCGAACGTGCCATGAAGGCGATCGAAACGGACGCCTTCGCCAGCGAAATCGCCCCGGTGACGGTCAAGACCCGCAAGGGCGAGGTCGAGGTGAACACCGACGAGGAGCCGGCCAACTGCCCGGTCGACAAGATGCCCAAGCTGCGCCCGGCATTTGCCAAGGACGGCACCATCACCGCCGCGAGCTCCTCCAAGATCTCCGACGGTGCGGCCGCTACCGTGCTGATGCGCGCCTCCGAGGCCGAATCACGCGGTCTCACACCGCTGGCGCGAATCGTCGCTCATGCCACGCATTCGCAGGAACCGGAATGGTTCACCACCGCCCCGGTCGGCGCCATCTCGAAGCTACTCGACAAGACCGGCTGGAAGGCCGCTGACGTCGACTTGTTCGAAATCAACGAAGCGTTCGCCACCGTCACCATGGCGGCGATGAAGGAACTCGACCTGCCGCACGAAAAGGTCAACGTCAACGGCGGCGGCTGTGCCCTGGGACACCCGATCGGCGCCAGCGGCGCACGCATCCTGGTCACCCTGATCCACGCGCTCAAGAACCGAGGCGGCAAGCGCGGCATCGCCAGTCTCTGCATCGGTGGCGGTGAGGCCACGGCAATCGCCGTCGAGCTCGACTGAAGCGATGACCGATCGAGTCAGCATCGTCGAGGTCGGGCCACGTGACGGGCTCCAGAACGAGTCCTACACCATCCCGACCGAGGTCAAGATCGAGCTGATCGAACGCCTGGCCGACACGGGATTGGGCGTGATCGAGGCAACCAGCTTCGTCGCCGCCCCGGCCATTCCGCAGTTGGCGGACGCCGAAGAAGTCTTCAGCCGCATCGAGCGCAAACCGGGCGTGCGCTACCCGGTCCTCGTGCCCAATTTGAAGGGATACGATCGCGCCCGCGCTGTCGGTGCCGAGGAGATCGCCGTTTTCACGGCGGCCTCCGAGGCCTTCAACCGCAAAAACATCAACTGCTCGATCGCCGAATCGCTGGAGCGCTTTGTCCCGGTAATGGACCGTGCCCGCAAGGACGGCGTACGGGTTCGCGGTTACGTGTCGACCGTTCTCGGGTGCCCGTACCAGGGCGACGTCCCGGTTGCCGAAGTCGTGCGCGTAGCCGAAGCACTCCATGAGGCCGGCTGTGCCGAAATCTCACTGGGTGACACCATCGGTGTCGGCACGCCGAAGCAAGCACGAGGCATGCTCGAGACGGTGGCGGCTTCAGTCCCGATGGGCCAGCTGGCCGTGCACTTCCACGACACCTATGGCCAGGCCCTGGCCAATATCCACGCTTGCCTGGACGCAGGCGTGCGCGTAGTCGATTCCTCGGTGGCCGGCCTCGGCGGGTGCCCTTATGCCCGCGGTGCGACCGGCAACGTCGCCTCGGAAGACGTCGTCTATATGCTGCACGGCCTGGGGCTGGAAACCGGCGTCGACCTGATGGCCCTCGCCCGAGTTGGCGACTGGATCGCCGGCGAACTCGACCGGCCCCGATCCCGCACCGGGCAGGCCATCCTCAAACGCAGCTAGAAAGGCTCTGGAAGTCAAAAACCTTTAAAACGCAAAGACGCAAAGCAGCAAAGAACGCCAAGAAAAAGAGAAAAGTAAAAAGAAAAGAGGAAAGAAAGAAAGAGCAATCAGAACCCGTAGCCATGAATCGAACTGAACTGGAAAGTCTTGCGAGAGAAACTGTGGACTGTGTGTTCAGGGTACACAATGCTCTTGGGCCCGGCCTGCTCGAATCCGCTTATCAGGCATGCCTGGCCCATGAGCTCGGCAAACGCGGGCACAGCGTTGCTACTGAGGTTCTACTTCCACTTCACTACGACGGGATGCGAATCGAAAAGGCTTTCCGAGTTGACATGCTGGTGAACGACGCCTTCCTGATCGAGAACAAAGTGACGCAGGAGATTCTTCCCGTTCATAAGTCACAGGTTCTTACATATCTGAAACTGACGGGCCTTCAGCTAGGCATACTCGTCAATTGGAATTCCCGGCTCATCAAGCACGGCATTTCCAGAGTTGTCAATAATTTATAGCTTTTCTTTGCGTTCTTTGCTGCTTCGCGTCTTTGCGTTTTCAAGGTTTTGAATTTGATTTTCGAATAATCAGGAGAATACGAATGGATACCAAGAACATCAAGGCCGTTATTACCGGCGGTGTTTCGGGGCTGGGGTTTGCAGTAGCCGAGCATTTCGTTTCGCTCGGCGGCAAGGTTGCCCTGCTCGACGTCAACGAAGACAAGGCCAGCGAGGCCGTCGGGAAGCTCGGCGAAGGCAATGCCAGGTTTTTCAAGACTGACGTCACCAGCGAATCGCAGGTCGAGCAGGTGCTGTCCGAGGCGAAGGACTGGCTCGGCGAGATCAATGTCACCGTCAACTGCGCCGGCATCCTCGGCGCCGGGCGCGTGCTCGGCCGTGAAGCGCCGATGCCGCTGGAGACTTTTTCGAAAACGGTGATGGTCAACCTCGTCGGCAGCTTCAATGTGGGCAAGGCCGCAGCCAACCTCATGCAGCACAACGAGCCCAATGACGACGGCGAGCGCGGGGTAATCATCAATACCGCATCGGTAGCCGCCTACGAGGGCCAGATCGGCCAGGCCGCCTATTCCGCCTCCAAGGGCGGCGTGGTCGGCATGACCCTGCCGATGGCGCGCGAATTCACCCGCTTCGGCGTGCGCGTGATGACGATCGCACCGGGCGTGTTCCACACGCCGATGGTCGATGTCATGCCCGAAAAGGTCCAACAGGCCCTGGGCGAGTCGATTCCCTTTCCCAAGCGACTGGGCAAGCCGGCGGAATACGCCCGCCTGGCCGCGCACATCGTCGAGAACGCTTACTTCAACGGCACGACCCTGCGCCTAGACGGCGCCGTGCGTCTCGAGCCCAAATAAGCAGAGGAAACCTATGGAACCACGGAATTCACGGAAAGCACGGAAAAAGAAATTTAAGTATTCCGTGTATTCCGTGCCTTCCGTGGTTCCCAGGTCTTTTATTGGAGGTGCCCCGACCGGGGGATTCGATCCTCCAATACCCCAGTGTTGACGCCCCGGCGACATTCTTGACGTAGGCTCACAGGTTGAATCATGATTCCGCAATAACCCGAACAAATCAGGGAGACCCACATGGAAAGCTTGCAAGAATGGTACGCCAACATCGAAACGGCCCAGGTCATGGCCATTGCCTGGAAGGTAATCGGCGCGCTGCTGATCTTCATCATCGGTCGCTGGGTCGTCAAGGCTGCCGTCGGGATCGCGCGCAAGACCATGAGCAGGCGACAACTCGATGCCATGCTGGTTACCTTCCTGGGCACCATCCTCTACGTTGTTTTGCTGCTGTGCGTGCTTCTCGCGTCCCTCAGCTATCTGGGCGTTTCCGTCACGCCAATGATCGCCGTGCTTGGTGGCGCCGCCCTCGCCGTTGGCCTGGCCCTTCAGAACAGCCTGTCGAACTTCGCATCCGGCGTGATGCTGGTGGGACTCAGGCCCTTCACCAAGGGGCACTTCGTCGAGGCCGGCGGCGTGTCCGGCACGGTCGAGCGTGTCGCCCTGTTCAACTCGTATCTGGTCACCCCGGACAATCGAAGCGTGATCGTGCCCAACAGCCAGATCACGTCAAACCCGATCACCAACTACTCGGCCTTCGAAACACGTCGCTGCGACCTGCTCATCGGGGTCGACTATGGTGACAACCTGAAGATAGCCCGCGACACCATCTGGAAAGTCATCACTGGCCACGAAAAGGTGCTCCAAGACCCCGAGCCGGCCATTCTGGTCATGGATCTGGGCGACTCCAGCGTCAACTTCGCCGTACGGCCATGGGTGCTGGCGTCCGATTACTGGGTCGTGCGCAGCGAGCTACTCGAACAGATCAAGGCCGAACTCGAAAGCGCCGGCTGCTCGATCCCGTTCCCCCAGCGAACGATCCACCACATCAACGAGGGATCGGCGGGCGCGGACTGAGAACACCGCAGGAAAACCTTATAAACGCAAAGACGCAAAGACGCGAAGAGATCTTGAAGAACAAAATTCTTCTGTTGATTTCTTTGCGTCTTAGCGTCTTGGCGTTTCAAAGGTTTTGGTTTTGATATCACGGCCTTCCGGCTAAGTCAGTCCTCGGCCTTGATTGACTGGATGATGTAGCCGCCGGACTTCTCGTCCGGCTTGAGTTCCAGCAACCCCTGCTTCTCCGCCTCTTTCAACAGTTCGGAGAAATTCCGGAAGCCGTGGTATGACTCGCTGAAACCGGGCTTGCGCCTTTTGAGTGCCTGCTTGACCATCGAGCCCCAGACCTTTTCTTCTTCATCACGGTCTGCGAAAAGCGCCTCGGTCGTTTCCAGCACCAGGTCGAATGCTTCCTGCTTCTTGTCGTCGACAGGACTTGCAACAGCCGTCTTTTTCTTCTTCGAAGCCTTCTTTTTTGCCGGCTTTTTCGGTTTCTTCCGGATCAGGTCGTCGTAGAAGATGAACTCATCGCAGTTGGCCATCAACAGATCCGATGTCGAGCTCTTCACGCCCACTCCTATGACCATCTTGTTGTTCTCGCGCAGCTTGGAAACCAGCGGGGAGAAGTCCGAGTCACCGCTGAGCAGCACGAACGTGTCTACGTGCCCCTTGGTGTAGCACAGGTCCAGCGCATCGACGACCATCCGGATATCGGCTGAATTCTTGCCGGACATGCGAACGTGCGGGATATCGATCAGCTCGAACGCCGCTTCGTGCATCGGCGGCTTGAACTCCTTGTACCGCCCCCAGTCGCAGTAGGCCTTCTTGACCACGATATTGCCCTTTAGCAGGAGCCGCTCGAGCACCTTCTGGATATCGAACGCCTCGTAACGCATGTCGCGCACGCCCAAGGCAATATTCTCGAAATCGCAGAACACCGCCAGGTTGCGGGTCGGGTTGGATGTCATACGGTTACCGTTGCAGGTGGAATATTAGGCGATACTTTGCGGGAAAAACCTTTAAAACGCAAAGACGCAAAGCAGCTAAGAACGCAAAGTTTTTGAACCAGAAAAATCAACCAACAGAAATAATGATCGCATCCCCGAGGGTGACGTGGAAAATCTGCATAGGAGTAGCCCTAGTGCACAGTCCCGAACCGTTCTCCGAGAGCGGGAATACAGCCCACTTTGCTGAAGGGCAGTGAATCGGAAAAGAACAATAAATCATTGTTTTCTTTGCGCCCTTTGCTGCTTTGCGTCTTTGCGTTTCAAAGATTTTAAACGACACACCATCCCCCGGGCCAACTACCAGCCGCCGCCGCCGCCACCGCCGCCACCGCCGCCGGAGGAGCCACCTCCCCCGCCACCGGAGCTCGACCCCGGTGCGGTCGACGCTGATGCCGTGGCGCTGGCCAGGCCCGAGCCCAGGGCCGTGCCCAGTCCCGCGGCCGTCAGGCGACCCTCGCTCATCGTGGCCGGATACCAGTGTCTGGACTGGGCGCTGCCGGCCTGTGCCGCCGCCTCGATCTCGGCGGCAAAGCGCTCGGCCCAGGTATCGGCCGCATCGAGGGCCACGGCATAGGGCAGCAGACGCTCGAACTCCTCGAAGGTCTGCGGCGGCGCCTGTTCATGGCGCGCCTCGATATCATCGCGCTCGGCCACCGTCAGGTACAGGCGCAGCCCCTCGACATGGTCGAGCAACTTGCGCCCGCGCATGGTCGGCGCGCGCATCCAGCTCCAGAACAGGCCGTTGACGATGCCGATGACGACCACGATCAGGCCCGGAAGCCAACCGATCATGTTGCCGAAGATGGCCAGCACCACCACGCTGGCAATGACGAACGGCAGGCTGAAGGCGGTCATCAGGATCGCGCCGATCAGCCCGGTCACCCCCTTGAGATCGCGCCAGGTCCGGTACACGCGCATCACCAGCACCGCCGTGCCGATGTTCCAGATCGTCTGGTGAACGGCCAGGAAGCCGGCCAGGAACTTCTCATCGCCCGGCAGGCTGAGCACCATGCCGACCAGGGTGACCACCGAAATCACGATGCCGGGAATCACCCACCAGCGATTGAGCTTGAAGTAGCGCCCCTCCATCCGTCCGGACAGGGCTTTCTCGTGCGCCTTGAGGGCCGCCCGGATCTCGGCGTGGTTGCTCTGCTTGAAAACGATGCGATCGCCCGGCGCGTCGAGCAGCTTCGACAGAAGCTTGCCCTCGGTCGCAGACTCGGTCTCGCCGTCGAGCCGCTCGGCCACGTAATCGTCGTCGTCCTTGTCGAGCCTGATCGCACCCTTGACCGCCAGGCTGACCAGCGCGGCGGCCAGGCAGGTCTTGTCGTAGCCCATTCTCCAGACATAGCGCAGCATGCCCGGTGAGTAACCCTCGGGCGGGTCATAGCGCGGGTAGACGGCACCGCCGTCCGGATCACGCCCCACGCGTACCCAGGCGAACAGGTACCAGAGCACGATCACGATCGTGCCGACGCCCCCGATCACCGTCACGCGGTTGTCCTCCAGGTCCTTCTGAAACTCTTCGGCCGCGGTGGGCTTGCTCACCAGTCCCTTGGGAAAGCCGACGACCACGGTCAGGCCTTCATTGGGCGCCAGGCGCCGCGTCGTCTCGAAGCGTGCGCGCCGGCCGCTGAGCACCTCGCCCGTCGTATCGCCGCCAGACTCGCCCTGCCGACCGGTGTAGGCATCCAGCCTCAGATCCTCGGGCGAGGCGCCGGCAGGCAGCGTCACCACCGCGCTGGCCCGTTCGATCGGAAAACCCCAGGCGTTGCCGGTGACGTTCCAGTACAGCTCGTCGTAGCCATCGAAGAAACCGACCTGCCATCCGGTCCGATAGACCAGGGTGTAGGTATGCTCGCCCGGTTCGAGCATGCGACCTTCACTGCCCATGTAGATGCGCACACCGTTGCTGATTGACTCGACGCGCCGGTCTTCGAGCTCGCCGTTACGGCGCAGGCTGACCAGCTCGAACGGCACCGTCGTGTGCCGGCCGCTGCGATCCTCGTAGCGGGTCGGAAAGTCGCGGTAGATGCCGCGCCGGATATCCCGGCCTTCGGCAACCACGGTGATGCGTTCGGTCACCTCCAGCTCGCCCGAGGCCTGCACCTCGATCTCGCTGGCGAACTCGACGATGCGCTCCTCGGCAAATGCTGTGAGCGACAGCAGTGACAGCAGGATCGTCAGCAATCCTCGCTTCATCCATTTCTCCCTGAATTCTCTATAGGTTGTTGTTTTTAATCGATTCCCCGAAGCAGCCCGGCGACCTTCGGCGCCGACCGCGCCTCGATCTCTGCGCTGAAAAAGGTGGCTTCCTCGAATCCCGTCAGCCGTGCGACAAAAAGGTCCGGGAACTGCTGGATGCGCGTATTGAGATCGCGCACGGCGCCGTTGTAGAAACGCCGCGCGTGTGAGAGAAGATCCTCGGTCTCCACCAGCTCACGGGTCAGCTGCTGGAAATTCTCGGTGGCCTTCAGGTCCGGGTAGTCCTCGGCCAGCAACAGCAAACGCCCCAACCCGGCAGCCAGCGCCACCTCCGCGCCCGCCATGGCCTGCGCCTGCTGCTTGCCCTCGGCCTGCCGGGCGCGCGATCGCAGGGCGGTCACCTCCTCCAGCACCCGCTGCTCGTGGCCGCTGTAGGCCCGAACGGCCTCGACCAGCTGCGGCACCAGGTCGTGCCGACGCTGCAGCTGCACGTCGATATCGGCAAAGCCGTTGCGCACAAGATTGCGAGCGCGCACCAGGCGATTGAAGATGGCAATGCCCCAGACCAGCAGGACGACCAGAACCGCAATCAGAATTCCCTCGATCATCCCCAGATTCTAAGCCATCCAGCAGCTGTGGGGCGAACCCGAAAGCACTGAAAATCAAAATCTTTGAAACGCAAAGACGCGAAGCAGCAAAGAAAAATCAAATCAAAAACGATAGTTATGGAAGGCTAACAAAGAACACGGAAAAATGAATCAATCTCTTCTTCCCTTAACCCGTGTATCCCGCTCCCTTCGTGGTTCCGTTGTTTTTGTTTCTTAGCGTCTTGGCGTCTTTGCGTTTTAAAGGTTTTGCCCGCCCGATCCTTGGCACCAAGCATGAACGATGCAACAATCCCGAACCGAACGAAAGAACGAATAAACGAATGAACGACTCAACGCGCAAAGTCATCTTCAGCCACGGCCACCTCTCGAGCCCGCAGAGCCTGAAGATCATCGAACTCGAACCCCTGGCGAAGGAAAACGGTTTCGACACCCTGGCCATCGACTACCGCGACCTGCAGGACGACCCCGTCGCGCGGGCCGACCGGCTGGTCGAAACGATTCGGCAACTGCGTGAAGAACCCATCCTGGTCGGCTCATCGCTGGGCGGCTGGGTATCCATGCACGCGGCTGAAACCGTACCGGTCGCCGGCCTGTTCCTGATGGCGCCCGCGCTTTACCTGGAAGACCGCGTCCCCGAAGGCGTTGTGCCCGAAAGCTACACACCGCGATGCGATCACGTGACCGTGGTTCACGGCTGGTACGACGACATCATCCCCTGGCAACACAGCCTGCGCTTCGCCGAGGCCGCCAATGCCAATCTGCACCTGCTCGACAGCGACCATCGCCTCGAATCCGCCCTACCCCAACTCAAAGCTGTCTTCACCCAGTTCATCGACGGGGTGGAATAGCGGGCTCGGAAGATCAAAACCTTTTTGAACGCAAAGACGCTAAGACGCGAAGGAAAACAACAATAAAGAGAAAATCAGCAACCCATCAGAAGCGCGGGTTCATCAAATCAGAACTCTGGCGCTATTGCCTTGGCGAGTCCGGGAAAACCAGCGGGCCGACAGAGCTCTTCTTTCTTGTCCTTCATTGATTGACTGATTCTGTTTTCAATCATTTTTATTTTCTTTGCGTCTTGGCGTCTTTGCGTTTTCAAGGTTTTGCCCGCCCTAAACCGGGCACCCGTCGATCTACGACTGCAAATCTTCCAGGTCCCGGTAATGCTCCAGCGCCTCGGGGTTGGCCAAGGCCGAGGTGTTCTTGACCTCTCGTCCGTGGATGACGTCGCGCACGGCCAGCTCGACGATTTTTCCCGAGACCGTGCGCGGAATATCGGGCACGGCGATGATTTTTGCCGGCACGTGGCGCGGGGTGGCGTTGGCGCGAACGGTCTTCCTGATGCGGTCGCGTAACTCGTCATCGAGTTCGACACCATCCCGCAGGCGCACGAACAGTACGACACGCACGTCGCCGTCCCAGTCCTGGCCGACACAGATCGACTCCAGGATCTCGTCGAGCTTTTCGACCTGGCGATATATCTCGGCGGTGCCGATACGCACGCCACCGGGGTTGAGGGTGGCATCTGATCGCCCGTAGATCACCACGCCGCCTCTGGGAGTGAGGCGGGCGTAGTCTCCGTGCGACCACACGCCCTCGAATTTTTCGAAATAGGCACCGTGGTACCGCTTGCCGTCGGGATCGTTCCAGAACTTCACCGGCATGCACGGGAACGGCATCGAACAGGTCAGCTCGCCGGTCTCGTCTTCGACCACGCGCCCGTCGTCAGCGCGGATCTCGACCTTCATGCCCAACCCGCGGCACTGCAGCTCGCCGCGGTAGACCGGCAGGATCGGGTTACCCAGTGCGAAGCAGGAAACGATGTCGGTACCACCGGAGATTGAGCTGAGTTGCACATCCTCTGCCACATCGCGATAGACGTAGTCGAAGGATTCCGGCAGCAGCGGCGAGCCGGTCGACAGGACCGCCTTGAGATGCTCGAGCCTGTGCGACTCGCGCGGCTTGATGCCGGCCTTGTCGCAGGCGGCGATCCACTTGGCGCTGGCGCCCAGTACCGAGATACCCACCTCGTCGACCAGGTCCCAGAGCACGTTGCCGCTGGGATGAAAGGGCGAGCCGTCGTAGAGCACGACGGTCGAGCCCACGGCCAGCCCGGAAACCAGCCAGTTCCACATCATCCAGCCGCAGGTGGTGAAGTAGAACAGCTTGTCGTCGCGCCGCAGGTCGGTGTGCAGCTGCAGTTCCTTGAGATGCTGCAGCAGCGTGCCGCCGGCGCCGTGGACGATACACTTGGGCACGCCGGTGGTGCCCGAAGAGTAGAGAATGTAGACCGGGTGATCGAAGGGCAGCTGGGCGAACTCGATCTCTTCTGCATCGTTATCGGCAAACTCGTCCCAGTTCACGGCCTGCTCGAGGCCGGACAGGTCGGGATCGTCGTCCATGTAGCCGGTCACGACGATGCGCTCGATCGAGGGCATCTTTTCGGCCAGCTCGGCCACCCGGCCCAGGCAGTCGAAGACCTTGCCGTTGTACTGGTAGGCAGCGGCGACGAAAAGCACCTTCGGCTCGATCTGGCCGAAACGGTCCATCACCCCCTGCACCCCGAAATCGGGCGAGCAGGACGAAAACACCGCGCCGATGGAGGTCGCCGCCAGCATGGCGATGACGGTTTCGGGCAGGTTGGGCAGGTAGGCGGCCACGCGGTCGCCCTCCTCCACGCCCATTTCCCGAAGGGCGGCGGCTACCCGCGCCACCTCAGCATGGAGTTCGGCGTAGCTGATAGCCCGATGCACGCCGTCCTCGTTGGCGAACACCAGCGCGGTGCGATCATCGCGAAACTTGAGCAGGTTCTCGGCGAAATTCAACCGCGCCTGCGGGAACCAGCGTGTGCCGGGCATGGCCGGCCAGTTCTCGACCGTGTCGTGGCCGCGGGTCTCGGCCACCACGTCGCCGAACTCCCACATCGCCTTCCAGAAGTCTTGCGGATTCTCCACGGACCACCGGTAGAGCGTTTCCCAGTCGTGTACGTGCGGGTCGAGCTGCTGGTTGATGAGCTGAATGAACCGCGACAGGTTGGCGCGGGAGCGACGCTCGGCCGAAGGCCGCCACAGAGGTTCTGTCATGATCTTGAATTCAATTCGATGTAAACCCAGCCACAAAGGGTACCCAACTCAACCCGGGGTCGTCACCTGTACTTTGGTGCGTCAACGACAATCTCGCCCGGTGCTGGCGTAGAATTCGGGACTTTCCCGCAGGACTGACGGACATCATGAAAAAGATCACAACCCTCATTCTCCTGGCCGCCGGCGCCGTTCAGGTCCAGGCCCAGGATCCGCACGTGTGGCTGGATACCGACATGGGCCCCATCATCCTCGAGCTCGACGAGGAAGCTGCGCCTGTCACCGTCGAAAATTTCCTGGCCTACGTAGACGACGGCTTCTACGACGGGCTGATCTTTCACCGCATAGCCGAGGAATTCGTCATCCAGGGCGGGGGGTTCGATACAAACCGGGAGCTTCGCGAACCCACTTACGACCCGATCGTCAACGAGTCGGACAACGGCCTGAGCAACCTCCCCGGCACCATCGCGATGGCGCGTACGCCCGATCCGGACTCGGCAACCTCCCAGTTCTTCATCAACCTGGACAACAACGACTTTCTCGACCCCGACGATGGCGAACCCGGTTACACGGTATTCGGCGAAGTCATCATCGGCCAGTCGACCGTCGAAGCGATGGCCTCTCTCAGAACCATCGACGCCACCAATGCCCGCGACCAGCGGCTGGCCGATCTCCAGGACTATCCCTACAATCCCCCGGCCATCATTCGCGCCGTGCGCACGGACGGCTTTCCCCTGGTGGCCGACCACAGCGGCTCCTGGTTCGACCCCGCCAATTCCGGCGTCGGCTTCAACGTTGAAATCGCCAACAACGCCGATGGCTCGGGCCCCATCGCCCTGGTCTACTGGTACAACTTCGACGAGCAGCGCCCGTTCTGGCTGCTCGGTATTTCCGACTTCGATTGGGGTGACAGCGAAGTGACGGTGGACCTGCTGAGTAATCCGGGGGACGAAGCAGGCGCCGGCTTCCAGAGCCCGCCCGAGTCGGAGTTCACGAACTTCGGCACGCTGACTTTGCGTTTCGACGACTGCGCCAACGGCACCTTCAGCTACGACATGCCCGAGTATGGCACCGGTGACATCGATGTAACGCGCCTCAGCCGGCCCGAAGACTTCACTTGCCGAGCAGAGTGACATTCATCGAATCGATCCCGACATGACCGCGCTGCTGAGCATCGAGAATCTCGACAAACGCTACGCGGGCGGACTGCGCGCGCTCAAGTCGGTGAACCTGCAAATCGAGCGGGGCGAGATCTTCGCCCTGCTCGGTCCCAACGGCGCCGGCAAGACCACATTGATCAATATCGTCTGCGGTATCGTCACACCCACCTCGGGCCAGGTCACCGTCGACGGCCGGGACACGGTCCGGGAATTTCGCTGGACCCGTCGCCACACCGGCCTGGTACCGCAGGAACTCTTTACCGACATGTTCGAGACCGTCCACGACACGGTCTCGTTCAGCCGCGGACTGTTCGGGCTGCCCCCGAATCCCGACCACATCGAACGCGTGCTGCGCGACCTGTCGCTGTGGGACAAGCGCAACCACGCCATCATGACGCTCTCGGGCGGCATGAAACGCCGCGTGCTCATTGCCAAGGCCCTGGCACACGAGCCGAAACTGCTCTTCCTCGACGAACCCACGGCCGGGGTCGATGTGGAACTTCGGCGCGATATGTGGCGGATGATCGAGAAACTGCGCGGCACCGGCGTGACCATCGTGCTCACCACCCACTACATCGAGGAAGCCGAACGCATGGCCGACCGCGTCGGCGTCATCCGTCGCGGAGAAATCATCCTGGTCGAGGAAACCGACTCGCTGATGAAGAAGCTCGGCCGCAAGCACCTGAGCCTGCATCTAGAGCATCCCATGAGTGAATTGCCCGCCTCGCTCGGTGACTGGACGCTGACCCTCGCCAACCGCGGCCGACGGCTCGACTACAGTTTCGCCGCCGACGAGGAACACAGATGTGTACCCGTTCTACTCAAGCGCCTGCAGGCCGAAGGCATCGAGTTCACCAACCTGAATACGCGCCAGAGCACCCTCGAGGAAATCTTTGTCGATCTCGTACACGAAGACGACGACGTGCCGGAGGAAAATGAATGAATGCCCCGATGCTCAACCTGCGCGGCACCTGGGCCATCTACAAGTTCGAGATGGCGCGCTTCAAGCGCACGCTCTGGCAAAGCCTGGCCACGCCCATACTGACCACGGTCCTTTACTTCATCGTCTTCGGCTCAGCCATCGGCTCGAGAATCGGCGACATCGACCAGGTCAATTACGGGGCCTTCATCGTGCCGGGCCTGATCCTGCTGACCGTGTTCACGCAGAGCCTCAACAACGCCTCGTTCGGCATCTACATGCCGCGCTTTTCCGGCACCATCTACGAAATTCTCTCCGCCCCCGTATCGACCACGGAGCTGGTCCTGGCCTATGTCGGTGCGGCCGCCACCAAGTCGGTGCTGCTGGGCCTGATCATCCTGGTCACAGCCCAGCTGTTCGTCGACCTGCATATCGGTCAGCCGGTGTGGATGCTGGGCTACCTCGTGATGGTGGCGTTTGCCTTCAGCCTGGCCGGCTTCATCATCGGCATCTGGGCCGAGGGCTTCGAGGCGTTGCAGTTCATCCCCATGCTGGTGGTCACGCCGCTGACCTTCCTCGGCGGGGTGTTCTATTCCATCGACATGCTGCCGGAAATCTGGCAGACGATCAGCCTGTTCAACCCCATCATCTACATCGTCTCGGGCTTTCGCTACTTCTTCTTCGGCAGCGGCGATGTCAGTGTCTGGGTCAGCCTGGCCTCGCTCATCGGCTTCATCGTCGTGTGCCTGGGCATCGTGTCCTGGATCGTAAGGACCGGCCACCGACTCAAAAGCTGAGGCCTGTCCTGTCCGTCGTCCCGGCCGAAGCGCCGGGACCTCGCACGCTGGGTTATTGCACGGCTCGGCTCCGTGTCAAAGCGAACCTGCGAGGCCCCGGATAGCGCCTGCGGCGCTTCCGGGGCGACAACTCGGATTGGGGCACAAATCGAAGCCTGATTCGATTACCGCCGTTCTTCACCGTCACCACGCCCACCACGCCGCGAATCACCGCCGCGCGAACGGCTCTGAGCCGAACCGCGCGACGAGCGGGTGCTCGTAGCGCTGCTGCGCGAAGGCGTCGAAGACTTCGAAGATCGGCTCGGAGCCGAAGACCGGCTGCCGCGACTCGGCGCGGAGGCGTTCGAACTGCGACTGGGCGCCGACGATCGAACACTTGGCGTCGAACGCGACTGGGCCGAACTACGGCTGCTCGAGCGGCTCCGGCTCGTCGTCGACTCCCTGCTCGGGGCCGAACTACGCCCGATGCTGGCCCCGCGTGACGGCGCCGAGGAACGACTGCTGCTCGACGGCGAGGAGCTGCGCTCCCGCGCATTGCTCGATCGCACGCTCAAATCGCGCGGAATGGATACGGACGAACGCTTGCTGTCCGAGCGGCTGTCGAAGCCGGCACTCGAGCGTCCGGAGGCGCGGCTGTTCGAGGTTCTCGCGCCCTCGGAAGAGCGCTCGACCCCGCGAGACCGGCTGGTTTCCGCCGCACGCGACCTTGAACCGCTACGCAACGACTCGCTTACGCGGCTCGAGCGGTCGGCGGACGAGCGTGCCGACGTCGTCGAGCCGCTTCGAGTAGCGGCGCGTTCCGGTGCCCGGCCGGTCACGCTGCGGCTGCGCTCACTCGACCGGCTGGATTCGGTTCGGGCCGAGCTTCGGCTGGCAATCCGGCTGTTGCTGTTACCGCGCTCGCTGCTTGCAATTCGCGACTGGCCTCGATCGCTGACCCGACTCTCGGCTGCGCGCTCCGAGCGAGACGCCGCACTTGTACGCGACTGGGCCTTGCGATCGAATGTCGTACTGGATCGGCGCTCTGCCGCCCACTCACGCCGATCGGAACGCACCGCTGAGCGCGTGGCGCTCGCATTCTGGCGTGCTGATACCGGACGCTTGCTGTCGACGAATCGCGCCTTCTGCACCTGGCCGCGATAGCTCACACCGCGACGATGCGTCGGATCGTGCTTCCAGTGGCGTGCTTGCTTGAAACGCGCGACGTCGCGGCCGGAACGAAAGCCGTGATCGCGATAGTAGTGATGATGATGATTGACCACCACCACGCGGCGCTGCGCCCAGTGGAAGGAGCTGAAGTAGAAGTTCGGACGGACGTGATACGGGCGGCCCCAATGGAAGTTCATGCTCACGCTGAAACCGCTGGGACGGTGCCAATACCTCGGCGGATGGCTCGACCAGCGCCAGCTCGAATAGATCACGCGCGGATCGTAATACGGCACATAGACGACACGGGTGCGCGCCGGCTCGATGTAGATGTATTCCTTCTCACGCACGACCTTGACGCGGTCGTTGCTCGCCAGATGGCCCTTGGAGTAGGCCTCCGAGCGCAGGTACTGGATCGAGGCGACCACCTCTTCTTCCTGCATCAGAAAGGCGTCGCCCAGATTCTGGGTCCAGTCCAGGTCCTCGTCCATGCGCCCAAGGAGCTCGGGAAAGGCCACCAGCGCCTTCACGCTGGGATCCCAGTTCCGGTACTCGACAGCGGCCACGGCATCCTCGCCGCGCAGGCCCGGGTGCTCGCGCGACCAGCGTGCCGCCTGTATGACCTCCAGCGGGTAGGTCGCCGCGATCAACACGTGCGACAGCACGCTGTCGGGGTACAGCGCTACGGGTGCGAGCATCGAGTCGAGCTCGGCCTGGCTGAAGTAGTCGTCTTCGGCCTGGACCTGGCCGGTCATGCTGCAACCGACGGTCAGCAGGGCGGAAAGAACCAGCGTCGTCAGGGTTTTCATGTCGTTGCCTCCTTGCGGCATATGGCGCCGCTACGGGGCCTTTGTACCCCGACCCGCCTGAAGTCAGGCTGAACGAATGATTCAGGGTTCAGGTTTCAGGTTTCAGGCGGCTTTTCGGCGCGGTGGGGGCTGGCGGCGCTTGCAGTGGAAGGGGGTTTCGGGGTTCGGGGTTCGGGGTTCGGGGTTCGGGGTTCGGGGTTCCGGAACCCTGAACCCCGATAAACCTTCCAGTTTCCCCCGACACGCCCCCGGAAAAACCGGCCCCAACACCAGACGCGCTGCCTGAGCCCAGACCCGGAACCCCAGGTTTCAGAGCGTTCCCTGAAACCTGAAACCTGAAACCTGAGTAACTTTACGGCTGCAAGTCCTGTTGTTGGATTTCCTCGCGCCAGACTTCCTCGCCGTCGCTGTCGTGCAGGGTCAGGGTGGCCACTCGCTCATTACGCGGCCCGGTCACCTCGATCATGCCGAAGTTGCGCTCGGTGTAGAGGCTGCCTTCGACGTCGTACTGCATCGCCTCGTCCTCCGGGTCGTGCGAGCCGGCGGTCAGCGGCGATACCGTCCACTCGTAAAGCGGATACGTGCCGTAGCGGTCCATCTCGAGCAGCACGGAGTGATGCCGGTCTCCGGTCAAAAAGACCACACCGGGAATGCGCTCGGCCTCGATGCGGTCGAGCAGCTCGCGTCGCTCACCGGGGGCGAGGTTGATGTAGCTCTCGCCGTTTTCGGCCGAGTTGAGGAACTGACCGCCCATGACCACGAACTTGAAGCTGGCATTGCTGGTCTTGAGCGCGTCGATCAGCCAGTCGATCTGTTCATCGCCCAGGATCGTGCGCTCGCCGGTGACGCGGTAATTCGCCTGGCGGAAATAGCGGTTGTCGAGCAGGAAGAAGCCGACATCGTGCCACTCGAAAGAATTGGTGACGCCCCCCGTTCCGGCGGCAGAGAACTCCGGATTGGGCCAGAACGCATCGAACACCTCGAGTGCAGCATCGCGCATGGCGTAGCCGCGATCGGAGTTGTTGGGGCCATAGTCGTGGTCGTCCCAGGTGGCGTAGTGATGCGTGCCGGTCACCAGCTGCGACAGGGCGTCATGCCCACGGGTGTGGCTGAAGCGCGCGTACATGCCCGACTTCGAGTTCCAGTCGGCCTCGCGGTAGTAGACATTGTCGCCGAGCCACAGCATGAACCCAGGCGACGCTTCGGCGATGGCGTCGAAAATGCGGTAGTCGCCGCCGTAGGGCTCGCCCGGCCGGTCGTACTCGGTCTGGTTGATATAGGCGCAGGAGCCCAGCGCGAAACGGAAATCGGGCGGGTCCTCGCGCCATTGCCACAGCGGCTGGGTGACGAAACGCTGTGTGTGCTCGGCCGGCTGCGCCTCGTCCTCCACCAGGATCTCATAGCGATAGGTCTGACCGGGCTCCAGCCCCGTGGCCAGCAGCGTGGCCGTGTTGGCCTTGTCCGAATCGGTGGCCTCGGGCGGGCTCGTCCGCCATTCCCCGTCGTCATCCGACCGGTAGCGAAGCTGCACCACCGCCGGTTCATCGGTCTGCACCCAGACCTTGACCTGTCGCATGGTCGAATGCCCCGGCATCGGCCCGGCGACGATCTCTGCCGCGGAAACGGACAGGGAACCGGCGGCAAGCAAAACGGCAACAACAAAACGCATCTTTGATACTCCGGTGGTCGGGATGAACGCTGCCGACTATACCTGCTCGAGGCTTGCGACGGCGTGAGATGTCCGTGTTTGGGGATCAGGGTTCCGGGTTCGGGGTTCCGGAAACCTGAAACCTTAAAACTGATTCAGACAGTCTTCGACGGGCACGCGCGCCTCCCCGGCGCCCGTCAATTCGAACAGCTCGGCCACCGTCTCGAACGCTGCCTCTCCCTCGACCTTCCGACGCGCCTCGACCAGCCACTGCCAGACCGCGCCCCGGTCGCTCGGCAATGCATCCTGCGGAAATCCGCCCGGCGGCGGCTTCGGCTGCCAGCGGCCGTCCAGCGACAGAAACCAGTCCAGCCGGTGCGTGGCGATCCACAAACGCTGCCCATTCTCCGGATTGACCAGCGCCAGCGCCCTGCCCTCGCGCACCAGCTTCGAGAACCAGCGCGTCCAGCCGCCGGCCGGCACCGGTTGCGCCAGGCCCAGGCCCGACTCGCCCTCGCGCTGGGTCAGGAACCCTGCCTGCTCCAGCAGCCGTTCCAGCGCCGTGGTGGAGGGTGTCCGAGACGTCAGTTCGCCGACACACGCCACCGCGGGTGCCGCGACAGCCGCACCGCGCGCCGGCGGCTTCGGCGAATTGCCCCGGCTTCCGGCCGAAGACCGCGGTCCGGCCCGGCTGCGCGTGGCCCCACCGGGCCGCGCCGCCGGCCGCTCGAAGTTGCGTGTGCGCCGCTCCTCGGCGTCGTCCTCGTCCAGGTAGCTGTGGCGCGGCGCGTGAACCAGGGCCTCGGCCAGGGGCGAGGGCCGCGGCGTCTCGACCGCGTGCACGGCAATTTCCCCGCCCTCGATCCGCGCCAGCAGGCGCTGCAGGCCGGCGAGGTCCATGTACTCGTCCAGGCAGTCGGAAAGCGCCTGCTGCACCAGCGGGTGGTCCGGCACCTCGCGCGCGCCGCTGAGATTCTCCAGGCAGGCCAGCTGGTCAGGAAACACGCAGGCGATCAGGTTCTCGGCCTGGCTGCGCTGGCGCTGCGAAGGCAGCGGTCCGTCCAGGCCGTTCTTGAGCAACACCAGGGCGTTGTTGGCGCACCAGCGGAAACGGGTGACGAACAGCGGCGTGTCGAGCATCGCCTGGGTGAGCACGTCGGCGACGTTGTGCGACTTCACGAAACCCGCCACCGCCGCCAGATCGAACTGGCTGGTCACGCCCAGCGAAATCAGCACGCCGTCGTCGGTGGCCGCGGCCTGCAGCTCGAAGTTGAACTGCCGGCAGAAGCGCTTGCGCAGCGCCAGGCCCCAGGCGCGGTTGATGCGTGCCCCGGCGAAGGTATGCAGCACGATATGCCGGTCGCCGCCGGGGTCGGAAAACTGCTCGATCACCATGCGGTTCGGCGAAGGCAGGGCCCCGAGCAACACGCGTGATTCATCCAGCAACTTCAGCGCCTGCGGATGCGGCGGCGTGCGCCCCTGCCCGGCAATCACCTGCAACATGGCCTGCGCCATCTCGCGGCTGCGACCAGGCCCCTCGCCGAACCAGAACGGCAGTTCGGCCGGTTCTTCCTCGGCCGGTTCCACGCGCACCAGTCCGGTCAGAACGCGCAGGATTCGCCAGGGACGATTGCCCAACTGCAGCACCTGCCCCGGCGAGGACTCGAAGGCCACTTCCTCGTCGAGCCTGCCCACCACTTCGCCGGTATCGGCGCGAACCACCTCGTACTCGAACCACTCGGGAATCGTGCCGGCGTTGGTCAGCACCAGGCGGTCAGCCTCCGGATGCGCGCGGTAGCCGCCGTGCTCGTCGGCGATCAGGAGCGGATCGAGCTGCTCGTTGGGCATCAATTCGGGCCGGTCGGCCAATGAGGCGAGCAGCGTTTCCAGGTCGGTCTTCGAGAGATCGCGGTACGGCCAAGCCGTGTGCACCATCGCCAGCAGGTCGTCGAGGTCGCCCGTACCGTTGGCGACCAGGGCCACAAGCTGCTGCGCCAGCACGTCCAATGGCGCCTCCAGCGGCTCGACGGCGTCGACGCCGCCGTCGGCGATCATGTCTTTTAACGCGCGCGTCTCGACCAGTTGGTTGAGCGTGAGCGGAAACAGGTGCATGCACGGGCGCCGGCCCGGCCGATGACCGCTGCGTCCGGCCCGCTGGCGCACCAGGTTGACCGATCCGGGCACGCCGATCTGACAGACCCGGTCGACATGCCCCAGGTCCAGGCCCAGCTCCAGCGAGGCGCTCGAGACCAAAACGCGCAGTTCACCGGCCTTGAAGCGCGCCTCGATCGCCTCGCGGTGGGCCGTATCCAGGCTGCCGTGATGGGCACCCACCTGGCCCGGCTGACCGGCGGCCTCAAGCAATTCATCCAGCGTCGCGGCCGTGCGCTCGACCCGCGCGCGGGTCTGGCAGAACACCAGCAAAGAGCGATTGCTCAAACTCAACTCCGCCATGCGCGCATGAATCTGCTCCCAGTGAAGGCTGTTGGGGTACGGCCCCAGCGGCATGCCCGGCAGTTCGACTTCCAGCTTCACCGGTCCGGGCGCATCCGGGGCCACGATTTCGCAGTCGGCCGACCCGGCCAGGAAACGCGCCAGGGCACCGGCCGGATGGGCCGTGGCCGACAGGCCGATCCGCTGGACGGGACGCCCCGCCAGTCGGTCCAGGCGCGCCAGCGACAGCGCCAGGTGGGCACCGCGCTTGTTACCTGCGAGGGAGTGCAGTTCGTCGACCACCACCGACTCGACCGTGCGCAGCAGCGCTCGCCCGCCGCGGCTGCCCAGCAGCACGAACAGGGATTCCGGCGTTGTCGAGAGAATTTCGGGCGGGTTGCGGCGCTGCCGGCTGCGCTCGGTGCGCGGCGTATCCCCGCAGCGCAGTGCGATCACCGGCGCACGGCCGCCCGCCACGGCTACCGCTTCGAGCAAGGGCGCCAGGTTATGCGTCATGTCCCGCGCCAGGGCCTTCAGTGGCGCGATATGCAGCGCCCGAACCCCGCGTGCACGACCAGGCCTGCTCGCCAACCCCTCCACCAGCGGCCGCCACGCCGCCAGGCTCTTGCCCTGCCCCGTCGAAGCGATCACCAGCGCATTACGCCCGGCCCGCAACACCGGCCAGGCCGAACGCTGCACCGCAGTGGGTTCGCCGACGGCGTTGGCAAACCAGGTATCGAGGGATTGTTCGGTATCGAATAGGGACATGGCGGACATTATGGTCGCAGGGTCTTCTCAAAAGGTGAGAAACAGATTGGTTGGCTGGTTGGCTGGTTGGCTGGTTGGCTGGTTGGCTGGTTGGCTGGTTCGGCAATAGTCTCGGTCACTCGCGATCTCTTCGCGGCGAAGCCGCCCCGCAATGCAGCCGGCTGCCGAACTAGCCAACGAGAAAACAAGCCAACCAGCCAACAAAACCCCTGCTAAAGTCTCTTCCATGTCCACGTCCTCTTCGTCGAATGAAGCCTCTCCAAGCCGCCGATGGCGCTTCTGGATCGATCGCGGCGGCACCTTCACCGACGTGATCGCCTGCTCGCCCGATGGCGAATTGCGAGCGGCCAAGCTGCTGTCGGAAAACCCCGACCACTACGACGACGCCGCCATCGAGGGCGTCCGGCGAATGCTGGCGCTGGGTACCGACGAGCCCATCCCCGACGAGCGCATCGAGCACGTGCGCATGGGCACCACGGTGGCGACCAACGCCCTGCTCGAGCGCAAGGGCGAGGCAACGGCACTGGTCACCACGCACGGCTTTCGCGATGCGCTGAAGATCGGCCACCAGAGCCGGCCCGACATCTTCGCCCTCGACATCCGCCGCCCCGAGCAACTCTGCGACGAGATCGTTGAGATCGACGAGCGCATCGACGCCGCAGGCGAGGTCCTGCAAGGTCTCGACGAAGACAGAGTGCGCGAACAACTGTTAGCCCTGCGCGAGAAGGACATCCGCGCCCTGGCCGTGATCCTGGTTCACGGCTACCGATATCCCGAACACGAAAAACGCATCGGCGAGATCGCCGAGAAACTCGGCTTCGAGCAGGTCAGCCTCTCGCACCGGGTCAGTCCCCTGATCCGTTTCATCGGTCGCGGTGACACGACCGTGGTCGACGCCTATCTCTCGCCGGTGCTCAAGCGCTACGCCGACCGTGTGGCCTCCGAGCTGGGTAACGTGCGACTGCAGTTCATGAAGTCCGACGGCGGCCTGACCGACGCTGCTAGCTTCGCCGGCAAGGACGCCATCCTCTCGGGTCCGGCAGGCGGCATCGTGGGCAGCGTGCGAACCGCGGCCATGGCTGGCCTGGAGCGCGTTATCGGCTTCGACATGGGCGGCACCTCCACCGACGTCTCGCACTACCGCGGCGAATTCGAGCGCAGCCTCGAGACGGTCATCGCCGGAGTGCGGCTGCGCGTACCCATGCTCGAAATCCACACCGTGGCCGCCGGCGGCGGTTCGAAGCTGCACTTCGACGGATCGCGCTACCGCGTCGGCCCCGACTCGGCCGGCGCCGATCCCGGTCCGGCCTGCTATCGAAAAAATGGCCCGCTGACGATCACCGACTGCAACGTCATGCTTGGCAAGCTGCAGCCGGACTTCTTCCCCAGAACCTTCGGCCCGGACGCCGACCAGGCCCTGGATGCCGATATCGTGCGCAAGCGCTTCGACCAGCTATGCCGCGAAATCCGCGCGGCCACCGGCGACACACGCGAACCGGTCGAAGTAGCCGAAGGCTTCCTGCGCATTGCCGTGTCCAACATGGCCAATGCCATCAAGAAAGTCTCGGTGCGGCGCGGCCACGACGTGACTCGCTACGCGCTCAACTGCTTCGGCGGTGCGGGCGGCCAGCATGCCTGCCTGGTGGCCGACGAACTGGGCATCGAGACCGTGCTGATCCACCCGCACGCCGGCGTGCTCTCGGCCTACGGCATGGGGCTGGCCGACGTGACCGCCCATCGCGAGTTCGCCGTCAACGACGAACTCGACGAGCCCCTGGCCGAAAAGCTGGCGTCGACCTTCGAGCAACACGCCCGGGACGCCGGCGAAGAACTGCATGAGCAGGACTTCGCCGACGAAGCCATCGAGGTTGAACGAACCTGCCGCGTGCGCTACACCGGCACCGACACCAGCCTGCCCGTGCCCTTCGGATCGTTCGATGCAATGAGGCGCGCCTTCACCGAAGCGCACCGCCGGCAGTTCGGCTTTGCCATGGAAGACCGCGGCCTGGTGGTCGAAGCCGGCCTGGTCGAGGCCGTCGGCCGAAGCCGAACGCTCGATGCCGAACCTGAGGTCGACCCGGACCGGCCGTTGGCCGGGCCGGCCGAGCGCGTCGAAACCTTCATGGACGGCGAGTCCCGCCCGAATACGCCTGTATACCGTCGCGATGACCTGGCCATCAACCAGGCCATTGACGGCCCGGCCCTCCTCATCGAGGCCAACTCAACCGTCGTGGTCGAACCAGGTTGGCGCGCCGCACTTAATCGCCACGGCCACTTGCTGCTCGAGCGTCGGGAGTCCAGGCGCGCCCTACAGGCGGGTACGGAATCCGACCCGGTATTGCTGGAAGTCTTCAACAACCTGTTCATGTCGATCGCCGAACACATGGGCGCGACGCTGCAGCAGACTGCCTGGTCGGCGAACATCAAGGAACGCCTCGACTTCTCCTGCGCCCTGTTCGACGAAGCCGGCCGGCTGGTATCCAACGCGCCGCACATGCCCGTCCACCTGGGCTCGATGGGTGAGAGTGTGCGCGCGGTCATCGACGAGTTCGCCGACGACATGGCGCCCGGCGACGTTTTCCTGCTCAACGACCCGTATCACGGCGGTACCCACCTGCCCGACCTCACGGTGGTCAGCCCCTGCTTCAACGAGCGAGGCGACATTCTGTTCTATACCGCCAGCCGCGCGCATCATGCCGATGTCGGCGGCATCACGCCGGGTTCCATGCCGCCCGACAGCAGGACCATCCACGACGAGGGCGTGCTGATCGGCCCGATGCGCGCCGTCAAGGGCGGCAACCTTTGCCGGCAAGAACTCGAAGCGGTCTTTACCAGCGGCGAGCATCCCGTGCGCAATCTCGACCAGAACTTCAGCGACCTGCACGCCCAGATCGCGGCCAACCAGCGCGGTCTTCAGGAAGTCGATCGCATGATCGACCAGTTCGGGCTGGATACCGTACGCGCCTACATGCACCACGTTCAGGACAACGCCGGTGAACAGGTCGCGCGCGCCCTGTCGAAGCTCGGCGACGGTCACTGGGTCAAGCACATGGACAACGGCGTCCGGATCGAAGTCCGCGTCGATGTCGACCAGGCCGCGCGCCGGGCAACGATCGATTTCACCGGCACCAGCGATCAAACCGGCGACAACTTCAACGCCCCGCGCGCCGTCACCCGGGCGGCCGTGCTGTACGTCCTGCGCACCCTGGTCGCCGACGACATCCCACTCAACGACGGCTGCATGAAACCGATCGACCTGGTGGTGCCCGAAGGCAGCCTGCTATCCCCCGTACATCCTGCCGCCGTGGTCGCCGGCAATGTCGAGACCAGCCAGGTCGTGGTCGACGCCCTGTTGGCCGCAATGGGCGTGCTCGCCAACAGCCAGGGCACGATGAACAACCTCACCTTCGGCAACGACCGCTACCAGCACTACGAGACGCTCTGCGGCGGCGCGGGCGCCGGTAAAGGTTTTGACGGCGCCGACGCCGTCCATGTGCACATGACCAACTCGCGCCTGACCGACCCGGAAATCCTCGAGACCCGTTTTCCCGTGATGCTCGATGCCTTCGGTATCCGTCCCGACTCGGGCGGCGCCGGAAAATGGCACGGCGGCCGAGGCGCCGAACGCCGCATCCGTTTCCTCGAGGCGATGACGCTGGCCATCCTCGCCAACTCCAGAAAGATTGCCCCGTCGGGAATCGAGGGCGGGGAAGACGGGGCGCTCGGGAAGGCCTGGATCGAAAGGACCGACGGCAGCCGAGAAGAACTCTCCGGAACGGACCGGGCCGAAGTCGAAGCCGGAGATATTTTTGTTCTTCAGACGCCGGGCGGCGGGGGATACGGCACAGCCTGATTTGATTAGGACGACAAATCAAACCTGTCCACACATCGCTACTCGTGTCGACATCCGAAATGTTGCCCTACGCAGCCTTCGATCCGCACTCGCGGCGCAGCCGCCCCCCCACCCCCCGAACAATGCCGCCGGAAACCGGAAACCGGAAACCGGAAACCGAAATCATAAGCCGCCTCCTCATCCACACCAGACCAACCAGCGAACGAGCAAACAAGCCAACGAGCCAACGCCGCGCCAGCGGCCACCCCTACCCCCTCTCGATCGATACCTCTTCGCGCTCGATCAATAGACGCAGGTCCTCATCGAGGTGGCCAGACAGCGTGGCCGGTTCCACCCAGGGTGTCGGCCGCACACGGCACCAGCCATCACGACCGTTCTGCTTGAGATACAGCAGCGCCTTGTCGGCCAGCGTGACGGTCTGGCTCCAGCTCAGCGCCGTGGGGGCATCCCTGAACGGCGGATACTCGGCCACGCCCATCGAAGCGGTCATCCGGACGTTCGCACCGCTGTCGAGCAAAAACTCGTTGCGGCGAATCTCATCGACGATGCGGTCGGACACGCGGGGAACCTCTTCGGCCGGCATGGGACGGAAAACGATCAGGAATTCCTCGCCGCCCCAACGCACCACGTAGTCGCCGGTGCGCACCAGCTGAACAAGCAATTCCGAGAACTGCTGCAACACCGCATCGCCGGCGTCGTGACCATAGCGATCGTTGACTTCCTTGAAGTGATCGATATCGACGATGGCGAACGCCAATACCGAGCCACTCATTTGCGGCTTGGAGAGCTCGCGGTGGAAATGTGCCAGATCGGCCGGCAACTGGGAAGCCAGATAGCGCCGATTCCACAGCCTGGTGAGTGGATCGGTCATGCTCGCCGTCTCCAGCCGGGCACTGTAGTCGCGAAGATGTTCGTTGGCCACGCGCAACTCTTCGGTTCGCTCCTCGATGGTTGTCTCCAACGCGCGTTGCTGGCGTTGCATACTCCGGAGCCGATAATTGAAGCCCAGCCAGATCAGCATCAAGACGATGATCAGCAAGATGATCTGGAACCAGACGGTTTCCCAGATATAAGGTTGAATGCGAAACTCGAGGGTTGCCGGCTCCTCCACCCAGATACCCGCATTATTGCTGGCGCGAACCTGGAGCGCATACTTGCCGGACGGCAAGTTGGTATAAAAAGCCTGGCGCTGCATCGGCTCATCAAGTCTTTGCCACTCGTCACGGAATCCCTTGAGCCGATACTCGAGCCCCACGCTGGTCGGATCCTGGTAGGTCATCACGGCAAAGCCGAACGCGAGGTCCCGCTTGTCGGAAGGCAGGTCCAGGGCTGTTCCGGGTTCGATATCCCGCCACTGAGCATCGATCCGGACGCGATCGACCAGGACGCGCGGCGCCACCGAGTTTCTCTTGATTCGCTCGGGCACGAGGTGAACGATACCGCCCCGTGTCGGCAGCCAGAACTCGCCATCGTGCATGAATCCCTTGGCATTGCCGGCACCATTGCAGCAATAACCCTTCTGGGCCCCCGAAACATCACCGCGCTCGTTCAGGACCATGCGCCCCGGGAGCGCATCGATTGCGCCGGAGAGGTAGGTCTCGATGGAATCGAGCGGCAACTCGTAAAGTCCCCGGATACCGGCCACCCAGAGTCGACCATCGGCTTCACCGAATGCGAAGGGGCTGTTGACCGGCAGTCCGTCTTCGGCGTCGAATTCGTGCCACGTCGAATCCCGGCCGATATAGAGTTTTTCATCGAGCGTTCCGACCGCCAGGCGGCCATCGGACAGTTCGATGATCGCCGTCACGTCCCGGTCGGTTGCCACTCCCTCCGCACGCTGGAACCGGTTCTCATGCCAGTAGAGCAAGCCTCGCCGCGTTCCCACCAGTAGCTTGCCGTCCTCGGTCTTGTAGAGAAGACGAACGTCGCGACCACCCAGGTCACCGCTGGACGCCATTCTGTGCATCTGCTCGCCGTCCCAGCGCCAAACACCCTCCGTGGTAGCCAACCAGTAGTCCCCGGCAAACGGAACGATGCCATTGACCTGTGCGCTGTCGAGCGGGCTGAAAGCCGGCGGCTTCTCGACCTTTTCATCTCGGCGATTCCACCAGTACAAGCCGGTTCGCGTGCCGACCCACACCCGCTCGTCTTCCACCAGTAGCGTGTAGGCATGTGGATGCGGTTGGTCTCTGCCGGATACGAGTTTCTCGAAGCGACCATCCCGAAAGACCGCCAGCCCGTCCATGGTGCCGGTCCAGATATCGCCCTGCGAATCACGCGCCACCGTCCACACAAGGCTGTTGTGGAGGCCTTCGGGATGGTCGTACCGAAACACCCATCCGTTCCAGAGGCGGGCCACGCCCTCCCAGCGGGAACCGAGCCACAGGTTGCCCTCGCTATCCTCGGCCATGTCGAGCACGCTGCCGTGCGCGTATGGCGCTTCGTCGGGCACGACCTCGATCAGCTCACGACCCTGAATGCGCAACAAGCGCCCGGCGGCACCCACCCACAAGTTGCCGTCGCGGTCAGCATGGAGCGTTTCGATGACCGGATCTTTGATTCGTCCGGGCACTTCGTAACGTTGCCAGACACCATCCGCCAGGAAGAGCAGCCCGCGCGTAGTCGCCGCCCAGATACGTCCGTCGTAATCAACGAACTCGTTGACCAACGCGGACTCGAGCTCTCCTTCCAGAGGCATCGGCTGCCAATTGCCGCCCTGCTGGACGTGAATGACGCCATAGCCGCCGGCATAAATTCGGTCTCGATGGACAAAAACCGAACGCAGGGAATCTTCCGGATCGCCGGAGAAGTGCACGAAGGCGTCGTCGGCCAGGCGCATCAGCCCCTGGTCAGACGCCAGCAGGATTTCGCCCTCGGGGGTCTCGGCAAACTGGAAAACGTCGATTTCGCGCCCGAAACCATCGTCGACGCCGTGAAACTCTCCGTCACGGTAAACCGCAGCGCCCTTGTAGGTGCCTGTCCAGATCCGGTCCTGCGAGTCGACAAAGAGGGCCTGGACGAACATGCCGGGCATTTCAGGGGATGTACCAGGATCGAACACGGTAAAGCGAACGCCGTCGAAACGCGCCACCCCGGCCTGGGTGCCGACCCATATGTAGCCCTCCGGCCCCTGGACCAGGGCCTCCACGGAAATCTGAGGGAGACCCTCCTCGATGCTCCAGGTGTCTTTGACGTACTGGTGAAAGGCCTTGTCGGGCGCCAGCGCAAATGCCTGCGAGCCGGCCAGTGCCGCCAGGGACAGGCCGATCAAAGCAAGAAAACGCGCGCCGAAACGATCCAAATCCGGCTCCCCTCCAGATTCCGGCCACCCGATCCCCGGCTGCCAAACCGATGTCTTGAGGATACCGCAACGCGGCAGGGTGCGCGACTTGGGCCTGTGGCCTGTGGTCTGTGGTCTGACTACTGACTACAGAATCACAGCTTCCCTTCCAGTTCGGGAACAAGCTCGAACAAGTCTCCCACCAGCCCCAGATCGGCCACCTCGAAGATCGGGGCCTCGGGGTCCTTGTTGATGGCCACGATGGTGCCGGCGTCCTTGATGCCGGTCAGGTGCTGGATGGCACCCGATATGCCGATGGCGAAATACAGATCCGGCGCGATGATCTTGCCGGTCTGCCCCACCTGCAGCTCGTTGGGCACGTAGCCGGCATCGACCGCCGCACGCGAAGCGCCCACGGCCGCGTTGAGCTTCCTGGCCAGCGAGTAGATGATGTCGAAGCCCTCGCTCGACCCCATGGCACGTCCGCCGGAGACGACAATGGGCGCGGTCGCCAGATCCGGGCCCTCGCCCTCGCCACCTTCGACCTTGATCCAGCGGGTATGACCGGGGTCTTCAGCCTGCGGCTCGCGCGTTTCGATCTCGGCCGAACCACCCTCGCCCGCAGCAGCGAAGGACGCCGTACGAATCGTTGCAACCACCGGCTGGTCGTCGGCGACCTTGACCGTGACGATGGCGTTGCTGGCGTAGATCGGGCGCTTGAAGGTGCGCTCGTCGATCACTTCCTGGATATCGGAGACCTGGTTGACGCCGATCAGGGCCGCCGCGCGCGGCAGCACGTCCTTGCCGTAGGTGGTCGATGGCATCAGGATGTGTGAGTAATCATCGGCCAGGGCCTTGATTTCCGGCGCCAGGCGGGCCGCCAGGAAATGCTCGAAATCGTCGTGGGCGATACTGAGCACGCGCGTTACGCCCTCGAGCCCGGCGGCCTGTTCGGCCAGGGAAGACGGGTCGGCGGCAAACACCGCCACATCGATATCGTCGATGCCCATGCCCAGGGCACCGGTCAATGTCTTGGCCGTTGCGGCGCTGAGCGTTTCGCCGTCGTGTTCGGCAATGATCAGAATTCTGGACATTACAGCAACCCCTTCGACTTGAGTTCGGATACCAGTTCGTCGACGGACTCGACCTTCTTGCCGCCGCCGCGCTGCGGCGGGGGCTCGTAGGAAACGGCCTCGATACCGCCGGCGCGTTCAACGCCCAGGTCCTCGAGCGAGAGGGTCTCGAGCGGCTTGCGCTTGGCCTTCATGATTTCCGGCAACTTGACGAAGCGCGGCTCATTCAATCGCAGGTCGGACGTCAGCACCGCCGGCAGGTCGACCTCGATGGTCTCCAGCCCAGCATCGACTTCGCGCGCCACGGTGACCTTGCCGTCGGCCAGCTCGACTTTCGAGGCGAAGGTGGCCTGCGGCCGGTCCCAAAGGGCGGCCAGCATCTGGCCGGTCTGGTTGGCGTCATCATCGATCGCCTGCTTGCCCAGGAACACGATCCCCGGCTCTTCCTTTTCGACCAGCTTGAGGAAGGTGCGCGCGGCCGTCAGCGGCTGCACGTCGCCGTCGGAATTGACCTGGATGGCGCGGTCAGCGCCCATGGCCAGGCCGGTTCGCAACTGTTGCTGCACCTCGTCGCCGCCGATCGAGGCGACGATCACTTCCTCGGCCTCGCCGCGCTCCTTGATCCGCAGCGCCTCTTCGAGCGCAATTTCGTCGAACGGGTTGATCGACATCTTCACGCCGTCGGTCTCGACGCCGCTCCCGTCGCTCTTGACCCGCACGCGCACGTTGTAATCCACCACCCGCTTGAGGGTGACCAGAATCTTCATGGGCGTCATTCCTGTGTCAGGCTGTGAGTGGAAAGCGCTCTATTGTAACGGGTCGAGGCGTGGACGAAGGGTGGATTCGAGGGCCTTCGCCTTCCGAGTCCCGGCTTCCTGATGTATCCTGTTTGCTGCAAAAGGGCGGCACACACCAGCAACCGGGGCAGACCGATGCAACACGAGCGTCTCTGGCGGGTAGTTTTCTGCAAGCCCGCCCAGGAAAGACGGGCAGAAGCGCAGCTGGAAAACCAGGGATTCGAGGTGTTCCTGCCGCGTATCCGGGTACGAACCCGCTCGCGCGGAGGTTCACGGCTGCGCGTGCAGCCGATGTTTCCGCGCTACCTGTTCGTCAACCTCTGCGCCCACGCTGAAGACTGGAGTACCATTCGGTCCACACGAGGCGCAATCGGGCTGGTGCGCTTCGGCGAGCGGGTACCGACCGTACCGGGAGAATTCATCGAGATGCTTCGAAAGCGTCAGGGCGACCTCGGCGCCGTGGACCTGAGCGAGGCCATGGAGATCCGGCCCGACGACGCGGTTGAAATCACCGACGGCGCAATGGCCGGCCTGCGCGCCGTATTCCAGGCCCGCAGCGGCCAGGAGCGCGTGGTGGTCCTGCTGAAGCTGCTCGAACACGAAAGAAAGGTGGAACTGCCGGCCAACGCGATAAGAAAGGTGGTGTAACTTGTTGGCTGGTTGGCTGGTTGGCTGGTTGGCTGGCCAAGGATATCCGCTTGCCGCGGAGACTTCACGGCGCAGCCGTCCCGCAAAGCAATGGACTGCCGAACTAGCCAACAAGCGAACCAGCAAACAAGCTAACAAGCTAACAACCCATAGAGACGCCTCAACTCAAATCAGGCAACACTGTAACTCGAAGAGAACAGACTGGACGAACCCAACCCATGTGCGGAATCGTAGGCGCCACCTCGGCGCGCAACATCACCCCCATCCTGCTCGAAGGCCTGCGCCGCCTTGAATACCGCGGCTATGATTCGGCCGGCATTGCGGTACTCGACGGCGAGACCATCGACATCCGCCGCGCCGTCGGCAAGGTCGAGGCCCTGACCGATTCCCTCGCCGCCGACCCGCTGGAATCGCACACCGGGATCGCCCACACGCGCTGGGCGACCCACGGCAAGCCGACCGAGGCCAATGCGCACCCGCATCGATCCGGTCACCGTCTGGCGGTGGTCCACAACGGCATCATCGAGAATTACGAGCAACTGCGGCACGAACTGCAATCAGCCGGCTTCCAGTTCGCTTCCGAGACCGACACCGAGGTGGTCGCTCACCTCATCGCCCGCGAAATGGATCAGCACGACGACTTCGTCACGGCCTTCTCGCTTGCAGTCGCCCGCCTGGAAGGGGCCTTCGCCCTGGCCGCCATCACCCCGCAGGATCCCGAGGCCATCTATCTGGCCCGCATGGGCTCACCCCTGGTCATCGGCGTGTCGACCGAGGAAAACTACATCGCCTCCGACCCGCTGGCCCTGCTGCAGGTCACCGACCGCTTCATTCACCTGGAAAACGGCGACCTGGCCCGCGTCGACCGCCAGGGCGCTCATCTTTTCGATCTCGAGGGCAACACCCTCCAACGCGAACCCGAACGCTACGCGCATGAAGACCAGGTGGCCAACAAGGGCGACTACCGCCACTTCATGCTCAAGGAAATCCACGAGCAACCCGAGGCGGTGGCCAACACCCTGGCCGACAAGCTGGGCAGCCATGGATTGCTGACCGAGTCGCTGGGTCCGGAAGCCAACGCCATCCTGCCCAGGATCGAGGCCATCCACATCATCGCCTGCGGCACCAGCTACCACGCCGGGCTGGTGGCGCGCTACTGGATCGAGTCGATCGCCGGGGTCCCGGTCAATGTGGAAGTCGCCAGCGAGTACCGCTACCGCGAACCGGTGGCCCCGCCCAACACCCTGTTTATCGGCATCTCGCAGTCCGGCGAAACGGCCGATACGCTGGCCGCATTGCGTTTCGCCAAGGAAAACCGCTACCTCCAGACCCTGGCACTGTGCAACATGCCGGGATCCACCCTGGTGCGCGAATCGGGCCTCAGATTGCTTACCCACGCCGGCATCGAGATCGGCGTGGCCTCCACGAAGGCCTTTACTACCCAGCTCACGGCCCTTTACTGGCTGGCCCTGGTTCTGGGCCGCTCCCGCGGACGACTCGACGACGTCGCCGAAGAAAAGGCCGTGGCCACGCTGCGCAACCTGCCGAACGCGATGCAACAAGCCCTGGCCCTCGAGGAAGACGTCAAGCACATCGCCGAGGACTTCGTCGACAAGCACCACGCCCTCTTCCTGGGCAGAGGGACGCACTTCCCGATTGCCCTGGAGGGCGCGCTCAAACTCAAGGAAATCAGCTATATCCACGCTGAAGCTTATCCGGCCGGTGAACTGAAACACGGCCCCCTGGCCCTGGTGGACGAAGACATGCCCGTGGTCACCGTCGCCCCGGACGACCACCTGCTCGGCAAACTCCGGTCCAACCTGGAAGAAGTCCGCGCCAGAGGCGGCCAGCTGATCAACTTCATCGCCGACAACGTGGACATACAGGCCGGCGAGGGTGTGACCAACCTGCAAGTGCCGGGCATGAACGCCGCTACCAGCCCCGTCATCGCTACTATCCCCCTGCAACTCCTCGCCTACCACGTGGCGCTGCTGAAAGGCACGGACGTGGACAAGCCTCGAAATCTCGCAAAATCGGTAACCGTGGAGTAGGTCGGGGTAACATCCCCGACGGACTGCCATTCGTTGACACCCGCGCAAAGACCTCGCTAGACTGAATATGACGCTGGAAAATATGGGGGGGACGTCCGAGTCCAGCGGTTCCCTGATCCAAGCAACCGATCTTCTTCCCCCAGCCCCGCGCCCGGGCTTGTTCAACTTTGAACAAGCCGCACAACCCGGCCAACTCGGGCCATTGGGGCCAAACCCAATGGCGGTAGCGTGCCCGAAAACCCTGATCCCAACGCAAACCGTCGTCCCGGACTCCGATCCGGGACCTCGCACCTTTGCGCCGGCACGGCCAGACTCACTGCCACCCGAATCGTGCGAGGCCCCGGATAATCACGCGCTACCGGCATTCCGGAAGCCCTTCTTTCGCCTGACGGCGAAAACCGGCCTTCCTCCATTGCCTGCGCTGCGCGATTTCCGGGGCGACAATATTGCCTTTAACCTTTGACCTTTGACCTTTAACCTTCAATCCCAAACAACCGCCAACACCGAGTGCGAGCCGCCCCAAACGAATGAACGAAAAAACGAAAGAACGCACCAAACCAATCCTCGTAACCGGCAGCGCAGGCTTTATCGGAAGCCACGTAACCCGCCGCCTCCTCGACGCGGGCGAAACCGTAGTCGGCCTGGACAACCTGAACGAATACTACGACCCAAAACTGAAGTCCGACCGACTGGCCCACTTCGCCGAGCACCAGAACTATACGCACATCACCGGCGACCTGGCCGACCGGGACCTCATTGAAGTCGTCTTCGCCACACACCAACCAAAAAGAGTTGTCCACCTCGCCGCCCAGGCCGGCGTGCGCTACGCCGCCGAAAACCCGCACGTCTACGTCTCGTCGAACGTCACCGGCACCCTGCACATCCTGGAAGGCTGCCGCCACCACGACGTCGAGCACCTGGTCTTCGCCTCGACCAGCTCCGTCTACGGCGCCAACACCAACATGCCGTTCAACGAGAGCGACAGCACCGACCACCCGCTGACGCTATACGCCGCCACCAAAAAAGCCAACGAGATGATGGCGCACAGCTACGCCCATCTCTACAACATCCCCAGCACGGGTTTGAGATTCTTCACCGTCTACGGCCCCTGGGGCCGGCCCGACATGGCCCTGTTCCTGTTCACCAAGGCCATCCTCGCCGGCGAGCCGATCCAGGTCTTCAACTACGGCAAACACAGACGAAGCTTCACCTACGTGGACGACATCGCCGAAGGCGTAGTGCGGATCCTCGACAAGCCACCAGAACCGGATGCAAACGCCGGGGAACCCGGAACCCGGAACCCGGAACCCGTCGTTCCAGACCCCGCGACGAGCAGGGTTGCCCCCTACCGCATCTACAACATCGGCAACGAAAACAGCGTCGAACTCATGCGCTACATCGAGGTGCTGGAAAAAGAACTCGGCAAAAAAGCAAAAATGGAAATGCTCCCCCTACAACCCGGCGACGTCCCCGATACCGAATCCGACGTCACCAGCCTGGCCGAGGCCATCAACTACCGCCCACAAGTCAACGTAGAACAAGGCGTAGCCAACTTCGTCAAGTGGTACAGAGACTACTACCAAGTCTAAGAAGACTGTCGTCCCGGCCGTAGCAAAGCGAAGAGCCGGGACCTCGCACCTTTACTAAGCTTTTCAGAACCCGGCAAAGCCGCAGGCGAGCCGACCCCCGGAAACCGGAAACCGGAAACCGAAACACATTGGTTCCCCTTACCCCTTTAACCTTTGCCCTTTGCCCTTTAACCTTTAACCTCAAATGCCACCCCACTTCAACCAACTCCAAACCAACCTGAAAGCCGGCCACGCAAAAATCGCCATAATCGGCCTGGGATACGTCGGCCTACCCCTAGCCGTCGAATTCGCCAAAAAATACAAAGTCATCGGCTTCGACATAAAACAACCCAGAATCGATGAACTACGGGCCGGAAAAGACACCACCCGAGAAGTCGAACCCGAGCAACTCGCAACCGCGGCAGCCAACCTCGAACTCACCAGCAACCCGGCTGACATCGCCGAAGCAACCGTCTACATCGTCACCGTCCCGACCCCCATAGACGACTACAGACGCCCCGACCTCCGCCCCCTGCTCGCAGCAAGCAAAACAGTAGGCAAAGCCCTGAACCCCGGCGATGTCGTCATCTACGAGTCCACCGTCTACCCCGGCTGCACAGAAGAAGACTGCGTCCCGATCCTCGAACAAGAAAGCGGCCTAACCTACGCCACAGATTCTGTCGTCCCGGCCCCCGAGCCGGGACCTCAAACCGGCAAAGCCGAAGGCGAGCCGAATCTTTCGAACGAAAAAACGAAGGAACGAAAAAACGAAAGAACTTTCTTCGCCGGCTACTCCCCCGAACGCGTCAACCCCGGCGACAAAGCCCACAGAGTGGCAGACATTGTAAAGGTGACCTCGGGCTCGACCCAGGACTGCGCCGAATTCGTGGACCAGCTCTATAGAAGCATCATCACCGCCGGAACGCACCAGGCGAAAAACATCCGCACCGCCGAAGCCGCCAAAGTCATCGAAAACACCCAACGCGACGTCAACATCGCCCTGATCAACGAACTGGCCATGCTGTTCCACCGCCTGGGGCTGGACACAACGTCCGTCCTCGAAGCCGCCGCCACCAAGTGGAACTTCCTGCCGTTCAAGCCCGGCCTGGTCGGCGGCCACTGCATCGGCGTCGACCCTTACTACCTGACCCACAAGGCCCAGCAGATCGGCTTCCACCCGCAGATGATCCTCTCGGGCCGGCGCACCAACGACGGCATGGGCCCCTTCGTCGCCGGCGAAATGATCAAGCTGATGGCCGCAAAAGGCTGCTACCGCCCCGGCGCCCGTGTGCTGGTGCTCGGCCTGACCTTCAAGGAAAACTGCCCTGATCTTAGAAACACCCGCGTGGTGGACGTCATCGCCGCCCTGAAGCACTACAACCTGCAAGTCGACGTCCACGACCCCTGGGCCGACCCGACAGAGGCAAGGGAAGAATACGGCCTGGACCTGACCCCAAAACCCGAAACCGAAGCCTACGACGCCGCCGTCCTCTGCGTCGCCCACAACCAATTCAACACCCTGGCCGACCCCGGCATCCGCCAGTGGCTGAAACCCGAAAGCATCATCTACGACCTCAAAAGCGCCCTACCCCCGGAAATCGTAGATGCACGCCTCTAGCAAAGAACCGGCAAAGCCAAAGGCGAGCCGATCCCCGAAACCAACGCGAAGCGTCGTCCCGGACGCGATCCGGCACCGCGCTCCCCGGAAACCGGAAACCGGAACCCGGAAACCGCTGTTTTCCCTTTAACCTTTCACCTTCACCCTAAAACCTTCCCAGCTCCCCAAAACCTTGACAATAATTGCCAATATTTGCCAAAATCGTGGAGTGCCGCCCACTGGCAATCAGGAGGTCACTAATGGCAACAATGAACGTCTCACTACCAGATGCAATGAAAACCTGGGTCGAGGAACGCTCCCGCTCGGGCCGGTACAGCAACGCCAGTGACTACGTGCGCGACCTGATCCGCCGCGACCAGGATCGCGCCGAGAAGATTTCCAGAATGCAGGTGCTGGTCGATGAAGCCGTCGCTAGCGGTGAAGGCCAGCGCTCCATGGAGCAGATTGAACAACAGGCACAAGTCAGACTCTCCAGCAGCAAGTGAGCCCCTTCACCCTCAGCGTTATTGCTGAAGAAGACCTGATCCAGATCTACACCGACGGTGCAACCACCTTCGGGCTTGAACAGGCGAAACGCTATCACCGAAAGCTGTTCCAGGTTTTCCGGTTTCTCGCAGAAAACCCGTTGGCCGCACCCATTCGGCCCGAATTGAGGACGGATGTTCGGGTTCACCCCGCAGAGTCGCACATCGTGCTCTATACGGTACGAACGCAAGACATCCTGAGCCTGCGCATTCGCCACGCCCACGAGGATTGGCTCGACCATTGATGCCCGACCACAAATCTCCGCATCTCCGGTTCCCTTGAACCTTCTCCTTCCGGCAAAGCCGCAGGCGAGCCGACCCCCGGAAGCCGACGCGAAGCGACATCCCGAACTTAAACCGGCACCTCGCTCCCCGGAACCCGGAAACCGGAAACCGGAAACCGCTCTTTTGCCCTTTAACCTTCCACCTTTGACCTTTGACCTTTCACCTTTAACCTTAAATGCCGTTGACACCCCCCACCCCCCGTGGCTAGACTCCCTCCAGCGCTGGAAAAAACGGGGGGATCCGAATCCAGCGGTTCCCGAACACTGAATCGCAACACCCAGCCCCCGCCCCGCGCCCGGGCTTGTTCAATTTTGAACAGGCCCCACAACCCGATTTCCCGGGCCATTGGGGCCGCACCCAATGGCGGTAGCGTGCCAGAAAGCCCAACACCCAACACAGAAACCCGTTTCCAGATTCTCCGCGCCCTGTCGCACAATCCGGAAATGACCCAGCGCGAGCTCGCCGGCGAGCTCGGCATCAGCCTGGGCAAAACCAACTATTGCCTGCGCGCCCTGGTCGACAAGGGCCTGATCAAGGCCGCCAACTTCAAACGCAGCAAACGCAAGGCGCGCTACCTGTACCAACTGACACCCAGCGGCCTGACCGAAAAAGCCGGCCTGACAAGGCGCTTCCTGCAAAGAAAGCTCGAAGAACACGAAGCCCTGACCGCCGAAATCCAGCGCCTTCGCGAAGAAATCGCTGGATAGACGGCTCGCCCAAGCCCGAAACTTGCCCCAATGCGCCTGACAGACCACCAAATCGAAACGATCAAACAGGCCACCGGCGAGCCGCCCCCGGGACCCGGAATGTTTTGCTTCCGTAAACCGTTTATCCGTAATCCGATTTTTTGCTTTTCCTGAAACCTTATTTCCCCATGTATATAATATGGACATTCCATGTACATGCAGGACAGCCCCATGACAATGCACATCAACCTGTCGCCAGAAATGGAGGGGTTTATTAAAAACCTCGTTAAAACAGGCGAGTATGGCAATGCCACAGAAGTGATTCGCGATGCGATCCGGCGTTTGAAAGCGCAGGAGATGCACAAGGCTGCATGGCGTCAAGCCATTGAGCTGGGTGATACTGATCCTGAGAGCGATACCCCGTATACCGCGACCACTGCCCGGGAGCTGGCCCAAAAAGCCCAGCAGAGTCCGGCAGACAGCGCATCAATCGATCCTGAGTTGATGCCCTGACGCACCGGCCCGTGGAAGTTCTCCTCTCGGACAAAGCCCGCCGGGACTTCGAGAGCATACTTCGCTATACGGTTCAGCAATGGGGCCGACGGCAAATGGAGGCGTACAGCAACACCCTGGATGCCGCCATCCATCAGATCTCGCGAAACCCGGAAATCGGCATATTGCGGACCGATTTGAAGCAACCGTATCGGACCTATCCGACTGGCGTGCACGTCATCATCTACCGCCAGTCTTCCAGGCAGATCAGAATCCTGCGCATCCTTCATCAACGGATGGACCCAGCAAAGCACTACTGAAACCAGCACGGAACCCGGAGTGTTTTTCTTCCGCAAACCGTAAACCGTCATTTTCTTGCTTTTCCTGAAACCTGCACCCTGAAACCGTTCATCACCCTGGTTTCCTTTAACCTTTAACCTTTCACCTTTAACCTTCAACATGCCCAACCAGCACCCAAACCAGAGCACGCAAAAAGGCCCAGTCGAAGCCCCCAAGCAAGACTACGCCCTCTCCCCCCGCCACCTCTGCGACCTCGAACTCCTAACAAACGGCGCCTTCCACCCGCTTACTGGCTTCCTGGGGGAAAAGGACTACGAGGCGGTGCTGCAAACCATGCGCCTGGCCGACAACACCCTGTGGCCCATGCCGATCACCCTGGACGTCCCCGAGACCTTCGCAAAAACCATCGACACCGATGAGACCATCGGCCTGCGCGACCCCGAAGGCGTCCTGCTGGCCACCATGCAGGTCAGCGACATCTGGCAACCCGACCGCCGCGCCGAGGCCGAGGCCGTCTACGCCACCACCGACGCCAACCACCCCGGTGTGGCCCGCCTGCTCGAGCGCACGCACCCTTACTACATCGGCGGCAAGGTCGAGCTCATCCAGCCGCCGCTGCACTACGACTTTGTCCACCTGCGCCACACCCCGGCCGAACTCAAGGCCTGGTTCAAGAAAATGGGCTGGGAACGCATCGTCGCCTTCCAGACGCGCAACCCCATGCACCGCGTTCACCAGGAACTGACCTTCCGCGCCGCACGCGAGGTGGAAGCCAACCTGCTCATCCACCCGGTCGTGGGCCGCACCCAGCCCAACGACATCAACCATTTCACGCGGGTGCGCTGCTACGAGCACATCCTCAAGCGCTACCCCGAGCAGACCACTGCCCTGTCGCTGCTCAACCTGGCCATGCGCATGGCCGGCCCCAGAGAGGCCCTGTGGCACGCCCTGATCCGCGCCAACCACGGCTGCACGCATTTCATCGTCGGCCGCGACCACGCCGGCCCGCGCAACCCCAAAACGGGCGAGGGCTACTACGGCCCCTACGACGCCCAGGAACTGATCGCCGAACACGAGCAGGAAACCGGCATCACCATGGTGCCGTTTCGCGAGATGAAGTACGTCGAAACCCGCGCCCAGTACGTCCCGGCCGACGAAATCCAGGCCGACGACCAGGTGCGCGAAATCTCCGGCACCGAAATCCGCCGACGCCTGAGCGAGGGCCTGGATATCCCCGAATGGTTCAGCTACCCGGAAGTCGTCGCCGAACTGCGCCGCACCCACCCGCCGAGAGCCAAACAGGGGGTGACCATCTTCTTCACCGGCCTGTCCGGATCGGGAAAATCCACCGTGGCCAATGCCCTGCAGGTCAAACTGATGGAACTGGGCGGGCGCCAGACCACCCTGCTCGACGGCGATATCGTCAGAAAGAACCTCTCGAGCGAACTGGGCTTTTCGAAAGAACACCGCAACCTCAACATCCTGCGCATCGGCTACGTCGCCAGCGAAATCACCAAGAACGGCGGCATCGCCATCTGCGCCCCCATCGCGCCCTACACCGCCACAAGACGCGAAGTGCGCGACATGATCGAACCCCACGGCGGCTTCATCGAAATCCACGTCTCCACGCCGCTGGAAGTGTGCGAACAACGCGACCGCAAGGGCCTGTACAAGAAAGCGCGCGAGGGCATCATCAAGGAATTCACGGGCATTTCCGACCCTTACGAGGAGCCGGAGAACCCGGAACTACGCATCGACACGACCGAGATCGAGCCTGACAAGGCCGTGCAGCAGATTCTGCTGAAACTGGAGCATCTCGGATACCTTGCAGGACAACCCTCATAGAGACCGCCCTATGACACTCCGGTTTCTCGACTGCACGCTCCGCGATGGCGGCTACTACAACGCCTGGGACTTCTCCGAAGACCTGCTCACCGACTACCTTGAGTCGATGAAATCGGCCGGCGTCGACATTGTTGAGCTGGGCTTCCGGTTCCTTAAGAACCAGGGTTTCAAGGGAGCCTGCGCATTCACCACCGATGAGTTTCTTGAAGGTCTTTCGGTTCCAGAGGGACTGACCATCGGTGTCATGATCAACGGCGCTGATCTGTGCACCCAAATGGGTGTCGACGAAGCCCTCACCCGGCTGTTTCCTCGAGCGGCCGATGAAACCTGCGTCGAACTGGTGAGGATGGCTTGTCATTTCCATGAACTGCCGCAGGCCTTTAAAGCAGCAGAGAAGCTGTCCGAGAGCGGTTATCGAGTCGGGATCAACCTGATGCAGATTGCCGATCGCAGCCAAGCCGAAATTCTGGATCTAGCCAGTCGAGCAAACGAATCTCCCATTGAAGTACTCTACTTCGCCGACAGCATGGGCGGCATGAGGCCGGATGATGTCGGGAAGATCGTGAAACTGCTGCGCCAAAGATGGGAAGGAGATGTGGGCATTCATACCCATGACAACATGGGACTCGCTCTGGCGAATACGCTTAGAGCCCAGGATGAAGGCGTAAACTGGCTGGATGCAACAGTTACCGGCATGGGGCGAGGGCCAGGAAACGCCCGGACCGAAGAGCTCGCAATCGAAGTGGCTGCATTGCGCGACCAAGCACCCAACCTGGTGCCATTAATGACGTTGATTCGAAAGCACTTCGCACCCATGAAACAGCAATACGGCTGGGGCACGAATCCCTATTATTACCTGGCCGGAAAGTACGGAATCCATCCTACCTACATCCAGGAAATGCTTGGCGACGCCCGCTACGACGAGGAAGACATCCTCGCCGTCATCGACCACCTGAGGGAAGAAGGAGGGAAGAAGTTCAGCTTCGACACCCTCGACGGCGCCCGCCACTTCTACCGCGGCGAACCGCGCGGCAGCTGGGCACCGGCCGATGCCATGAATGGCCGCAATGTGCTGATCCTGGGCACTGGGCCAGGTGTTGCTGCTCATCGTTCCGCTCTCGAGGCCTACATCCGTCGTACCAGCCCCCTGGTCATGGCGCTCAACACACAGGAAGCCATCGATCCAGAACTCATCGATCTACGAATTGCCTGCCACCCGGTTCGCCTGCTCGCGGATGCCGATACGCACTCCAGACTGCCTCAACCGCTGATCACGCCGGCTTCAATGCTACCCGAAAGTCTCCGCAATGAACTCGCCAGTAAGGAGTTGCTCGATTTCGGTCTCGGTATTGAGCCGGGTCACTTCTATTTTGGAACGACCCACTGTGTTGCGCCCACGTCGCTCGTATTGGCCTACGCACTAGCCGTAGCGACCAGCGGCAATGCAAGCGGCATCCTCATGGCAGGATTCGACGGATACGCTTCGGGTGACATACGGAACGCCGAAGTCGAGTCGATGCTTGCTGAATTCACAAGCTCCGTAAACAACAATTCCTTGGTGTCCATAACACCGACCCGATACAAGGGTCTACCTTCCACCAGCTTGTACGGTCTCTGAACAATGCGCGCTTGCATTGTTATTCCTGCCCGTTTCGACTCAAGTCGCTTTCCTGGAAAGCCTTTGGTGCCACTGCTCGGAAAGCCCATGATTCTCTGGGTTGCAGAGCTTTCAGCGAAAGCTGTAGGGCAGAACCATGTGTACGTGGCCACCGACGACAACCGAATCGCCAGTGTCGTGCGTGAAGCCGGATTTTCGGCGCTGATGACCAGTCCCGATGCGCTCACCGGAACCGATCGACTGGCAGAGACCGCCGAAGTAATCGACTACGATATCTACATCAATGTGCAGGGTGACGAGCCACTTATCGACCCGCAAGATATTCTGCGATGCATTGAGCTCAAGTCCGAGCATCCCGAAATGATTGTGAATGGTTTCTGCTGGCTCAGCCAGGACGAGGATCCTGAGAACGTAAATATCCCCAAGGTAATTACTACCGAAGCCGGAATCATGGTTTACATGTCCCGTAGCCCGTTGCCAGCATGCAAGGATCCAAAAAATGCGCCCGAGAACTACAAGAAGCAAGTCTGCATCTATGGATTCACTCGAGAGGAGTTGCGCGCCTACACCGGATTCGCTCGCAAGAGCGAGCTGGAGAGGTTGGAGGATATCGAGATCCTCAGATTTCTCGAACTGGGTTCTCGCGTTTTGACGTATGAATGCCTTGCTGGAAGCGTGGCGGTCGATGTACCGGACGACGTAGGAAAAGTAGAACAAGCTCTCTCAAAAAAACACGGAAGCAAAAAGGAGTGAGCTATCAACTGGTAAAAGTCTTCGGGCTTCAAAGGTCTGGAAACCACGCCATCCTGAACTGGCTCATCGGCCTTGATGTTGAAAAGACATTGTTTATAAACAATCAGAAAGCCGGCAGACCCCTTCGCGGCGGCGCAGTGTCTCTTCCCGATGAGTTCAATGCAAACGCGAAACGGCACAATGGAAGGGTCACAGAGTATTCTGAGTTGGTGTCCAGTTTTAGTAGCTGGGGCAATAAACTCATCGTCAGCTTCGAGAACTTTGACCTGCGATTGCATGATCCTGCCACTGCGAATGGGCCAATTTACAATGCTTTTGGACCCCCGGACGATGAGCGCATTGTTTTGATTTTGCGCAACCCATTTTGCGTAATTCCTTCACTTTCCCGACTGCACCCGATTGACGAATACGAGCACGCCTCGCGCATTTTTAGGCAGAATGGCCTGGTCAACCTGCTTCTCTACACAGCACAGAGCATTCGGAGACTTGCCAAGCGCAAGCCTGAAGCTCATAGCCTGCACGCTCGCGGAAGGGTGGTAGATATTATTGAACTTTGGCCCGAGTATGCAAATGCAGCGAGCAGCGGGAAGATTGGCCGTAACCCAGTTACCCCTATAATATTTGATCGCTGGTTAAAGTGTCTGAACTATCGGAATTCCATTGCTACAACGCTTGGGTGCACCAACGAAGACAAGTATATGGACTTCATTTCAGATGCCGGCGGCGGCAGCAGCTTTTATGGCACTTCTGCGAACGCTTCTGAGCTCAGTGGATACTCTTGTATCGAGCGATGGAATTTCCTCTCCAGAAAGAAAAAGGTAGTAAAGGTCATCAAGAACAATCCAGATTTTCTGCGGCTGAGTCGTGAGCTATTTCCTTCCTCGGAAATACCACCGGTTTTTCGATAAGAGCAATTCATGGAAATGTCACGCCGGATCGATTTCAACTTCAAAAACTACAATTGTTTCGTCTTCGATTGTGACGGGGTTGTTCTCAACTCCAACTCTTGCAAAACAGAGGCATTTCGGGCGGCCGCCCTACCTTGGGGTGAAGCCGCCGCCGAGGAGCTCGTCGCGCACCATGTCGCCAATGGTGGTGTATCACGGTACGAAAAATTCCGGCATCTCATAGAAGAAATCCTTCCACGTGTTGCCCCACAAAGCATCCCCGGTCGCGACGGCCCCGACTTCGAAAGTATGCTAGAAACCTATGCCGAAGCGGCGCGAGAAGGTTTGTTGACCTGCGCGATTGCAGACGGACTTCAAGAATTGCGCGTAGCAGCCCCGCAGCAACGCTGGATGATCATCTCCGGCGGGGACCAGACCGAGTTGCGGGCAATCTTCGAGCAACGAGGACTGGCCAAATTGTTCGACGGTGGCATCTTCGGAAGCCCAGACCCAAAGAAGTCTATTCTGGAACGCGAGATCAAGCTTGGCACCATTCGCCGTCCGGCCCTCTTCCTCGGCGACAGCCGTCTCGACCACGAGGCGGCCAGCGAGCATGATCTGGATTTCCTGTTTGTCAGCAAGTGGACGGATTTTGCCGGCTGGGAAGACTATTTCGCTTCCCGCCACGTAGACGTCATACCGACCATAAGCACCTTGTTGACTACGTCACCCGGCCACAGAGGCAGGATCTGAATTCAGTGTCAGTGTCTTCTTCGGATCAGTCCCTGTTCCAGCTTCTCCGCGACTTTGTCCCACACATCCCGCGGAGACGTCGCTTGCAGTTCCTCGGACTGTTCGTTCTCATGCTCGTCGGAGCCGGTGCAGAACTGGTCACGATTGGCGCGGTCATCCCGTTCATCTCCCTCATGTCCGAGCCTGAAGCGGCGTTTCAGTACCCACTCTTGCAGGACATCTTCTCTGCACTTGGTTGGCGCAGACCTGAGGCCATCGTTTTCCCAATGGCCATCGCTTTCGTGGCGCTGGTAGCCGCTGCAACCAGCATTCGACTCCTGCTGCTATGGGTCAGCACTCGGCTCGTTTTCGCGCTTGGCTACGACATTGGCGTGTCACTCTACAACCGTGTACTCAGTCAACCCTACAGCTATCACATCTCGCACAACACCAGCGCGATCATCGCCGCAGTCAACAAAGTGCAAGCCGTCATTAATGGCGCCGTTCGGCCTGTCATGGAAGGCGCAATCGCTCTGATTCTCTCGCTGGCCATCATCGGAGCACTGGTAGCCATCGACCCGGGGGCGACACTCGGTGCTGCCATCACTTTCGTCATTTTCTACTGGATTATCGCGACCGCTGTACGAGTCCGACTACGCGCGAACGGCAAACGGATCGCCGCGGCTCAGACCGACCGCGTGCGCTGTGTCCAGGAAGGCCTGGGCGGCATCCGCGACGTGATTCTCGACCAGAGCCAACGACACTACACAAGTGCATTCGCCCGTACCGACCAGAGCCTGCGCCAGGCCCAGGCGCGCAACAACTTCCTCAACCAGGCGCCTCGGTATATCGTCGAAGCCATCGGAGTCTTTCTTATTGTCAGCCTAGCGCTAGTTCTATCCGGTCAAACCGGGGGGCTGGTGGAGGCGCTTCCCATACTGGGGGCGCTGGCCCTGGGGGCCCAACGCCTACTACCTTTGCTGCAGAGAATTTACGGTGCCTGGTCGCGGATGACCGGCAACCACCAGATGTTTGCCGACGTACTCAGCATGCTCCAACTACCGAGGAACACTCTGCTGCCCCGCCATAAGATCATCGCTCAGCCGTTTGAGAAAGAGATACGACTGGAGAGCGTAGGGTTCCAATATGACACCAGCGGTGAAGAGGTACTCAAGGACATCGACGTGACGATCTCAAACGGTGCGCGAGTTGGCATCATTGGTCCTACCGGCAGCGGAAAATCCACCCTGGCCGACATCATAATGGGTCTACTCGAACCAACCCAGGGCCAGCTTACTGTCGATGGAGTTCCGATCGATTCCAGTAATCGTTCGGCATGGCAGAAGCGTATATCCCACGTTCCACAACACATCTACCTGGCCGACGCCAGTATCGCCGAAAACATTGCCATCGGCGTTCCCGAATCGAGGATTGACCGAGATCGCATCACATGGGCGGCCCGCTGCGCCCGAATTGCCGATTTCATCGAGTCCTCTCCCGCGGGATACGACGCACGCGTTGGCGAGCGAGGCATTCAACTTTCTGGTGGTCAGCGCCAGCGAATCGGCATTGCCCGGGCACTCTACCGTGACGCTGACGTCCTGATATTTGACGAAGCTAGCAGTGCACTTGACTCGGATACGGAATCTGCTGTCATGGATGCGATCAATGGCCTTTCACCTGATCTTACTATGGTTCTTATCGCCCACAGAGTTGCAACCCTGAAGGACTGCAATCTGGTCATTCGGCTTGATTCAGGCCAGATCTTAGAAAGGGGCAATCATTCGGCGGCAGCAACCTGATCAGGTCGCAATTGAAGTAAGGACTACCAAGGTCCTTCAAAACTTCGCCAGCTTCATGCCATCTGTTGATTAAGACCAAATGCGACGACGAGCAATACCGGTGAGGGCCCTCGTAGTTGCAGATCTATTCGAGGTCCACCTTTCGCTGTAAGTGCTACAGTAACGTACATGAAAAAAATGACAGGCAGAAAACACAGACAATGATCTATCTTGAAGACCCTAATATTCTTTTTCTTAAACCATTCAAAGTCGCAGGAACGTCTTTCGAAATCGCACTCTCAAAATTTGCTGGCGCCAACGATATCATCTCGCAGCTCCGTAAAGACAATCACATTCGTCGCAATCTGGGGCTTCAAGACGGGTCTAATTACAAGTATTCATGGCGCGAACGATTATCAATGCACCCCAGGCGGCAACTCAAGCTTCTGTACTATAAGCATAAACGGATCAAGTTTCCTCAACACACGAGCGCAAAGATGGCTCGCAACCTCCTTGGCGAGGAGGCCTTCAGCAAGGTATTCAAGATCTCGATCGTTCGGGATCCTTTCGATTACCTCATTTCCTACTACTTCTGGCGCAATAGAGAGCACGTAAAACCCAGGCCGACATTTGCTTCGTGGATTAGACGGAACCCATGGGTGCTTACCCATAACCATCAGTTCTACTACCTCAATGGTCAGGATATCATTGACTATTATGTGCGGTTCGAAAACCTACTGGAAGATACCAAAAAGCTTGAAAAGATGAAACCCGAGCTCGAAGGGTTGACTCAGACTTTCAGCGAAATCTCTGCGAAATCCAGCATTCGACCAAGTGACGCGACCCGTGAAACCATGTTCAAGGATCAACCGCTGCTAGTAGAAGTGGTAAGGTTCTTCCAGGGCGACCACATGGAACGATTCGGTTACCATGCGCCTCCGGCCACGACAGCCGCCCAGCGCACAACAGATTGAGTCTTTCATCCAGGCTCTGCATCTAAGCAGTCGACTACTGTCAACTGAATGGCTGCCGCCAGGCTAAAACTTGTAATTTGCGAAACTCTCCCGCGGTTCGAGTTTCCTTACGTTCAATGAAAGTTCGGGACCCTGCAGGGTTGCAATCTGATTCTTCGGCTAGACTAGGGTCAGACTTCCGAGCAGAATCCCAATGCAGTGGTTATTGATTGACCGGCTATCATAGAGTCGGGTTTGACCTGCCTTCGATGAAGGCTCGTTGAGATCAAATCCTTGCTTGAATAAAGTAGATCGTGGTACGCCCACAACGCGCAACTCGTCATTCGCTCGAATTCCGACTAAAGTGGAGGGCTTAGGAAGGCGATGTCACAAAGCAATACGAGCAGCACCGCCGAATGGCAAGCCTCAGACCTGATTTTGCGCACCAGACTTACGTCATTCCTCAGCGCACAACATCTTTTCGATATATGGCAGAAAGCAGAATGAACATTTTTGTTGTGGGCTCCAAGCCGGATGCGGTTTTTCCAAACGTCCAACCTGACAGGGTATACGCTGTGAACGGTGCCATCGCCCGCCTCGAGAATATTTCTGAAACGACAGAATCAATCGGCGTGATCAGTTGGAGTGTGATTTTTTCTGACGAGCCACAGGATGTGGAGACCCGGCGCCAATGGTCGGGAAGGCATGTAGACAGGCTGATTATTTCGGGCCAAGGCGCTAACTTCGAACAGGAAGCGCCCGAGCTGGAGGTGAGGTTGCGGGATCTGGGTTTGCGCTTCGCGCGTCTCTCGGCAGTCGGCAAGCAGTGCAAAAGGATTGTAGTCAAGAGCAGGCGCAAAAACCGACTGTTGATGGAGGTAGCGATTCGGCTTCGATCCGCTTGGCCCAGTTCCCTACTGCTGGAACTGAAGCGAACCAAGTTGCTACCTGAAATTGGCATTTCAGGAGGTGTTCGTACGCTGGTCATCGCCAACCAAGAAGCGCCGCCTGGCGCCAAACTCTACTTGATCGGCGTCGGCGCCCGAAAATCCAGGGGGCATTTCTATGACTCTGAGGCGGCGTTCGACAAACACGCTCTCCAAGACCGCAACTTTCTCATTGATTTCAGCCGGAAGAATCCGGGACGTCTAATTGCGACAGATCCAGTTCTCTGGAGATTTCTCGAGAGATATGCGGCACCCTAGTGATTGGACCGCTGATCAAGCGGCCTGCAAATGGAAGTTACCGAGAAATTGCTCGTGGCATACTGACCTGAAAGACACGCCCAGACTAAAGAGCTGTCAGCTACAGCCATCTAGTCTCCTTAAAAGTTGGAGTTCCCTTTCGGTCCGTGTAGGTTTAATCTGAAAGTAACTAATGATTTCTAATCTGAAAAGAATGATAACCAATCGGCTTCTGTGGAACTGCAAGAACCAAGGAGATTTCGCCCATCGCGCGACTGCTCTGTGCAAACTTAAGAAGCGCTCTACGCGAGTTTCATGGGACGAAGAAAAGAGCCTTTTTCTCGTGTGGAGTAGTACTGTTCCTCCAATTTATGTCGCGCGTCGCAATCGGGTGAAAGAGAAGTATCTCCGTGACGTTGACCGACCACGGGAGATATTCGAAAAGTACCTTTTACCCCAAGTGCCGTTTCAAAAAGATGACATTATTATTGACGTTGGAGCAAACATTGGCGAACTCGCACTTCACCTTGCAAGGACTTTCGATGTCCGGGCTATTTGCCTGGAGCCTGATCCCGTTGAATTTGCCTGTCTGCGAGCGAATATGCAGGACCCCAAAGCAACTCTCATCAATGGCGCCCTCTGGAACACGAAGACCCGATTAGAGTTCTCAATGTCCAATGACAGCGGTGACTCCAGCCTTCTACCCTCTAATGACCGGTCTCCGAGGATGGAGATCGAAACCTCTACACTTGACGATATCGGCCATGATCTGGGGCTTCTGATTCCGAACAGTACAGTTAAGCTCCTGAAGCTTGAAGCCGAGGGGGCAGAACCTGAGATCCTGGAGGGTGGTGCGTCATTGCTGCGTAATGTTCAATTTGTATCTGCGGACCTTGGACCGGAACGCGGAACAGATAAACAGCACACCATTTGCGAGTGTGTAAATCTGCTAACCCAAACCGGCTTCAAGCTTGCTGGAGTAAACTTCAGAACGCATGTCTATCTATTCAGGAACGAATCATTAGTACCCACCGAGTGAAACCAGACTTTTACCAAGAAGGGTTGTAATGAAAACTGCGTCAGACCGTCAACTTATCGATAGCGTGAGGGTCCTGAAGGGAGAATTTCCGTCTTCGGAGATCTGCGTCTTCTCAATAATGAAAGATGAGATGTTCTTTTTGAGGTCCTTTCTGGATTACTATCGAAGCCTTGGAGTTGATGAGTTTCTGATTCTTGAAGATGGCTCCCATGATGGGACGCTGGAGTTTTTGCTCGAACAACCGGATGTCACAGTTTTGAAAAGCAGCTTTTCTTATGGAGAAGAGTTTCGACGCCGCTCAAGGCTTCCGTGGCGGTTGAGCAGGATGCGGGCCGGAATACGACTCAAGACGTTGATTCCAGATGCATATCTTCGTCGAAGATGGTGCCTCTGTGCAGATGCTGATGAATATTTGATTCTTCCACCTCAATTCACTCAGCTGTCAGAGCTAACACAAGAACTGGAGGCTCTTGACATACCAGTTCTCATTGGCTCTTTGATTGAAACCTACCCTCGAACTTTCGCGGATTTAGCAACCCCGGTCCCCGCACCAAGGGATTTCTCGGAACTGATTTCGTTGAGCCCTTATTTCGATGATGTTAAGTTGCTTGAGGTCAAGGATTCCGGCGACATCTTCAGGCTGAACCCTTCGGCATCTGGTCGCTTGTTTTCTGCTTACAATATTCCGTTCGGATCTAAACAGGAAGTCGCTACCGTCGAAGAGGTTGTTGCTTCTGGACGCAGGAAGAATCTTGCTATTGGATCTGCGATTCATAAAATGCCATTGATACGCCCAAGTCGCAAGATTAGATACACATCAAGTCACTTTGCTAGCTCCAAGCCGACGCCCGCCGCTGGAGTCGCGCTTCTTCACTTCAAATTCACGGTTGATCTTCTGAGGCGTTTGGACCTAGCAATTCGCTCAAAGGCCTGGAGCGGCGGCAGCAAAAAGTATTCAAAATACGAATGGCTTTTGTCCAGAATGAAATCCGCGGACGGAACGTTTCTGGGCCCGAACTCAGCCATCTACCAGTCTGCTAGGCAGCTTGTTAACTCCGGCAATCTGTGGTGGGATCTAGATAAAAGCTTATAGTTCCCCTAGCCTTTTGGAGCTGATCATCTCATTAACTTATAGCCACAAAATTTTGATCCTAGAGCGTTCTGATTCGCGGCTGTCTCCTGTAGTGCCGCTCTTATCGAACGCCATAGCGTTGCATTCCAATCATGAGTAGAGTTTCAGTCTATGTCCCGTCGCGAAACTACGGTCGTTTCCTGCGCCAGGCCCTCGAAAGCGTCTTTGGCCAGACTTTTACAGAATGGGAACTGCTCGTTTTTAACGAGGGCTCTGATGACCAGACCTCGACGATTGCGCGTGAGTTCGTTATGCGTGCGCCCGACCGAGTCCGCTTGGTGGAGCACGAGCGAGCTCTGGGCCTGCGGGCCTGCGCGAACGAAGCACTGGATCTGGCACGTGGCGAGTACATCATTCGCCTGGACGCAGACGACTATTTCGACCCCAGCGCACTACTAGTGCTTTCGGACTACCTGGATCGGCACCCGGAAGTTGGACTGGTCTACCCTAACTGGATTTATATAACGGAGTTCGGCGACGTGATCGGCGTCGAGCGTCGAAAGCAGATTAATGATGAGGTCGAGGTTCTCGATCTGCCTGCGCATGGCGCCTGCACCATGATCCGAAAACGAGTTTTGAAGGCGGTCGGTGGGTACGATACCGACTTCGACTCACAGGACGGACATGAGTTGTGGCTGAAAGCCTTGCACCGGTTCAAACCGGGTAACGTCCAGACCCCGCTCTTCTATTACCGCAAGCACACCGCTTCAATGTCGACTGACTTCGATGGGCTACTCGAGGCTCGCCGCAAGATCAAGAAGAAGGTGGCGGGGGCATATACGGGCCCCGTGCGGCCGAGAATTGTGGCCATTGTACCGGTCAAGAATACCTACGAGCACATGCCCAACATCGCACTGGAACCCTTGGCCGAACGCCCCTTGGTCGACTACACGCTGGACTGCGCGCGTGCCTGTGACGCTTTCGATCTGATCTATGTTACTACCGACGATCGGGCGGTCGTTGATTATTGTGCTGAGCAGGAGGGCGTCGTTGCCCATCTGCGAGATATGCGCCTTTCCGATCCTGACGTGCAGCTTCAGACCGTCATCGAAGACGCCCTGAGCCATCTGGAGGACGAGATGGCATTCTTTCCTGATATCGTGGCCATTCTCAATGTGCATGCCCCCTTGCGGCGTGTGGCGCACGTTCAGGAAGCACTGGATACCTTGCTGGTATATGAAGTGGATCAGGTGCTCAGCACGTACGAGGATACCGACCTGCACTTCCGGCACGGCCGTCGTGGGCTGGAGCCACTGAATTTTGGCGCGACCAAGACACTCAGGCTCGAGCGCGAGGCACTGTTCGCTTGGAATGGCGCTGTACACGTGTTCTGGCGCGACGTGTTGCGCACCGAGGCACTTTATTCAGGTCGGGTAGGACACATCATCATGCCGCGGATCGACAGCGTACAGGTCAAGTATCCGGAAGCGCGACAGCGCGTCGAGAACATCATGCGAGAACGCGGTGACATCAGCTAGCGCTACCGATAGTCCCGCATGGTCTGTCAGGTCACGACCTGTGATGATTGCCGAGATCGGCGGCAATCACGAGGGCGACTTCGACTACGCCGTAAGGCTGTGCGACCTGGCGATCGGCTCCGGCGCCGACTATGTCAAGTTCCAGCTCTACACAGGCGACAGCCTGGTGAGCCCGGTCGAGTCGCCGGACCGTCACGAGCATTTTCGGGGCTTCGAATTGACCCGGGACCAGCATCTGGAGCTGGGCCAGCGTTGCCGTGCCGCCGGCGTCGGTTACCTCGCATCGGTCTGGCACCCCGACATGCTCGATTGGATTGACGACTATTTGGACTTCTACAAGATCGGTTCCGGTGACCTTACCGCCTGGCCGGTCCTCGAGAAATTCGCTGAGCGCGGCAAGCCAATGCTTCTTTCGACCGGATTGGCGACCCTGGAGGAGACGCTGGCGACCATTTCATTTCTGGAGCAGTGCAATCCAGTCTATCGCGCAGCCGAACAGATCGCCCTGATGCAGTGCACGGCCATGTACCCCATCGAAGAACGTGATGCACACCTGCGGGTGATGGATACACTTCGCACTACTACCGGACGTCCTGTCGGCTACTCCGACCACACCCGGGATACTCTGGCGCTGGAAGTCGCGGCCGCCCGGGGTGCGCAGGTGCTGGAGTTTCATTTTACCGATACTCGAAAGGGCAAGACATTTCGCGATCACAAGGTTTCGCTGACGCGAGAGGAAGTGATGGCCTTGAGAGCGCGACTCGACCGTATTCAGGAACTACTCGGAGATTCCGACAAGCGTCCGCTGGAATGCGAGATTGAGACTGGACACGTCACCAGCTTTCGCCGCGGCCTCTACTCTCGCGTTGACCTCAAGGCCGGCGATCAAATACAGCCGGAGCACCTCGTCGCCCTGCGCCCCAATCACGGCATCGACGCCAGGCGATACCGCGACATCGTCGGCAAGCGAGTCAAACGCGACACCCGCGCATTCCAGGCACTGGAGCTGGAAAAATGAGTCTTACCGGAACCCGGAAACAGGAAACCGGAAACCGTTGTTTAATCCCCCAGACCAACCTGCAGCTCTTTCGGCAGATGCTTTCGCTCGGATACGATGAATCGAGTGTTGAACTAGCGAACCGGGCTTACCTGTTTGCAGCGCATCAGACCTGCAGAATTCTGAGAGGTTCCGGAAAGCCCTTCGTCTGTCACCTGGTTGGCACGGCCGGCATTCTAGTCGAGGCTGGTCAGGACGCAGATTGCATCGGAGCGGCCCTGATGCATGCCATGTATCAGGACCGAATTCCATTTCCGGACGACCGAGATTTGAAGCTGCGCCGCGAATACATCCGGCAGCACTTCGGAAAGAGCGTCGAATCCTTGGTCCACGACTACCATAATTTCGAAGTTGTGCGCCTGGACCAATTCAGCCTCGAGCAACTACGTAAACGGCGCACCGTGGTCATGATGCGCCTGGCCGACGAACTCGAGGACTTGCTCGACCACGGGGTGGCCATGCACGGCCAGCCGGAAGACGACGAAACGGTCGGCGGTAGCGCCGCCAGCCGCCGGGTCCAGAAAATGCAACTAGCCTCGGAATATCAACGCGCCGCACGCGCCATCGGGGTGAGCACTATTGAACAACATCTCGAGTACTGGCTGGAACAAACCGCCAGCCCCCAATGGCCCAGGTCGCTACGAACCGGGGCCTATTCGAGTTATGAAGTTTCCGGTCACAATGAAGATCGCCCTGCTTAACGACACTGAATGTTTCGAGAACATCGGGTCTCAGCTGACCAGTGGCTGCCTCAAACGTGCAGTCCTTGAAGCTTTCTCGCACCAGGCCTCCGAGGTTGCAATGGAAAGTTGGCCGTGGAAATGGGGGAAGCATTCAGCGCGCATACGCTCGTTTCTGACCTCCCTACCCTTCTTCCTGGGCGGAAAAAGAAATGATGCTTCGTTCCTGCGATGGCTAAAGGTGCTGTCCAGAAATGAATATGGTCGGGCCGCTTACGGTTCCGCCTTGAGCTCCGACGTCGTGATATTTCAGCCCGAAGGCAGCTTTTATGAATGCGATGACATACACAAGCTTACGTCAATCCTTTCTCTCCCAACTCTTTGTCAAAGACTTGGAAAGCCAGTAGTTTGCTTGAATGGAACGTTTCCCGAGTATCGCGATTCAAGGGCTATTTTGATCAGCTCTTTTCTTCGTGAATGTCGATGGGTTGCCCTACGAGATCGATGGTCTGCCGAATACTACAAAGCCGACTTCATTCCAGATCTTGCCTTTTCCTACCGCCCTCAGATACCAAACTCGGGGCGGGCCACACGCCGATCGAACTCTGTCCTGATTACAACCGGTGCAAGGTTCAGCAAGAAACGAAACATGGAGTTAACGCGAGTCGCACTGGACTTCTGTCGCAAAGAAGACTTGCAGCCACTGGTTTTGACCAAGCTAGGATTTCATGTTGAGGGACTACGTTCAGAGATCGAATCTATGAATGGACGCTTGATCCTCCGCTCCAACCTATCAGATGCAGCGACATTAGTAGATCAATGTTGTTTGCACATAGGCGGAAGGTATCACATGGCCATCCTTGCGCTTACGCTTTCCATACCAAGCGTACTGGTTCGAACAAATACCCACAAGAACGAGTGGCTATCCAGTGAGATCACAGGAATCGAGCTCGCACAAACTGAAGCACAGATACCCAAATTGGGGAAAAGGCTCCTGAACCAGTCACATCGATTCAAAGCTGACATTTCGAAAGACCTTGAACGAATGAGGTCAGCCATAGCAATCAATATGCCGCACCTTCGCGCACAACTGCGGAATGACGGCACGGAACACCATGAAGCTGTGACGTTGAATGACGGCCGGAGCCTCGAAGAACAATTGGAGCTTTCGACTCTGGCTGGCGCCCTTGTCAGGGATCAGAAGATGCGTCTGCACAAGACGTTTCGCCATCTTCGCATGAAAGTTTTATTGGCCAAAAGAAAGGTTGTGCCATTTTCAATCTTTCGGGCTGGGCAGGCCTGAACCGATGGCTTCAACCGGAATTTCCAGTCTGAGATTGGTCAAGCGGTGTCCGCTTTGCGGCTCTACAGACCGTAGGCAGCACTCCATTCCAGAACATAATTTGTATTCCGAGAAGCTGACTGAACAATTGGCGTGTGATCCTCACGCATTATTGCAAGCAATGCGCAATTTTCAATGCTGGAATTGCGACTTGATCTACAAATCCAGATGGTTTTCTCGCGAGTCCCTGACGACGCTTTTTTCCAGACAAGTGCCCGCCCACCCCAAAGGATGGGATGTTCTGTCGAATCGTTTTTCTCCTGAGAACTTTGAGGCCGATACCGAGGCATATAGCAAGGCCCTGCAACAAAGCGACACGAGCCAGATCAATCGCTATCGACGAGCGTTGTCGTCCATCATTGACTCGATACCCGAGCTGGAGGGTTCGCAGGAAGAGAAGGACCTACTGGAAGCCATAGAATCTGGCGACATAGAGACACTGCGAGAAGCCACCCCTCTGCTATGGCGTGTAATTGGCGAACCCACGCCTTACAAGCGGTTCTCGGGCTTCTCCGCCGAAGGGCTTTGGCAATACATCAACACCACTCTGGGCAACCTGCACTCCTGGGCCGAAGTCGGTTGCCCGCTCTGGGGCCTTCTCTCCCGCGCGAAGCGGAATGGCGTCGATGCGACCTATCTAGAAAGATCGGAGCCCAACTATTGGTCAACTGGCTGTCGCAACAATGGCACCCACTGCATCGACCATCTTGTCCGGACCACCGGAGTCAGGGTCGCCAACTGGAGCGACCAGCCGCAAAAAATCTGGGACGCCATCGGCGCCTTCCAGTACCTCGACCACCTCGAGAATCCCCTGGAGTTCATGGACGAGCTATTCACCCGCGCCCGCTCCTGCGCGCTGATCCTGGATGATTTCAGCCAGCCCACCGCCATCCAGCATTTCACGGGCTGGACACCGGAAGCAGTCGAGTTTCTGGCCGAAAAGTTCGCGAAGCGTGTCGATGACGGATTCGAGCCGATTCGTGCCTCCGGAAATCGCCTCTACCTTTTGCACGAGTGAACGGGTTCCGGGCGACAGGAGTCAGGCGACAGGAGACAGGAGACAGGCAATGGGTGTGCGGACAGCAAAGGAGCTTACGGTCTATGAAAAGGCCTATAAATTATCCATGGACATTTTTCGAGTAAGTCAGTCGTTTCCAATTGAGGAGCGCTACGCATTGACAAGCCAGATTCGACGGTCATCTCGGTCGGTTTGCATGAACCTCCGAGAAGCCTGGGCAAAGCGTCGATACGAGGCCAACTTCATATCGAAATTGACTGATTGCGATGGAGAAGTAAACGAAACCGATACGTCTCTAGACTATGCACTGGATTGCGGTTACATGACGAATGAGCAACACCAGGATTTTGCGACGAGATGTAGCGAAGTCGGAGCAATGCTCGGCCCCATGATCAGAAATCCGCAGCCGTTTTTGACTTCTGACTCCTGACTCCTGTTTCCTGTCATTTGGCAGCAGATCTTTGCTCCCTGACTACTGGCCCCTGTTCCCTGGGTCCTGTTTCCTGGCCCCTGCCCCCTGTTTCCTTACCTTTAACTCCCATGCCACCTTGACTAAGAACGACAAAAATCAACCAATCGGCGAACAGATCCACGCCCTCGCCCGCAGGCTGTGGCCGATCAATCGGTCCATATCGGGAGCGGGATTGCGCGAGACCTTGCGCATCATTCAGGAACTGCTCCCCGACCTGAGGCTCATCGAGGTCCCGTCAGGCAAACAGGTGCTTGACTGGATCGTCCCTGAGGAGTGGGAAATTCGCGAAGCCTGGCTCGAGGGGCCGGACGGCGAGCGAGTTGTCGACTTTTTCGACAACAACCTGCACGTCATTGGCTACTCCGAAGCGGTCGATCGCGAAATGAGCCTGGAGGAGCTGCAGGGGCACCTACACTCTCTGCCCGACCAGCCTGATGCCGTTCCCTACGTGACGTCCTATTACAACCGCACCTGGGGCTTCTGCATGTCCGATCAGCAGCGCCAGACCCTGAAGGATGGGACGTATCGGGCCTATATCGATGCGCGGCACTTTGAAGGCAGCATTACGCTCGGAGAACTGATCATTCCGGGCGAATCCGAGCAGGAAGTCCTGCTGTCGACTTATTGCTGCCATCCATCGATGGGGAACAACGAACTTTCGGGGCCCTGTCTGACTACCTACCTCGCCCGCTGGCTCCAGTCCAGCAAGCGCCGCCACACCTACCGAATTGTTTTCGTGCCGGAGATGATTGGCTCTATCGCCTACCTTGACAGTAATCTTGATGCCATGAAGGATCGAACCATCGCGGGCTTCAATATCACCTGCGTGGGCGACGAACGGGCCTGGTCCTTCCTGCCGTCCCGCAAGGGCGACACCAAGGCCGATCGAGTTGCCCTTCATGCCCTGCAACACGCAACCGACGGCTTTGAAGAATATTCCTGGCGAGACCGCGCAAGCGACGAGAGCAACTACTGCGCGCCGGGCATTGATTTGCCGGTCACCAGCGTCATGCGCTCCAAGTACGGCGAGTACCCCGAGTACCACACGTCACTGGACGACCTGGAGCGAGTCGTTACTCCGCGGGGATTTGCCGAATCCTTTTCGCTGTACCAGAAGATGATCGAACTGATCGAGAACGGCTGCCGGCCGCGCACTCGAGTCCTGGGCGAGCCCCAACTGGGCCGTCGTGGCCTGTATCCGTCGATCAGCAAGAAGGGCAGCACGCGCGACGTTCGCACCATGCTCGACCTGATCAGCTGGGCCGATGGGGACCATTCCCTTCTGGAGATTGCGGAACTCTGCGGAGTGCCCGCCTGGCAGCTCCTGCCAATCCTTGACACCCTCTGCGACGCAGGCGTTCTGGAACGGGGACGGCTGCAGTGAAGCCGCGGACCGGCATCATCGTATTTGCGCGCATGAGTTCCTCCCGGCTGCCCGGCAAAATGCTGCGCGATCTGGGCGGTCGAACCCTGCTCGAGCGTGTCATCGAGCGCGCGCGCTGTGTTCATCCGGATGTTGTGCTTGCCACCTCGCAGCGTCCCGACGACGACGCACTCGCCGATGCAGCCGAGAAGCTCGGCGTACCGCACTTCCGGGGCAGCCTCGACGACGTTATGGGCCGAGCAGTTCGGGCGGCACGAGAGCATGGTTTCGAGGCCTTTGCCCGACTCTGCGGAGATCGGCCCCTGTTCCCGCTCGACGACATGCGCCGCGGACTCGCCCTGATGGAAGAATCGATGGCATCTGGCCAGCTGACCGATCTGATCACCACGCATGCGCCAAGACCGGTTCCGGCCGGACTCACGACCGAGATCATCCGTACCGAAGCGCTGACAGACGCACGATCACAGACCGAGGATGCACGCGACCTGGAGCACGTCACGACGTATTTCTACGACCATCCAGAACGCTTCGAGATCGTGAACTTGGAAACCAGGATGCGCGACTTTTCCGGCCTCCACTTCTCGATCGACCAATCGGAAGATGCCCGACGCATCGGATTGGTATTCGAGAAACATCCGGAAGTTGACCTTCCGGTAGAGCTTGCGGCGTCGGTTCTCAGCGGTGCCAGCAAACAGGCGAACGAAGCAAATGCCTGAAGATCGCCACTTCCTGGGTGGGCCTGTCATCGACCCGATCGACTACAGCAAGCTTCGGGACAACTCGGCAAGCATAAGGTTTGACGACCTTGGTCGTCCGATCGGCTTGTTCTTCAGCTCCGGAATTTCGATCGAAGCGCGTGACGAAGAGAGTTTCTCGGCGGCCGTGGAACGATTTTCGAAAAAGACAACGCCGTCCCGGGTCCAACCAAGCAAGGCCTACAGGGCCTTCTATGCTGACCCGGCGGGCTGTGTCCAACGAGCGGCTGATCGCATACTAGACTCTGTCGAACCATGAGCACGAAATTGCGCATCGAGTCGATCTCCAGCAATCGAGCGAAAGCGTTTTGGCGTGAGTCTCCCCAGGCCACTGCGTTCACGCAACCCGAGATCCTCGAGCAGTGTGCAAGTCAGGTCGACTGGTGGGGTGCCTGGCGGTCCGATGATCTCGTTGCTGCCTGCCCGGTGTGTCGCTCGCCCGACGACGTCAAGCCGTTTCGCCCGACTTTCCTGTACTACGTCGGACCGATGTTCAGCGGAGAAATCCATGCCTTCAAGTACCACCGATTCCAGGCTGTTCGACAGCAGGCCCTGGATGCCTTGATTCCTTTTCTCGTGGATCGCTATCCGCGGCTTCGCTTCTCGATGCCGCCGGGAGAGACCGATGTTCGGGCGTTCGAATGGTGGAACCATGACAACCCGAAGGGCCCCGCGTTCGTATTCAGGGCCCGTCACACGGCCAGGATTCACGACCTGGATCGGCCGGTCGAGGAGATCCGCGAAGATTTCGCACGCAATCGGAAGCGCGATTTGCGAATGCTGGTCGACGCACAGCCGATTCGGTCCGATGACTGGCTAACGGACGAGCTGATCGAATTGCATGATCGGCCACTGTTGCGGCAGGGAATCAAAGTGCCCGACGAACGCACTCGCGCTCTGCGCAACGTCGTCAGTGCGGCTGCGCAGGGCCACGGCGATGTCCTCGCATGGAGAGACCCCGAGGACGGCAGCCTGGCCTCGTTTATCGTGCTGCTGCATGGCCGCGACGAGAGCAACGATGTCTTATGCGTTGCTTCCGACAAGTGGCGCCAACGGGGCCTGTCGGCATGGACGACCTGGCAGGGCATTCTGCATGCTCGCTCGCTGGGCAGGAAGATCTTTGATTTCAACGGCGCCAACAGCCCTCGCCGCGCCGCCGACAAGCATGCCTTCGGTGCACGGGCCGAACTGTATTTCACGCTGGACATGGACGGGGGCTGGGATGCTGTCGTCTGACGAGAAGAACTCGAACCCATGGGAGACCGAAGTCTATTCCCAAGGCAGACAGATTAATCGGTGGCCTCATACCGAACTCGTATCGCGCGTGCTTCACGCAACGGCCGGACAGGATCCGAGCAAGATCAGTGTTCTCGAACTGGGCTGCGGCACCGGAAACAATCTCCGGTTCCTGGCCGAGGAAGGTTTCCGCACCTACGGCGTCGAAGCATCGCCGACAGCCGTCAAGAGAGCACTGCAGCTGCTTGAGAAGGATGGCCTGACTTCGGAGATCGAGATAGGCGATATGGCGTCTCTGCCGTGGGCGGATGGCCACTTCGATCTTATTCTCGACCGCGCCGCGCTGGTCCACAACGCCCGCGATCGCATTCACTTGATCTTGCAAGAAGCCTGGAGAGTGCTCAAGCCCGGCGGCCGTCTCATTTCGGTCGGTCTGAAGAGTGTTCGACATCCGGAACTGCGTTTCGGGCAACAGTCAAGTGAGGGGACATGGACCTGTTTCAAGAAGGGCAAGTTTCGGGGACTCGGCGCAATGAGCTTCTGCCACGAGAGTGAGATCCAGGATTTGTTCCGCTGCTTCGAGATCGAATGTGTCGAGAGAATGACGCGCTCGAGCCCACAGCAGGATATTCTCGATGAGGAATTCGTTGTGGAAGTGGTTCGACGATGACGCGCCTGGCCTGTTCAGCATGAACCCGTTCGTGAAAATACGCACACAGGTCGGGAATCGCGTGATTCGGACGTCCGAGAAGATCCTGAACAACCGTGTAAGCCGGCCAATCCCCTGCGATCGGGGCCGCATGAAACTGGCCCGATTGCTGCCGGATGGCGGCACCGGAATCGAGCTTGGCGTCGCCGCAGGCTACTTCTCAGACGCCCTCCTCCGGTGCTCCAACCTGGCAAGGCTGTTCTCGATCGACGCCTGGGCCGATCATCATGACAGCGACGAGTATCTCCTCGCCGTCCGCCGCCTGGCCAAGCATGGCAACCGCAGTGTAGTCCTCCGCATGTTCTTCGACGATGCGATCGGCCTGTTCGACGATGAGACCATCGATTTCGTTTATCTGGATGCATATGCTCACGCGGGACAGGAGAACGGGAAACTGCTCGACCACTGGTGGAGAAAACTTAGGCCCGGCGGTCTGTTCGCTGGCCACGACTACGATCTCAAGTGGCCGAAGACGGTTGAAGCCGTCGATGCGTTTTGCGACAGCAAGGACATCGAGCCAAGCATCATTTCCGGTGTTCGGACCGCTAACCATCAGGATTCGTATGCGAGCTGGTACGTCTTCAAGAATGACTGAGTATGACCGTGCGGATCCAGAGTTCGGTCCCGACTGGAGGACCGCACATGACCTACCGGATCAGGCGCTGATCTGCGGTTCGGCGCCATGCCTGTTCGAGGAGTTCGAGGAGGCTTCGGCAATACTGCCGGACGCCGCCGTGCTTGTAGTTAATGAAGCGGGCCGAGTCATCCGCGGAGATCATTTGATGACCCAGCATCCAGAGAAGGCTTCGTGGTTCCGAGAGCGGAGCATCAATCCGGCGATCACGATTCACACGGGCAAGCCCAGAGAAAGAGCGTGCCAACCTGATATCGATGTGTACTGGCCCGACTGCGTGACACTTGCCACGAGCGGCGGCAGCGCAATCGCGATAGCTCTCCGCATGAGCTTCGAAAGGATCGTTCTTTGCGGCATGCCGATGAACGGCGGCGACGGCTATTTCAGTCAATCCGCAATGGAGACGGACGAACCTCGATTTGGACTGGAGTCAGCCGAATCAGATTATATACAGGCCTACAAAGACAGGTTGATCGATTTTGCTGCGACACATCCTGAGGCATTGCAACGAGTTCGGAGCCTCAGCGGCTTCACTCGCGAGATCTTCGGCGCCCCGGAGTGGCAAGCATGACGCCAGACTCCGTGCAATCTCCTACAAACCGGTTGACATTAGTCCGCTTATGAGAGCCGCTACAATTCCAAAACTATCCATAGTCATTCCCATGTTCAATCGCGAATTTCTTATTCGCGAAACAATAGCGTCTATCCAGCGCCAGGAGGAAGAGAACTGGGAGTGCATTGTTGTAGACGACGGCTCACAGGATAGATCCCGCGACGTTGTTCAGCAGTTTGAGAAATCCGATCAAAGAATAAAACTTTACCAAAGGCCGCTGGATCAACCCAAAGGCCCGAGCACCTGTCGCAACCAAGGATTCTTGCACAGTAAAGGGGAATGGGTATGGTTTGTCGACTCTGACGACCATTTAGCCGAAGGAGCAGTAGCCAGAATACTGAATGCTGACCTTGATGAGTCAATCGACCTACTCGTCGGAATGTATGAATACATGGAGAACGACGAAAACAGCGTTGGTCCTAAATGTTGGAAGTTCAGTCCTGAAAGCGCTTATATTGACCATGTTACGAAAAGGTGCCCAATTTTGCCGTTCATGGTAATTTGGCGCAGGAGATATCTACAAAGCAGAGAGCGCCAACTCTGGCACCCCAAGGTGTTATTTCATGCAGCGTATGAGTTTCATGCGCGCATTCTTGCAGAGCGGCCAAGTATCAAGGTCATCAATAAAGTCCTTTACGAGTACCGCCTCCATGATGGCTCCCAGTCCCTTTCCATCTCAAAGGGCCAGCTCGATCATGAACAAATGGCCGAGGTTAGACTCGGCAAGCTGGATTCGAGGCTTAGGGTACTTGAGGGACTTGCCGAGAAGGCCGAGAAACCGGCCGAGAAGAAGGCTCGCGATCAGTTAAAATGGCGCGTACTTGTCCAGATGAAGCGCGATGGTCGCCATGTTCAAACGCAGAAAGCCATAGCAAGGTTCAGAACGTTGCTTTTGCAAGAGCGATCCCTCCGAGGCTTGCTGGGGTACTTCCTGGTCCCCGCAATACTCAGAACCGGTCGTGGGTTTCGGATTATCGGAACCGCGAGATCTGATTGACCCCTCTCTCAACCGTATCTCCCGCAAAGGGCGACAACTTTATCAGGCTTGGGGGCAGCGAAGAATGAGTTCTCTGGTAAATACCTACTTCAAGATCTTCCCTTGGCTAGCCAGAGCTCCGATCCGAAGTGGCTTGGTAAGCGGGCTGGCCCTCGGCTTGTTCGACCGAGAAGACTTCCACTATCTCGACCAACTGAATGCCGGCCGTAGCGGAAAATGGTCCTCCGAGCGCCATAATCTGCGGGGACTCTTACCCTGGGAGAGAGATGCAATCAGAACCTGGTTTCCTGCCTCAGGCAGGCTGCTGATCACCGCAGTTGGCGGTGGGCGGGAGGTTCTGGCACTCGAACCCATGGGCTATGAACTCGAAGCCTTCGAGTGCAACCTGCAACTGGCCGAGGCAGCCAATCAGCATTTGCGCAATCGGGGTTTCCGCAGTCGCGTGTCGACTTGTCCCCGAGACTCAGCACCTCAAGTGGATGGAATGTTCGACGGCATCATCGTCGGCTGGGGCTCCTACACGCTGGTGATGGGGCGAGATACCAGAATTGCTTTCCTGCAAGCACTTTCACAAAGCATACCCGAGGGAGCCCCTCTGCTTCTGAGCTACTTCAAACGCGAGAATCCCCCCGTGATTTCTGATCGAGTTCAACACAAGATTGCGTCCTGGATCAGGAGGCTTCGAGACGCTTCGTGCCTCGATGAGAATGACGTCATGGATTGGAACTTCCGTCATCGATTCAATGACGACGAAATCGAGTCCGAGCTCGCTGCCGCAGGGTTTCGAGCGGTGCATATAAGTGACGAAGACTATCCTCATGCGGTAGGTATTCGACAAAGCATGTCGGATTTCTGAATGGCTCCGAGAAGCAAAGAAAGTATCCGGCCTTCATTCAGAGCGGCTGGCGGGGCGCGCGTCTACCTGCACCTGGGCAGCAGCCTCTGGAGCGACGTGATCCCCCTGATGAAAGACAGAGGGCTTTGGCAACACGTCGTCTGGGATCAGTCCTCCCGACGCGGCGGCCATCCGGGCCATTGCGAGCAACGCCGGCGACTGGGCCCGCACACCTATCGGAGCATCGAACCCAGGCTGTACGACCAGCTCCATCCCCTGGTGTACAGGTTCATGAGCATGTATGCTAGAAACACGCGCATGAACCAGGGGGGGTATGGCACGAAAACCATTCATGATTTTCTGGACATATTCAACATTCAGGTCAGCTACTACGCCACGGTTTTTGTTGACGAAAGCATTGAACTGATTCTATTTTCCAGGGCCCCGCACACGGGGGCAGACTTCGTCGCCTACCAAGTGGCACGGGCACTCGGAATCCAGACACTGATCCTTCAGAAGAACCGCCACCTCGGCGAGCGCTTCTTCCACGTCTTCAACATGGAAGATTTCGGTATCTACGAAACCAGCCGTGTAATCACCGAGAAGCAACCATTCCCGATCGAACATCGCTTCGAGAAAGAGCTCGACTACATGACCGACTTCTATGCCCGAGACGGTTGGCGCGACCGTATCCGGGACTGGCCCTTCTATCAGTTCTGCTCCAAGGTCTGGCGGTGGCGCGCAGTGGAGGAAGCCTGGATCCAGTACCAGTGTGAGAAGACATTCAGGCATTTCGACAGCAAATTGACCAACCCGAACCCCGACCTCGAAGGGGACTTCGTCTACTTTCCGCTCCAGTATCAGCCCGAAGGCAACACCACGTCCTGGGGCGGAGTTTACGACGACCAGCTCCTCGCCATCGAGCAGCTTTCCTCGAGATTGCCACCGGGCTGGCGAATCCTGGTCAAGGAGAACCCCCAACAAATCGGCTACCAGCGCGGAAAATGGTTCTACGAGCGACTCGCGGGCATTCCGCAGGCGGAACTGGTTCCGCGCTCGATGGATACCTACGAACTACTGCGCCGGAGCCGCTTCGCTGCGACAATCACCGGCACAATCGGCTGGGAATCCATCACCGGGGGAAAGCCGGTACTGATTTTCGGACCGGGCGCGTGGTACCGCAGCCTGCCGGGCGTGATATTGTTCACAGAAAGTTTTCGGATTGAGGACGTGCTCGATTACGAGTTCCAACACGCGGACCTCGAAGAAGCCATGAGCCATCTATTAACACGATGCGGCCACGGCCACGTGTTCTGGAAGGATGTCGAGCGAATCGCCGAATCGGACGGATCCGCAAACGCCCGCCGAGTTGCCGAATCGCTGACAAGGATTCTCAGCTAAGTACAAGCAAATCATAAAGAGGGGTCATGACCAGCAAAGCGCAAGCACGAACCGTGCTGACTTATGGAACATTCGATATGTTTCACGTGGGCCATGTGCGCCTCATTCAGCGTCTGACGGAATTGGGTGAGAGACTAATCGTGGGCGTATCCACCGACGAGTTCAATTTACAGAAGGGAAAGCGCGCGATATTCACCTATCCCTACCGCGCAGAGATCATATCTTCCCTGAAGGGGGTGGACCACGTCATCCCGGAGGAGACATGGGATCAAAAGCTCGAAGATATCCAACGCCATGATGTTGACCTGCTTGTCATGGGCGAGGATTGGGCTGGAAAATTCGATTACCTTAGCAACACATGTGAAGTGCGCTACCTGCCGCGAACTCGAAACGTATCGACTACCTCCATCAAAGCAGCCATCGATCGACTATCCAGCATCGGCGACAGTGACCTGGTTTCTGCAGTCGAAATTCTCGAGTTTTTGAATCGGGACCTCACCTGATCTCAGTCCGTATGCAGTTTTTTCGCTTCCTGCTGATCCCGTTCTCCTTCTTCTTCCGCAAGAACGTCGTGCTGTTTTACGAAACGCATCACGGTTCCGGATCGAACGTATTCTCACTGTATTCGTCGTGGTCATCTGATTCGTCGTTCCCGTTCACCTGTTACCTGATTCGTCGCAAAGTAAGGGGGCTCCGGAGTCGTCTGCAGAACGAACTTCTCTTGCTGAGAGCCCGCTGGATCGTTCAGGATCATGGCGGCCGAGCCTGGTATCCCGGCCAGCAGGTCATCGAGCTTTGGCACGGAATCCCACTCAAAGGAATGGACGGGATGGATGCGACCTATCAGGATACGATGGAGCCAAGTGAAATCATTCGTCGCATGCCCGAACTGGTGCTTTCTTGTGGTCAGATGTATGAAACGCTTTTTTCGGCCTGCCGTTACGTGCCGGGTGCACGCTATCGCCGATTCGGATTTCCGCGCTTGCGGTGGCTGCAGAACGATCGATCTAACGCGCGTGCAACGCTTTCGAAGGTACTCGGCCGCTCGATCGACGACAAGCTGAAGGTGCTGTTGTGGATGCCGACCCACCGGAAGATCAAATCCAATGGCAATGGCAATGGCACGGCCCGGCCCGATGGTTCGTCGTCCCGGTTGCCGGCATTGCTGGATTCCTGGTTGTCGCCGGAACTGGAGCGCGTCCTCCAGCAAAACGGTTGCCTGCTCGTAATGAAGCCTCACCCGAACGACGAAGGCCTGGTACGGAGTCGCACGGATGCCCTCGGATCACAGGTCGTCTTGCTAACCAGCGATGACTATTCCGAGCACACCGAGGATCTCTACTGCCTGCTGCCAGCGACTGATGCACTGATTACCGATTACTCCAGCGTCTATTTCGATTACCTGCTACTCGACCGTCCGATCGGTTTCGTCGTGGAGGACCTGGATCGGTATCGACAACAGCGGGGGTTTCTGCTCGAGCCCGTCGAGCGCTGGATGCCGGGTGAGCACATCCGATCGGTGACTGACCTGGAGGAATTCATTAGCTATGTTGCAGTCGGACGCGATCCGCATCGCCCACATCGCCAGGAAATGTCCGATATGTTCTTCCCGGCAGGCATTCAGGACACCGCCACCTTGCTCGCGGCCCATCTCCTGGATCAGCACAGAAAGGGTAGCGCGGGCCGGTGAGTAACCGGAGCAACACCTCACAGCCTCTCGAATCGGATGATTCGATTTCGAGACTGCTTCGGCGCTTCGTGCGCCATGTATCGAGTGCAAGGCGGCGGCAGTTCCTGGGCCTGATGGCCCTGATGCTGATCGGTGCCATGGCCGAGATGCTGACCCTGGGCGCCGTTATCCCGTTCGTTTCGCTCCTGGCCGATCCGGCAACGGCCTTCGAGTTCCCCGGCCTGCAGGCGCTGTTCCAGGGGCTTGGATGGCATGATCCGGAGGCCATCGTCACGCCGATGACGCTGCTATTCATCGGGGTGATCGTCCTGGCCAGTAGCATACGGGTGCTGCTGCTGATCACCAGTACACGTTTTATCCACGCACTTGGCGCCGAAGTCGGGGTCACCATGTATCGCCGCATCCTGCGCCAACCGTATCGGTTCCACGTGGCCCAGCACTCCAGCGAAGTCATCGCCGCGCTCAACAAGGTTCAGTCCATGCTCAATTCGGTCGTGAAGCCGGCGCTGGACGGTCTGATCGCACTGGTGCTCGGCCTGGCCATTCTTGGCATGATGGTCTACCTCCAACCTGTCGCAACACTACTTGCCGTTGTCACACTCATATTGTTCTATTTCGGCATCGCTGGCGCAGTTCGACATCGACTGAAGGGCAACAGTCGGACGATCGCTCGGACACAGTCGAGACGAGTCCGGAGCGTTCAGGAAGGGCTTGGTGGAATCCGGGACATTCTCCTCGCGAATCGGCAGGATCGTGTTGCGGGTGCATTTGCCCGCGTAGACCGGACACTTCGCGACGCACAGGCCACGAACACCATTCTCAACCAGCTTCCGCAGCCACTGATCCAGACCCTGGGCATGGTCCTTGTCATCGCTTTTGCCTGGTTTCTGGCACAGCAGAGCGACGGAATTACCCACGCGCTACCGATTCTCGGTGCACTTGCGCTTGGTGCTCAAAGGCTTTTTCCGATGCTGCAGAGACTCTACTCTGCCTGGTCACGTCTCACGGGTAACCACCAGACATTCGCGGACGTTCTTGGGTTTCTCGAGCTCGACGAGGAGAGAGGCGGGACCGGCCAGGCGTCAACTGCACTCGCCTTTCGGGACTGCGTCCGTCTCGAGCGAGTATCCTTCCGTTATCCGGGTGCCGAGGAGGACGTGCTTAGTGAGATAACCCTGGTCATTCAAAAGGGGCGGCAGATCGGCATATGCGGTCCCACCGGCGCGGGAAAATCCACTCTGGTCGACCTCGTTATGGGGCTACTGGAACCAACCGGCGGTCGCCTGTGGGTCGACGGCACGCTGGTCGATGCAACCAACCGACACCTCTGGGGTCAGCGGATCGCCCACGTTCCGCAGGACGTCTTCCTGCTGGATGCGAGTTTCGCCGAAAACATCGCACTGGGAGATTGCGACGAAGAAGTCGATATGACCCGCGTAACGGAAGCCGCTCGGGCCGCCCAGGTCAGCGAGTTCATTGAGGCACAGCCGGATGGCTATCTAACGCGCATCGGGGAGCGTGGCGTACGCCTATCAGGCGGTCAACGGCAGCGCATTGCGCTGGCGCGCGCACTCTATCGCAATGCGGAGTTCATCGTGCTTGACGAGGCCACCAGCGCACTCGATAGCGAGACCGAGGCCTCGGTAATGCGCGCCGTTCACCAGATCGAAGGCGTGCGTACGCTCCTTGTCATCGCCCATCGGCAGGAGACGCTTTCATTCTGTGATGAAGTAATCCGACTAGACGGCGGCTCTGTTGAGCCAGCCTACCCGAACGACCGGCACATATTCCAGCAGACATGAACACGCTTCCATGTCGAATCTTTACCTATTGGCATCAGGGCTTCGACGATGCGCCCGAACTCGTTCAGGCCTGCCGGTGGACAATGAAGCGCTACACACCGGGATGGTCGCACCACTTCCTGGATGCCGAAAGCGTGCAGCAGTGGATCGAGCCGATCCCGATTCCGGAACGTACCTGGAACCGGCTTTCGCTAGCGCATCGGTCCGACGTGATCCGCACCCAGCTTCTGATCCGCCATGGCGGCGTCTGGGCCGACCCCACCGTGCTGCTTACTCAGCCGCTGAAGGACTGGCTGCCTGAAAGGATGGATGCGGGAGTTTTCCTATTCCATCGGCCCGGGCGGGACCGCGCGGTGTCCAATTGGTTCATTGCGAGCGAAGCGCACCACCCCCTGCTTATGCGTCTTTATGAGGAGCTTTGCCGATATTGGACCGACAATGAGTTCCACAATTTCGACCGGCCGATGAAGCCACTGGCCAGTTTCGCCGGTCGGGTGCTCAACCGGAATCTCGAACTGCCACGCCTGTGGCTCCGGAAGCCGTTCATCCGGCTCCTGAAAGCCTATCCTTACATGATCTACCACTACATGCTGTACCACCTTGTGCGCTCCGACCCAGCCTTGAAGTCACTGTGGGAGCGGATGCCCAAGGTATCGGCTGATCTCCCCCATTTCGCGGTGCATCGAGGCCTGCTGGAACATCTCGATGACGAAGCGAAGCGATTCATCGACAGCGGCGAAGCACCGCTATTCAAGCTCAGCTGGAAACTGCCTTCGCAGGACGTACCGCCTGAATCGGTGCTTATCTATCTGCTTGAACAGTTCGCGGCCGGGAAGCCGGAACAAAAGGCAAACGCATCATGAGCAGGAACCGCAGCGACCGACCCAGAGTGTTCTGTATCGGCTGGCACAAGACTGGCACAACAACACTGGGCCTGGCCCTGATCGAACTCGGTTACTCGGTATTGGGTTGCCGGCTGGACATGGTCCACCCGCTGCGCCGCGGCGATCTGGACACCGTGCTGAAGACGGCGGGCGAGTACGACGCCGTGCAGGATGTCCCGTGGGCCGCACTGTTCAAGGAACTGGACGAACGATACCCCGGCAGCCGGTTCATTCTGACCGAGCGCGAGGAATCGCTCTGGCTGAAGAGTGCCCGCCGCCATTTTGCCGACGCCTATGTGCACCTGCACGAATGGCTGTATGGCGAGGGAGTGCTGCAGGGCAATGAGGAGCTGTACCTCGAACGCTTCCGGCAACACAATCAAGAGGTCCGAGACTACTTTCGCGATCGAGAAGACGATCTGCTGATCATGAACCTGCAGAATGGCGATGGATGGCAGGAGCTGTGCAGGTTTCTAGGTCATGATCTGCCGAATCGCCCATTCCCCCATGCCAACAAGGGGCCGCATAGCTACACCGTCCGGGACCGGTTCGTCGCAGGAGTTCGCCGGATCGTTCCGCTGACCGTGCGCAAGACTATCTTCGCCCTCCGGCAGGGCGTTCGTGATCGCTTGGGACTCCCGGATCCTCGAAATCGGTTCAACAATTTCAGGCAGAATCGGGCGGAACTGGAACGCATGCGAAAGCGCGAATCATGAATACGAATGCTAGAATGGCCGCGCCCCTGCGTAAACCGCTTGGAGTGTCGCCGCGCCAGATTATCGGGTCGGTGCTGATGGCCGCCACGTTGCCGGCCCTGCTGGCGGTAGAGTTCTGGAGAACCCGATCCGAGCGCTACCGCCAATGGCTACTGACGCTTTTCATGGTTGTGCTTGGTTTCGTTGTGATCATCGAAGCCGGTGATGCATTAGATCACCTGATGGATGTTGAACTGGTCTACTCGAGAATTTCGTTTGAACTGTTTCTGAACGACCTCTGGCGAATTCTGACGTTTCGAATCACGGAAACCGGCACCAAGGATGTCTACAAACATGTAGTCGCATACTTCTTCGGTGGCATCCTGGGTATGCCACAGCTTTTTTTCCCGTTCGTTGCGGGTGTGTACGGTTACTTTTTCGCCGGCTCCGTCCTCCATGTATTGCGCCATTTTTCGCCTGGACGCGCTAACTACGTAGTACTTGCTTTTGTATTTGTCTTTCTCATGTTGAAGGGTGTCGACGGTTACTTGTCCGTTCGCACTTGGACCGGCTTTTGGGTTCTGGTCTACGCCTGTCTGAAGTACCACGAGCAGCCGCGCCTGCGATACCTGCTACTGATGTTCGTACCACCGTTCATCCACCTCGGCTACTTCCTGCTGGCCATACCGGCCTGGTTCGTGCTGGTCTTCGGTAGCCGACCGTTTGCCTATGTTGTGATCTTCGCACTCTCATCGGTTACGACGATCCTTCCGCAAGAGCAGATTACCCAGCAGATTGCTAGAACCGAACGTGGTGCAGCTCAGATCCAGGGCTATTACACAGAGGAACAGAGCTCCGCCATCGAGGAGTTCATGGGTCAGCGCCAGCAAACCAACTTCTACAATGCCTATCGGCGAGCCGGCCTTCAGCGATGGGCGCCAACCGTACTCGTCATCACGCTACTTGCTTGTGGGATGTACTTGAAGTGGATGACGCGCTATCAAAAGAAAATATTCTCGATTGGACTGCTGACGCTGGCCTTCTCGAACGCCACCTGGTTTCTCTTCGCCGTTCACAACCGATCTCTGACGATCGCCATGGTCTTCATCTTGGCCGCATTCCTGATGGCACGTCTGGATCCGCACACACGGGATCGTTTTCGAGGGCTGCCGGGCTACTACAAATGGGGCGCCCACCTTTCACTGCTGCTGTTTGCTCCGCTGATTATGTTCACAGCTTCCATTGTGATCGAGCGATACGGTTTCTACAGCCTGGGGGCACCATTTATGGCCTGGGTCGAACCAGGATCGAACGTCGATTTCAAGCAGGCCATTCGTTTCCTGCTCGGCCGGGGTTGAAGCCGGTGCAGGGAGTCCACTACCGCATACTGATCGTGCTGACGCCAGCGTTTCGGCCAACGGCCGGCGGAGTGCAAATGTCGACCCTCAAGATGGGGCGGCGCTTCGCCGAATTGGGGCATTCGGTCGGGGTCTTCTCGTTCTCCAACCACGGTCATGATGTCTGCGAGTTCGGCAAGCTCCACCACGCAACAGAACCGGGCGGTCACTATCTTTCTGGGAATCTCGACGCGCTGCAGGAGGCACTATTGTCCTTTCAACCGGACATTGTCATCAACCAGATGCCATATGAGCACGAAATCGGGCAGTTGCTCAAGGAAAACAAGCGCTACCTGCTGCTGGGCTGCCTCCGCAACACACTCTATTCTGTGCGCGGCAATATCCAAGGCTATGTGGCCCGAACAGCCCCTGGTCCGCTCAAGAGGCTTTCTAGATGGCGGCTCGTTCAGCAAGCATTTCTGGCACTACACCGCAAGCGCCACCGGGCCGACCTGCTGAAGATCCTTGACACATACGACCGCTTCATTATGTTTGGCCCACCAAACCTGGAGGAGCTGCGCTACTTCGTTCCGGATTTCAGGGAGGACAAGATACGCCTGATTCCCAATTCCATTCCTGAAGTGGCCCCTACCCCGCCGAAAAAACAGAAGCGACTACTGTGGTTGGGCCGAGTGGCCCACCAGCAGAAGCGCGCAGAACTGATTCTGCCGATCTGGGCACGAGTCAGCGAGGCGCTGCCGGACTGGGAGCTCGACATTGTTGGTGATGGCCCACTGCTGGACCACTTGCAGCGCGAAGCTAAAGAGCTTTCATTGCCGCGCATCTACTTTCACGGCCGCCAAGTTCCAGATGAGTTCTACCGTCGTGCGGCGATCTTTTTCATGACGTCCGCATTCGAGGGCTTCCCGAACACGCTGGTGGAAGCGCAGAGCCAGGCGGCGATCCCGGTAATCTTCGATTCATACCCGGTGGCGCGCTGGATCGTTCAGGACGGCGCCAGCGGTGCCCTGGTGCCACCGTTTGATGTCGACGCCATGGCTGACGAAATCATCGAACTCGCCGAGAGCCCTGATCGCGCGCGGTTCGCCGAGCAGGCCCTGGAAAGCGCGCGTCGCTTTCACATCGATCGGGTCGGTCAATTGTGGCAGGAGTTGTTCGAGGTCGAAGCGCCGAAGTATGCCAGGGCCGACCGTGCCGAGAGGCTGGTCAACGTGCAATGAATATGCTCGTCCGGGCAGAGGCGCCGACTACGCGGAGTTACGCTCAATGTGCGGCCTGACGGGATTTCACCTGAGGGACGGCGGCACGACATCCGACGCGGTCACGATCCAGTCGATGTCCCAGGCCCAGTCCCATCGGGGCCCGGACGATGCCGGCCACGCCGCGATAGATTGCCGATCCGGCAGCATCGAGCCCCTGGAAGGTAATGGTGCGACGTCGTTCCGGACCTCGGCAGACCTGTTCTTCGGCTTCCGCCGACTGAGCATTCTCGACCTGTCGCTCAATGGCCACCAACCCATGGCCAGCCCGGACGGCCAGGTTCTTCTCATGCTCAACGGCGAGATCTACAACGCTTTCGACTTCGTTCCGGAGCTGGAATCGGAGGGCTACCGGTTCCGGGGCAAAAGCGATACCGAAGTCGTGCTCAATCTCTATCTGGTCCATGGGTTGGAAGGAATGCTGTCCAGATTGAACGGCATGTTTTCCATCGCGATCTACGACTCTCGCCTCGGGCGGCTCTTCCTGGCACGCGACCGCTTCGGCATCAAGCCGCTTTATATCCTTGAGAACGAGCGGTTCTTTGCGTTCAGTTCCGAGCTCAAGAGTTTCGGCTATTTGCCCGGGTTCCGGTTTTCGCTGGACCAGAAGGAACTCAGTGAGTTCTTGATGTTTCGTCACAACCGGGATCGGACACTGCTAGAAGACATTCGACAGTTGCCGCCGGGAATGGTCCTTTCCTATGATCCCTCGACCGGCGATTCCAGATCGACTACATACCAGACCGAAGCGTCGACGAACGCGATCGAAAGCCCCGAGCAGTTCGCGGTCTGTCTTGAGCGGGCCATCGAGGCGCAGTTGATCAGCGACGTGCCGCTGGGCTGCCAGTTGTCGGGTGGCGTGGACTCCAGCCTCGTGACGCACTTTGCCGCGCAAAGGGCCGGCGCGGACATGAATACCGTGTCCGTCGTCTTTGCCGACGAACGGTTCTCCGAGGAAACCCACATCGATTATGTCGAACAGACTCTAGGCGTACGCGGCCATCGATTCCAGCTGTCGCCGGAGTACTATATCCAGCGCCTGGATGCCGCCACATGGCACCTCGAACAGCCGATCAGCCACCCGAACACGATCGGTGTTATGCTGCTCAGCGAGCGCGCACGGGAATTCGTGACAGTACTCCTCAGTGGCGAGGGTGCCGACGAGCTCCTGGCCGGCTATTCAAGATTCCTCGCACTGTTGCATCCCTGGGGCAAATCTCTGCTTTCGCGACTCCGTGGTGTGCGGGGCAGCCGGTTTCAGGAGCTGCTGGCCTACCGGGACCCCGCCTGGCGCGCAGTCACGGCTACCCTGGTCTCGCGCGCCAGCGTTGCGCGGCGGGTCTATCCCGCGCTTGACGAATCAGCAGCCATCGAGCCTCGGCTCGACCTTTACCGGGCGACGGCGGGATCGCCCCTCGAACGTCAGCGCCGCTATGAAATGGCCACCTACCTTCCCGATCTGCTGCTGCGCCAGGACAAGATGTCGATGGCCGCAAGCATTGAGAACCGTGTGCCGTACCTGGACAACCCGCTGGTCAACGCAGCGTTCACGATTGATCGGGAACAATTGATGGGGCGTGGCCCGAACGGGCCTCACGGTAAGCTCATTCTCAAACGGATATGCGAGAAGGTATTCGGCCGTGATTTCACCTACCGGAAGAAGCAGGGCTTCGGCATTCCACTTCGCCAATTCATGGCCCGGAGCTCGTTCCAGAACGAACTGCACGACCGGATTCTGCCCGGAATCGAGAAACGGGGAGTATTCGCGGTCGAAGTACTGCGCAGGACGGCACGCAACATCAAGGCTGCAGAGTGGGCCGACATCGAGCTGCTGTGGACCATGGTGGCGTTCGAATCGTGGGCGCAACAGTTTCTGGATGCGGACTTCCAGTCCGGGATCGACCGAACGAGCGGTGCCTGACGATGCGGGCTCCTGATCTGGCAGCACTTCGATCCCGCCTGGGGGCCATCCGAGCCAATTGGCGGGGCCGTTCGGTCAAGGGCCGACTAGTCGTGATCGAGAGCGATGACTGGGGTGCGATTCGAACGCCATCGAAAGCCGCATTGGGCGAGATGCGCGCGCGTGGTCTTGTTGCCGAGAACAGCGTCTACTGCAACGACGCCCTCGAGACGAGTGACGATCTCGAGCGGCTCTACGAAGTGCTCTCTTCCGCAAGCGGCGCCGATGGCCGGCGGGCCGTGCTGACCGCCAACACGATCATGGCAAACCCGGATTTCGAGGCTATCCAGGCATCGGGGTTCAAGCAGTACGCCTTCGAGCCCACGACGGCAACTTGTGCACAGAATTCCGCAACCCGGGGTGTGCCTGCCCTCTGGCGCCAGGGTATGGCCGAGGGCTTGTATCGGCCCCAGTTCCATGGTCGCGAGCACCTTCATCATCGACGCTGGTTGGCCCGACTCCGTGATGGCGATGAACTTACTCGCTTCTGTTTCTCGCTGGGCAGTACATCCTCGGGGCAAGGCGACTACGCTTTCATGGAAGCCCTCGACTGGGATTCCGCGGACGAAGTGCAAATGCAGGCCGACGAGTTGGTGAACGGGCTGGAGCTGTTTCGTGAGATCTTCGGCTATTCATCGAGTAGCTTCATCGCACCCTGCTACACTTGGGATCCCAAGCTGGATCCCATCCTGTCGAGCCATGGAATTCGATGGATTCAGGGGGTTCGAGTTCAGCGGCGCCCGACGGGCCAGGCGGGTGCCCATACCATCATTCGGCATTTCTTCGGTCAGCGCAACGCGCATGGCCAACGTTACAATGTTCGGAACGTGCATTTCGAGCCGGTCATGACACCGAATTTGGACATCGTCGATCGCGCGCTGGCACAGATTGCCATTGCCTTTGCCTTCCGGCGGCCGGCGGTCATCAATACCCATCGCGTCAATTACATCGGCTCGATCGAGCCGAAGAATGCCGACCTCGGGCTATGCGCCCTGAAATCGCTTCTGAGGATCATCACGAGAAGGTGGCCGGACGTGAAGTTCATTTCCACCGACCAGCTCTCCGATCACCTTCAGGGAGACGATTGATGTCGACGAGAATCGCATTCACAGGGGACTTCTGTCCGATCGGTCGGCTCGATCCGCTCGTCCAAAAGGGCCGAGGGCTCGAACTTTTCCCGGGGATTCAGGAGTTCTTTCGGACGTGCGACCTGGTCGTCATGGACCTCGAGTGCCCACTGACCGACGCCGGCGAGCCGATCACGAAGACCGGGCCCCACCTACGGGGATCACCCCGCGCAGCCAGGGTGATGAAGGAGCTGGGCTGCAATCTGGCGGCGACGGCCAACAATCACTTCATGGATTTCGGTTGGCAAGGTGCCCAGGATACCTTCAAGGCGCTGGAGCAGGATGGGATGGGCTGGTTGGGCAGCGGTCGGAGTATGACGGATGCCTCCCGGCACCACGTCATCGAGCGAAACGGCCTGAAATTTGCGTTCATCAACATGACGGAAACCGAGTGGTCGACGACGCAGGGCGAAGAACCCGGCTGCTGCCCGATCGATTATCCGACCGCGCTACGCGAAATTGCAGGAGCACGCGAAGCGGCGGATTTTGTGTTCGTAATCCTTCACGGCGGGCACGAGCATTACGAACTACCCAGTCCGCGAATGCAGCGGCAGTTCCGATTCATGATCGATGCAGGCGCTGATTCCGTCATCGGTCATCATACGCATGTGATTTCAGGCCATGAATGGTACCGTGGAAAACCGATCTTCTACAGCCTCGGCAACTTCTGCATCGATGACGGGGTGCGCTCGAACAGCCCATGGAATCGGGGCCTGATCCTCGTGCTCGAAGTCGACGACTCCCGCCAGCTCGATTTCACTCTGCACCCCGTCGTGCAGAATGACAAGACCCCGGGAACGCGATTGATGTCAGAGGCCGAGGCGGAGCAGGCAATTTCGCAAGTGGAATGCCTTTCCTCGATCATTGCGAATGAGGATGCCTTGGCGAGTGCATTCGACGACTTCTGTCGAGTGAAAATGTCAATCGTGCGCAGCCAGATCCAACCGTACCGGAACCCCCTTCTGGTCGCGCTTCATCGGCGAGGCCTGCTTCCAAGCCTGATCGGACGCCGGAAACGTCGCCTTCTGGCGGCCTTGTGCCAGTGCGAATCGCACCGTGAGGTGCTCTTGTACGCGCTCCGCGACGGGCAAGAAAGCCAATAGCGTGACCGAAGTCGAAATGCTCGCCATCCACGACTCAAACTCCGGGTTCCATCCACGCTGGATTGCCTACTGCGAGCGTGAGCGCATCCCGTATCGAAGGGTCAACTGCTATGCCAGCGACATTATCCAGCAGCTGGATGGCTGCAAGGCGCTGATGTGGCACTATGGCCAGTCGCACCCCAAGGACATTCTTATAGCCCGGCAGATTCTTTTCGCCGTGGAACATGCCGGCATAAGGGTGTTTCCGGATTTCCGCACGGCTTGGCACTTCGACGACAAGGTGGCGCAGAAGTACCTCTTCGAAGCGCTGGATATTCCAGCTGTCCCGGCCCATGTGTTCGTTGATCGGGAAGAAGCACTGACCTGGGTGGACAGGGCCGAGTTTCCCAAGGTGTTCAAGCTACGACGGGGCGCCGGGTCGGCTGGGGTTCGACTGGTCAACAGCCGGACGCAGGCCCGGCGACTGATCAAGCGGGCGTTCGGCCGCGGGTTCCCGATCTACGACCCTTGGGACAACCTAAAGGAGCGTATGTACAAGGTCCGTATGGGCAAGCTGCCGCCCAACGAGATCGTCAAGGGGCTGATCCGGTTTGTCTACCCACCGCGATACTCACGTATCCTCGGGCGCGAGCGTGGCTACATCTACTTCCAGGACTACCTGCCGGGAAATGACAGCGATATCCGTATCATCATCATCGGGGGGCGAGCCTTTGCCATCCGCCGCCTGGTTCGCCCCGGCGATTTCCGTGCTTCCGGTAGCGGACGGATTACCTACCAGCGCGGTGATTTCGACGAGCGATGTGTGGACCTGGCCTTCGAGACGGCGGAAAAGCTTGGAGGAGGCTGCGTTGCGCTCGATTTCGTGTTCGATGAAACAGGACAGCCGTGGATACTTGAGGTCAGCTTCGGCTTCAGCCCCGAAGGATATGATCCGTGTACCGGCTACTGGGATCGATATCTCAACTGGACTGCCGGGCCGTTCAATCCGCAGGGATGGATGGTCGATTCAGTCAGGCGGAAGACCGGGAATCTCTCCTCGTGATATCGTGGCTGAAATGCAGGCTCTATTCCCTGGCACTCACTCTCGCCCCTGCATTGCTCTTCCGTTTCCAGCACCTTCGTATGCACCGACGCTTTGGTTCGCATTGGTATTGGGCCCAACTGCGACGACCGCGCACATTCAATGAACACTTGCTGCGCAGCAAGCTGGATGGCCAGCATGCTGCGATGACGCATTTGGTCGACAAGGCCGAGGCCAAACGTTGGGTTTCCGAACGCATTGGCGAGCAGCACATCATTCCAACTCTGGGTGTGTATGAGAAGCCGGAAGACGTGCCCATCCAGAAGTTACCACGCCCCTGCATACTAAAGCCCACGCATACCTCCGGTCATGTTCGGATCTTAAAAGGTGTGGATGAAGAACCGACACCAGGAGAAATCCAGAACGAGCTAGCCAGTTGGCAGCGCATTAATCACTACCTGATCAGTGGCGAGCCGCAGTACCGCGATATCTGCCCGCGCATTATCTGCGAACCCCTGCTTGGGGCTGGGCAAGACGATTTGCCCGACTACAAGTTCTTCTGTTTTTACGGCAGGCCCACCTTCGTTCAAGTGGATTTAGATCGTCGGACGCACCACGTTCGTCGCTTTTACAACTGCCAATGGAAACCACTGGACTTCACCCTGCGCTACTCCATGGCCCCTCGCGAAACACCCCGCCCTACTCAGTTCGACCAAATGGTGAATATCGCAAGCAAGCTCTCATCGGGATTTTCGTTCGTGCGCGTTGATCTCTATGCCGTGGATGACCGCATCTATTTCGGCGAGCTCACTTTCCACCCGGAGTCTGGCACAGCGCCATTTTCGGACTTTCAGGCTGATTTGGAGCTGGGAAAGAGTTTTACGCAGTGAGCCGGATCTGCCTCGTTTGTATCTCACTACGCGCCGGCGGCACCGAGCGAATCGTATGCCGAATTGCCAACCAGCTGAACCTGAAGAATGAGATTTCCATTCTGTTGCTATCACGCAACAAACCCTTTTACAAGCCAGATGCTGATATATCCGTTATTTGCCCCCAAGCATCAAAACGCAGCGAGGCCGGTTGGCGTTGGTATCCAACAATACTTCGCTACCTATGGAGGGAATTGGGTAAGGTAGACCCTGACCTCGTGCTGTGTTTTGGCGAGCTCATTGCGCCGGTCGTTCTGCCGACCGCTCGACTACAAGGCCGACGCACTTTGATGTTTAATCGCGCAAGCCCGTTGACCTGTCTTCGCGGACGAAGGGGAATCATCAACCCGCTTACCTACCCGCTGGCTCACAGGGTCGTTGTTCAGACCGAACGCTCTACAAGATTACTGCGAAATCGATTTCGTTTCTCCAATTTCGAAGTTTTACCAAACCCTGTTGAAATCCCCCAACATGTCCGACCTATCACGCATCGACAGAAGCGTGTTATCAACGTAGGCACTCTCGGTGGACATAAGAATCAACAGGCACTTCTACGCGCCTTTTCTGAAATTAGGTCTGGAACTGCGTGGTCTTTGGAATTCGTAGGCGACGGTCCAAATCGTCAGGAACTTGAGAGCCTGCGATGCAGCCTAGGCCTTCAGGACTCCGTCCATTTTTTGGGTCAAAGAAGCGACGTAGGCGAACTGCTTCAGGACAGCCCTATCTTCGCGTTCACATCGTTGACCGAGGGGTTCCCGAATGCACTGGCGGAGGCCATGGCCGCCGGCTGCGCCTGTATCAGCTATGACTGCCCAACAGGACCATCAGAGTTGATCGAGCACGGCGTCAACGGATTCCTTGTCGAGCCCGGCAACGAAACCGAGTACAGTAGGCTGCTTCAAGAACTGATTGAAAAGCCCAACCTTCGAACGATGTTTTCCAGGAATGCAAGAAGGTCAATGAGTCGGTTCGAGGCGGGCACGGTAATGAGAAGGTTGGAGAAGATGATTGAGCAAGCGGTCGGTTTAGATCAGACCTAGCACTCATGACACTTGGTCGACGCAATGAACCAAAGGATTGCGCATTAATTGCCACTTCGAACTGGGCCAACCGGTGCTTTTTCCTTCAGCTTCTTCCTTGCCCGCGCCGCTTGAATCTTTCAGCTAGAAAGCAATGCGCCTACTGATCAACACCTCACTCCTCCGCTTTGGCGGCGCGGTACAGGTTGCCCTGTCCTTCATTTATGAGTGCAGGCGACATAATCGACACGAGTATCATGTGGTGGTCGGACCAGGTGTCGGCGCGGTGCTCGATCCGGCGGAGTTTCCGGAGAATTTCCGTTTCCATCACAAGAGCTTCGGGGTGATGAAGCTGCCCAAGCTGCCGCGGGTACAACGGGAGATGGCGGCTATTGAGCGGCGGGCTCGACCCGATTGCGTGGTAACCTCTTCCGGGCCTCCATTCTGGCGCAGTCATGCACCGCACCTGGTGGGCTTCAATCGGCCACTGTTCATTTACCCGGAATCACCTTACCTGCAGAATCTTCCACACACCCGGAAGGCCCGGCTTGCGGCCGAACGCTGGTTGCATTGCCGCTATTTTCGGCGCGATGCCGACGCATTGATCGTGCAGACAGACGATGTCAACCAGCGTGTACGCCGGCTGTTGCGCACGGACCAGGTATTCACTGTCACCAACAACCATAATGGCTGGTACAGCCAGCCCGAGGAGCATCCGGCGCGTCTAACGGAGCGAAAGGATGATACGTTTCGGTTTCTTACCTTGACCAGCTACTATCCGCACAAGAATCTCGAACTGATCCCTCGGGTCATCCAGGCTTTGCCTGCAGCATTGCGAAAAAGAACGGAGTTCGTGCTCACGCTCACCGAAGCTCAGTACCGAGAGCGGATCGGTACAGAGATCCCCGCACAGGTACGCCTGATCGGGCCGGTGCCGCCTCCGGAGTGTCCGTCACTCTACCAGGAATGCGATGCAATGTTCCTTCCTACCCTGGCTGAGTGCTTTTCGGCCTCCTACCCGGAGGCGATGAAAATGGAGAAGCCGATCGTCACAACGGACCTGGGCTTTGCCCGCAGTATCTGTCAGGATGCCGCACTGTATTTCCAGCCCTGCGATGCGAACTCGGCGGCCAGGCAGATTACCCGCCTGATCGAGGACCCGGCCCTCCAGGGCGAACTTCGGGAACGTGGGCGACACCGTCTTTCCGACTTCGACACCCCTGTACAGCGCGCCGAGAAGATCCTGTCAATCTGCGAAGACCTGGTTGTCGAGCGCAGCGGAAAGGCTTATGTGAAGAGCCTGGGCGTGTGAGCACTAACACAAGCAAGGCGCGCGGAAGAAACCTGGTGATCCTCAACCAGGCCGCCAACTACCTCACGGTCGGATTCGCCAATGCCTTCAACCGCAGGTTCGATTCGGTCACCCTGATCACCGGCAGCGTGCACGTGCAGGGCGAAAAACTCGGTGACGACATCCGGGTTCACACCATCAACCGCTGGCATGAGCGCCCGACTCGAAAAAAGGCCCTGTCCTACGCTTTGGGGCTTCTTCGGATGTGGTGGCTGCTGATGACCCGTTACCGGCACCACGAGGTGCTGTTCGTCTCCGTGCCCCCCATGGGCTACCTGCTCAACCTGATCCTTCCGCACCGTTTCAGTATGGTGATCTGGGACGTTTACCCCGATACGCTCCGGATTACCGGCATGCCGGAGTCCCATCCCGTATACCGAATCTGGGCCTGGCTGAACCGTCGCTCATTCCGCAAGGCCTACCGGCTGTTCACCATCAGCGAGGTGATGGCAGACGCGCTCTCGAAGTATGTTGATCGGGAGCGGCTGATCATCCAGCCGATCTGGTCCATCTTCCAGGGCGACGAGCGGATTCCAGTGGATCGCAATCGATTCCTCACGGAGCACGACCTCGGGAAACGCTTCATCGTGCAGTATTCGGGGAACATAGGCCTGACACACAATGTCGAGCTGTTGGTCGACATTGCCGAACGGTTGCAGGATCGCCCTGATATCCTTTTCCAGATCATCGGCCGAGGCCCGCGCGAACCGTACATTCGGCGGCTGGTCGACGAACGGGGACTCTCAAACGTGCAGATGCTGCCGTTTCAGTCCGACGAGATGTTTCCGCACTCGCTATCGGCTGCTGATCTCGGCGTGGTCATTCTCAACGACCGCGTCAGCCAGGGCTCGGTGCCGAGTAAAGCATTCAACCTGATGAGTTTCGGGATCCCTTCGCTTTACGTATCGTCCCCGGACAGCCAGTTGGCGCGCTACGCAGAGAAATACGGCCATGCCCGCTGTCTGACCCATGAGCAGCTCGACGATATCGGTGACTTTATTACCAAAGTGGCCGCCCGGACCGACCTCCGCGAAGCCATGAGCGAGCGGTCAACAATTGCCGCTGAGGATTTCCGGCGGGACAACGCGGATCGTTTTGCCACAGCCTATTTTCAGGAACCTGTAAAAGCCACATGAATCGGATACTCTCCGACAATCTAAAGAACCTTCGCGGCTGGCGCACGCCAAGAAAACTTGTAGCCTTTGCCGTGGATGACTACGCCAACGTGCGCGTGGCCTCCAAGGAAGTCCGGCAGCGGCTAGTGGATGCCGGGCTGGACCTGTCCCATCAGATGGACCGCTATGACGCTCTGGAGACCCGGCAAGATCTGGAAGCCCTGTTCGATGTGCTGGACTCAGTTCGCGACAGTCGGGATCGACCTGGGAAGTTCACGGCCTACGCGCTCTCGGCCAACCCGGATTTCGCACGAATTCGTGCTGACGGTGAGCACTATCACGGTGAATCCGTGCCGGCGACCTTCGCGCGCCTGGAATCCGAGCAGCCTGCTGCCTACCAGGGTGCCTGGGCGCTGTGGCAGGAAGGCATGGCGCGGGACCTGCTGCAGCCACAGTTCCACGGGCGTGAACACCTGAACGTGGAACTGTTCGAGCACAAGCTTAGATCGGGCGCGCCAGACCTGCTCGCCAACATCGAGCAGGACAGTCTCGCGGGTATCGCTGATGATCCGGCGATGCCGGGGGTGGGTTTCACGCATGCCTTCGGAATGCACGACGACGCCGCCCTGCCCGGCCATCGGGAGATTCTTGCCAACGGTCTGGATCTCTTCGAACAAGTCTGGGGGATTCGCTCGAAAACCTTCACACCGCCGGCCCAGAAGCTGCATCCCTCACTATATGAAACGGCGGAATCCGGTGGTGTCGTATCTATCGACAAGCCGTTTCGCTGCACCAGAGCGATGGGCGACGGCACATCTCGCCGCGAAGTCAACCGCAGCGGCCGTCAACGCGGCCAGAATCATCTGACCGTGGTCCGCAACGTGGTCTTCGAGCCCGGCAAGGATATGGGATTCGATCCGGTCGAGCGCGCGGTGCAGCAGGTCGCCGCGGCCTTTCGCTGGCGCAAGCCGGCCATCATCAGCTCGCACCGCGTCAATTTCTGTGGTCACCTGGACGAGGCTAATCGCAAGCACGGGCTAGCGGCATTGCAAAGGCTATTGGACCGCATTATCACTCGTTGGCCCGATGTGGAGTTTATCAGTATCGATTGTCTAGTCTCGGACATGGCGTAGCTCAATCGATATAAGCATTCAAGCGAAGGGTAAAAATGATTGATTGGTTGGCATTCACGGCACGGCGACCCCTTTACAACACCTATATGGGTTATTGGATGTACACCCATGTACTGCTCAACCGACGTCGTAAAAGTTTCGCCAAGCTTCGAAAGCTCGTAAACAGGGAGAACCGATTTTTTCTCACCGGCTACCCTCGTTCTGGAAACACGTACCTCACAGGTCTGGTGCGTCAAATTTTGCAGGTCAATGACTTCGGCCATCACCTTCACACCCCGCTCAGCCTTAAGATAGCAATTGACAAGAGATTGAAAACGTACGTGATTTTCCGGTCACCTATGGAGAATGTAATGTCCTTGGGCCTGCTAAATTCAAACCAGGCGAGGCGCTTTGTGCGGTTTCGTTGGATGGAGAACGCCTATGCACTTCAGAAATCGCTATTGCTGCTATATTTGCGCGAATACATTCACTACCATGAATATGTGCTTTCCAGATCAGACAGGATTACTCTCTTTTCATCTGATCAGGTCTTTTCCCAAACTCAGGATGTACTTAGACGTATTGCCATTGACAACGGGCTGGATGTGTCGCAGGTTGATGATGAGAATTGCGCCAGAGCTAGAATAGATTTCCTGAAGCACAAGGGGAGTGACCAGAATGGACAGCTTACTGCTGGCGTCCCCAATCCTCAGAAAGATCTTGCCAAACGCAAATTGCGAGAGAAAGTTGAGGATCATCCGCTCATGTATCGAGCGATTAGCATATTCAAGCGTATGGAAGATGAGTCTCTTAGTGCGACGAACTTGTGAACAACTTGCTGATAAGGTCGGATACTCCCCCAATATTGGGCGCGACTCACTCAGTTTGCCTTTTAGACAAGTTCCTGAACAGTAGGAACCGATTTGAAAACGCTGCGCAGAATCGTATACCTGGCCTACTACTTGCGACACATGAACTGGCCGATTTTGAAGCGCTTCATGGGCCATGTTCGCGAACGGGACGGTATCGGCCACACACAGCAGATACTAGCGTTTGTGATGGATTCCCTACGCTACAACATCTCACCTCTGGAGTGGTACCAGTTCGGATTCGTGTCGCTGACGCCGAAAGAAAAGACCGCTTGGGCCGGCACCGGCACCATGTACGAATTCCAGTTGCGCGCCAATCCTCCGGAAAGTCGAGGCATTCTGGACGACAAGCGGCGCTTCCACCAGGCCTATCGGCCATTCTTTCGCCATCCTGTCTGGAGCCTGGAGGAACTGGCCTCCGACACATCGCTCATTCAACGCATCCTGAAGGAGTACGACCAACTGGTGTTCAAGGATGCAACGGGCAACTGCGGCAAAAACGTACGAATACTGGAAACAGCAAGACTGGACGCAGATTCGCTGACCGACTGGATGAAATCGGAAGGATTCGACCTGGTTGAAGGCTTCGTAGAGCAGCACCCTGATCTGCAGGCACTATCGCCCTCCGGCGTCAACACAGTTCGCATATTCACACTGATCGACCGTCAGGGCGAATACCACCTCCTGGGCTGCCGGCTGCGCATCTCGGTCGATTCGCCGGTCGATAACCTGGCTGCCGGCAACCTGGCCGCCCCCATCGACGATATCAGTGGAATCGTCACCGGGCCAGGACTGTACTCCGACATCACCCGGAAGCCCGAAGTTGTCCACCCGGTAACCGGAACCCCAATCAATGGATTCCGGGTTCCCCACTGGCAGGAGACTCTGGATCTTGTAGAAAAGGCTAGTCGCAAGTACCCCGAAAACCGCTCGGTTGGCTGGGACGTGGTCATCACGCCTGATGGCCCTGGCCTGATCGAGGGAAACCATGACTGGTGCAAACTCTTATGGCAACTGCCGGTGCAGACAGGGCTGAAGCACTTGTTGCGCCTGAGCCCAACTTCCCGCCATAAGATCAAGTCTTACTAACCTGGCACAGGACACCGAACCGCGCAATATTCAATGTTGCCACAATGCACCCGACCATTCTGCCATGCTTCTTAGCCCCACTAGAATTGTACTTATGGAGATAAACATTGAGTAATAACGATCAGAAAACAGAAAAGCAGACGTCCTTTTATAATGAACGCAATGCATCGACCTACGATCAGATACGCTTCTCCTCGCCAAGCGGAAAGGTTATCGACGAGCTTGAAGGGCTCCAGTTGGCTCGAAGCATTGATTTCCTGAAAGCAGGATCAAAGATCCTGGAAATTGGCGCAGGAACAGCCAGGTTTTCAATTGATTTAGCCAAACGAGGGTTTGAAGTGACGGCCCTTGAGCCGTCCACCGCAATGCTTGCAAAGGCAAAGGAGAAGGCAAGGGGATTACAGAACATTGCCTTTGTGGAGGCGCCCGGGGAAGACACTGGATTGCCGCCCAACACTTTTGATCTTGTATTCTCCACTAGAGTTCTTAACCGGCTTCTTACAAAGGAAACCGCGATTGCGGTAATCGAGGAAAAGATTCGAGTCTGCAAGCCAGGGGGCCTGATTTCCATTGATTTTGCCAGCAGCGAGTTTCTCCTGAAACGGCCGGCGACCCCCGTCGTCTTCTCTTGTCAGGAAGTGCGGGATATTGCGACGCGAAATAACTGTTCGGTTATCCGAACAAACGGTATGTTCATTCTTGGCGGGAGCTTTGTAAGCAAGCTTCCAAAACCCCTTCTCCCCGCATGGAAAAAGCTTGAAATCGGCATATCCAACAAGATTGTTAGGCGCAGTTCAAAGGTAACGATGATCCTGAAGAAGCAGTGAAGCAAAATAGCATCTGCCGCCTCCCTACAACATCACTCGCCCCAAGTGCTGCAATTGACTAGAGGCCAAAAACTGCAATGGCAACGCTAACTGGATACAAATGATCACCCGCGTTCTAATATTCATAAAGCGACGACTTCCTTGGGCGTGGGTTCCGGTTGACCGGGCAAACGGCTTCTGCTTTCGTTTCCTCTACAGTAAACGAATGCTGAAACAGGTTGAGCGGGCATTTTCAGAGTTTGGGCTCGATGGATTCACTTTTGCTCCCCTCAAGGAAGATAACCTGCCGGACGTTCGCGCTCTCATCGAACGCCAAACCCCAGATCGACTGGAGCACTTTCAACCGCACGCTTTTGATGAAAGTACGCTCAGGTGCTTGCACAAAAATCCCGCATTCCTCATGTTTGGAGTATTTAGCGGTGCGAACCTGGTCGGATACTTTTTTCTACGCTGCTTCTCTAATCGCCGATGCTTTGTTGGCCGACTCATTGACGAGCCTTTCGAAAAGCAGGGAATCGGGCGTGTCATGAATCAGATCTTGTATCACAGTTGCTGGTGGTCCGGATTTCGCTGCATGACGACAGTTTCGAAGAGCAACGCTGCGGTCATTCGATCACATGAGCGCAACCCATATGCCCGAGTTCGTCATGCTCTGTCGGATGACTATATGCTTATTGAATTCTGCCCTGACTCTGAGAGGCGGGGCAACACGCCACACTGAATTCGCTCTGCGCACCCCCGGGGACTAACCCACGTATTTGAGGACTAGAAGTATCAATGATGAGGAAAAGGAAGTTGGATACGCTAGCCCGAAAAGCTAGAAATTCTATGCTTCCCGTAGCGCTAGATTCTGTCTCAATGATGCTCTACGTATCACGGAAGGTAATTGACCCCCTGGCACCATACTTTATTCGACCTATTTACGTTGATCCTTTTGAGATCAAACATTCTATAGAGCCCAGTGACTTCGTTCGCCGAGGCCGATATCGACTTTCTGGCACTGTTGTGTCAGAAGACTGGGATCCCGTCATTGAAATGCCCCCAAAGCATAGATTGCTATCTATGGCATTTAGTGCTCGGTTTCTGCATCAGATAGACTCAACAAACGAAGCAATTAGGGCTTTTGCAATTCGTGAGGAAGACGCGCATGAGTTCCAGCGTATGTTTGACGAAGTTCAGAAGGAGCGTTATTCAGTACTGTTTGAAGGAATACGAAAAAGCGGATTCAGGATCGCTAGCTTCGGAAGCACGGGGGTGGAGCCCTTCCACATATGCATAGAAGAAAATGGAGACCTATTGTTCACGACGGGAAAGCATCGGCTGGCAATTGCCAAAGCGATTGGTTTCGACACAATCCCTGTCCGCGTCGCAGGTCGACATACTGGGTGGATCCGGTACCGCCAGGCCTTCCATCGTCGACTTGCCGCCGATTGTCTTAGCGACTTGGACCGCGACCGCTTGGCGCATCCAGACCTGCAGGATTTGATCTACCGTGCCGCGTGACTCAACTCCAAGAGTGCAGGGTCAGCATTGATAGGACAGCGCTCCCTACGCAGGCACCGATTCAACCAATTGCTCAATCATTCGATCGACCGCGAATCGCCGGCCGATTAGACATGCAAACGTGTATGACCAAGATTCTTGATATCCCAGATCGACCGAGCTACTGATGGACTGGCTAATCCACATTGGTACGGAGAAGACTGGCAGCTCGCATATCCAGTCACTGCTGGCTTTATCGCGTGACAGCCTCACTCCTAGTGGAATCGCTTTCCCCCGCGGAGATCTTCACGATGAACGCTGCATGCGGAAAGGGCAGATATCAGCCGGCAACGCCAAGTCACTGGCCAAGGCGCTAAGCATCAGCGACGAAGCCGCCGCAAAGGCGCAAGTCCATTTGGCGAGAAGGTCTACTGTACGGGAGGGTCTGAATCGTGTCGTTCTTTCGAGCGAGTGGCTACTCTCGTCGCTGGCAGAGGGAGACAATGCTCGCAGGCTTGTAACGCTGTTAAATGATGCCGACGCCTCATCCATCTCCTTTCTACTGGTATTGAGGGATCCTCTGGAGCAGTGCCTATCCTTGTATAAACATCGCGCAAAGGGCGGCACTGCCGGCACAATCGCTGACTGGCTCAAGACTGGCTATCAGCTACCTTTCGAGCTCAGAGCCGTCCGCCAGAAGCTTGATGAGCTGGATTGCGAGCTTGTCGTGCGAGGCCTAGGCAAGGAGCCGGGCACGCTCGAGCGATTGTTCTTCGACGACTGGCTCGGGGTTCCAGCGCCTGCTGTGGAGCTACCTGCCACGGTCAATCCCTCCCTCACGCTGTCAGAGCTCGTGCTAATCAGACAAATGGCCGAAGTCCGCCCCGACCTGGTGCCCTCCCTATACGATGCGCTAGTAGCAGTTCCCGGAGACGACAAGATCCAAGGCGAAGCCCTGGAAGCACACGCGCGCGCGGTTGCCGCGCAGGCCGTGGCGATGCATGCCGAGGAATGGTCAGCCTGGAACGAACGCCTGCCACAAGACGAACAACTCTGCATTCCCGATAGTCCCGTGCACATGCCTCCTGCGCCCAAGGAGCTGGGTTTGAGTGAGCGGCAAATGCAAGCGGTCAGCGCGCTGTTGGGCAAGGCGGCGACACCACAGTTCATTGCTCAGGTGTTCTGGCGCTCACAAGTGCGGCCCGCACTAGGCCGCATCAAGAGGCGTTTGCTCGGTCAATAGCATCCGACCTCCCGGGTTTTGTTCCATCGTGGACCTCGCTTTCTCCCTGAATATTCAACCATCGAGCCTCCAATTCAATGTCTAAAGTTGCACTAATCACCGGCGTCACCGGCCAGGACGGCGCCTACCTGACCGAGTTTCTGCTGAACAAGGGCTACCAGGTCCACGGCATCAAACGCCGGGCGTCTTCTTTCAATACCCAGCGGATCGACCATCTTTATCAGGACCCGCACGAACCCGATCCGCGGCTCGTACTGCACTACGGAGATCTGACTGATTCCACCAATCTGATCCGAATCGTTCAGCAAGTGCAGCCCGACGAGATTTACAACCTGGGCGCGCAGAGCCACGTGGCCGTGTCGTTCGAAAGCCCCGAGTACACGGCCAACAGCGATGCCATGGGCACGCTCCGTCTGCTCGAAGCCATTCGGATTCTGGGCATGGAGGACAAGGTTCACTTCTACCAGGCCTCGACCTCGGAGATGTTCGGTAAGGTTCAGGAAGTGCCCCAGCGCGAGACCACGCCCTTCTACCCGCGCTCACCCTACGGAGCGGCGAAGCTGTACGGGCACTGGATCACCGTCAACTACCGCGAGTCCTACGGGCTCTATGCCTGCAGCGGCATTCTGTTCAATCACGAGTCACCGCTGCGGGGCGAGACCTTCGTGACGCGCAAGATCACCCGTGCGCTGGCCCGCATCCACCTGGGGCTGGACGACTGCCTCTACCTGGGTAACCTGAATGCATTGCGCGACTGGGGCCATGCTCGCGACTACGTCGAAGCGCAGTGGCTCATGCTGCAACAGGACGAGCCTGATGACTACGTCATTGCCACCGGCGAGCAGCACTCGGTGCGCGATTTCGTCATTGCCGCGGCCGGCCGCCTGGAGATTGAGATCGATTGGCGCGGAGAGGGCGATCAGGAGCACGGCGTGGTCGCAGCGGCTCCGGAAGACAGCTGCGCAAAGCCCGGTGATCGCATTGTGGCCGTGGACCCACGCTATTTTCGGCCCACAGAGGTGGAGACGCTACAGGGCGATCCATCGAAGGCGCGGGAGAAGTTGGGCTGGCAACCTACGATCAGTTTCGGCGAACTTGTCGCAGAAATGGTTGACAAGGACGTCGAGCGAGCACGCCGTGATGCGCTGATTGAGAAGCATGGTTACCAGGCGTATCGGTTTAGGGAATGAGTCAGGTCAAAGGTCAAAGGTGAAAGGTGAAAGGTGAAAGAGGAAAGAGGAAAGGATGGAGTTTCGATGACAAGTAAGGGATTTGAATCGGGCCGCGGTTGCATTTTTGTGGCCGGAGGGGGTGGCATGGTTGGTGGCGCGATTTGCCGGGCGCTGGACAAGGCCGGGCACGAGGGGGTTCTGGCGCCGCCACGCTCGGAGCTAGACCTTGGTGATCAGAAGGCGGTGGACGATTGGTTTGCTGAGAATCGGCCGGATCACGTTTTCCTGGCCGCGGCGAAGGTGGGTGGCATTCATGCCAATGAAACCTACCCGGCCGAGTTCATTCACGACAACCTGGTCATCGAAACCAACGTGATTCACTCTGCGTGGAAATACGGAGTGAAGAAGCTGTGCTTCCTGGGCTCGTCGTGCATTTACCCGAAACACGCGCCGCAGCCGATGAAGGAGGAGCACCTGCTTACCGGGCCGCTGGAACCGACCAACGAATGGTACGCCGTTGCCAAGATCGCGGGCATCAAAATGTGTCAGGCATACCGGCGGCAGTATGGATTTGACGCGATTAGTCTGATGCCGACCAATCTCTATGGGCCGGGCGATAACTTCCACCCGAAGAACTCGCACGTACTGCCGGCGCTGATCCGGCGGTTTCATGAAGCCAAGGAAGCGGGCCGGGACGAAGTCACAATCTGGGGCACCGGAACGCCTCGGCGGGAATTTCTGCATGTCGACGATCTGGCGGATGCCTGCCTGTTTTTGATGAACAACTATTCCTCGGAGGAGATCGTCAACGTCGGGGTCGGGGAGGACATCACCATTCTCGATCTGGCGCGGCTGGTGGCCGATGTGATTGGATTCGAGGGGGAGATTCGCACCGATCCTTCGAAGCCGGATGGGACGCCTCGCAAGCTGCTCGATGTTTCTCGGTTGCAGAAGCTTGGGTGGAGTGCTTCGATTGGGTTGCGGGAAGGGGTGCGGGAGACGTATGAGTGGTTTTTGGCGAATTGGGGTGAGGTGCGGTTGTGACAGGTGAAAGGTAGAAGGTGAAAGGTGAAAGGTGAACCACCCAGGAAGTCGAACCCTGCCTCGCATGCGCGTTGGGCGGTGGCGGTTGCAGCGATCCTGGCCATTCTGCTGGGCTCACTTCTGCCCGGTGGCACGCTTGTAGTGCCGATCGACATCGAGCCGCCCACCAAGCATTTGCTCGCCTACGGCCTCCTCGGCGCCTTGCTCGTGCTCGCCACGGGCGCCGGCTGGCTCAAGGCGCTTTTGCTCGCCGCCATTCTGGCGCTCGCGGGCGTTCTTATCGAAATCCTCCAGCTTTTTATCCCCGATCGCTCCTTTCTGTGGATCGATATTCTGACCGGCTGCCTGGGCGCGCTCGCCGGCGTGGTCCTGGGCCGATTCATTCAATGGTTCGTTCGCTGAAGGCTGGCCCCGAACGCATTCCGGCCCATGACGTGGCCGGACAACTGCGCTGGTTGCGCGAACACCGGCTCGTCGCTCTCTCGGGGCTGCTCCAGCAACGGGGGATGATTTCCGCGGACGTGGCATCCCTGGCCCGGGGATTCGAAGCGAACAAGCCCACGGTCGGCGAGGCACAGATGGCCGAGGAAAAGCGCGTGTTCGCGGGCCTGGCGTCCGCCGCGGTGCCGGCGCTGGCACTCAAGGGCGCGCGGCTGGCCTGGAGCATCTACGACCATCCGGCGCAGCGACCGCGCACGGACATGGACGTGCTTGTCGCGCCCAAGGCCGTGGCGCAGGGGCGGACTGCGCTCGAGTCGCTGGACTACCGTCCGCTCAACCCGGTCGCCGGCGGCACGCCCATCGAGCAGGAAGCCTGGATTCACGACGGGGCGCACGGGCGCAGCATGGTCGATCTGCACTGGAAACTGCGCAATCACCCCTGCCTGCGCGACCGCCTGGATTTTGACGAGCAATGGGCCGAGGCCATCGCCCTGCCCGGCCTATGCGAGGGCGCGCGCGGGCAAAGCGCGGCGCACGCCTTGCTCAATGCCAGCATGCACTGGTTCGACAGCATCCACGGCGAGCGCTACCCGCTGGTGTGGCTGCTGGACAAGGATCTGCTCTGGCGCGGCATGAACGAGGAGGAACATGGCGCCGTTTGCGAGCTGGCCGGTGAGCGCGGCCTGGCTGGCCTGCTGGCAGAAAGCCTGCGCCTGACGCGAGCCGCATTCGCCACGCCCATCGACGACGATGTAATCGACCAGCTGATCCGGGCTGGCCAGGGCCGCACGCCGACACGGCTGATCGCGCTGCGCCACCGCCGCCTGCGCGCCTTCTGGTTTGCGCTATGGTGCGAAAAGGGCCTGCGCGACAAGCTCTGGCGCCTGCGCCAGTCGGTTCTTCCGCCGGCGGAGCACATGCGGCGGAGATTCCCCGGGGGTTCGCGCCTGGGCCTGCCCGGCCTGTACTGGCAGCGCATCCGGCGCCGCCTTGAACGGCACCGACGGCTCCGATAAGAGCGACGGATAGGCGGGCTATCGCACGAGGGGCTGCCTGGTTCATTCAGGCATTCCAACGTCAGGCACTTCCCGGAGAAGTCTGAAACAGCAAATTGCAATGACCTGGCAATTGCATTATTTTCGAGACCGCTGGTGGCACCTGGGATGAGTCGGTTGTGGGCTCAGCCTGGTCACGCCGGAGGGAGTCAATCGAATTGGTCTCGACCGATTCCAGACAGGGGACACACATGAAAGAATCCGCAAACGCTTTGATCGGGCGCCCGGCCCGCATCGGCCTCGCCCTGGTCGCATTGCTGCTATTGGCAGCACCGGCACTGGCCCAGCAGACCCGCTTCGTGGCCGTCGGCGGCAACGACGCCGGGGATTGCACCGATGCCGGCACGCCGTGTCAGACCATTCAGTACGGCATCGATGAGGCCGACGGGGGCGATACCGTATCCGTGGGTGCCGGCAGCTACGCCGAGGCGCCTTTCATCGACAAGAGTCTGACGCTGGTCTCCGAAGACGGGGCCGCGACGACCACGATCGACGCCGACGGTGCCGAAAACGCAGTCTCGATTGGCGATATCGACGGCTCGTTCGACTCCGAGGGGGGTATCTACCCCGACAACGTGCGGGTGGAGGGCTTCACCGTCGTTGGCTGGACCCGGCGCGGCATCGCCCAGCGCCTGGGGACCGGCACCGTCGAGATCATCGACAACGTCGTCGAGGCCACCGAGGGGACGACGACGACTGCCATTGGCATCGCCGGCGGCACGGACTCGGTAATCAGCGGCAACCTGATCCAGGTCGCGGCGGCCGCTCGGGGTTCATCGAGTTCCAGCATCCTGGCTGTCGGCTCGAATGAAGCGTTGATCTTCGACAATACGGTGTCGGGAGGCGATATCGGCATCGCCCTGGCCGGCGGCCTCTCGAGCACCGATCCGGGCTGGGCCCAGTCGAACGCGGTCGAAGTCCAAAACAACACGATCGGTGGCACGAGTACCGGCATCGCCCTGCAGGGCAACGTCGTGGACGCGCTGATCGAGTTGAACGAGATCAACGGCGTCGGCGGTCGTGCGATATCGCATAGCCCCTACGACGATCCCGCGATCGTGCCCGACAGCATCACCATTGCCGAAAACACCGCCAGCGAGTTCGGAACCCGGGGCTTCAGTTCCGGCCAGAACCCGATGAGCGACTCCATCATCCGCGACAACGATTTCAGCTCGACGGTTGACGGTGCCTGGGGCGTCCAGATCGGCGAAGGCAGCAACAACATCCTGATCGAGGGCAACCTGGTCAGCAGCGACGCCCCCGCGCTCAACCTGCGCGGCATGACCGACTCGAGTGTGGTCGACAATGAACTGACCAGCAACGTCGCCGGCGTCGTGATCCAGCAAAGTGGGCATGCCAACAACGCGCTGACCGCCAACTTGATCAACGGCGGCGTGGTGGTTGGACTCGGCGGCAACACCGACGGCGCGGTGCTGCGCGACAACCAGCTCATCGGCACGCCGCTGGACATCGGTATATTCGTTCAGGGCGATGCCGACACCAGCGGCGGGCCGCTGGATGCCACCTGCAATTGGTGGGACAGCGCCAACGGTCCGTCCGGCGAGGGAGACGGCGGCGGCAGCTCGGTGAGCCAGGACGTTGACTTTCTGCCGTGGAATCTCACGGCCGGGGGCGACTGCCGCGGCGGCCTGGTCGCCGAGGAGCTGGTTGCCGCCAGCCCGGTGACCATCGGCGGCCTGGCCGGACAGCCGGTGGCAGCCGCCGACCTGCCCACCGCGCAGGTGCTCGACCAGTTCGGCGAGCCTTTCGCCGGCACGACGGTCGGCTTCGAGGTCACCACCGGCGACGGCAGCATCGGCGACGCGGTGCAAGTCTCGGACAACAACGGCCTGGTCCAGCTCGGCAGCTGGACGCTCGGAAGCGCGGCCACCCAGGAGGTGAGCGCGACCGCGCCGGGGCTGACCGGCAGTCCGGTGACTTTCGTCGCCGAAGTCGAGCCGGTGGTCGAACTGGGTATCGGTATCACCAATTCGCGCAGCACAAGCGACGCCGGCTCGCGCAATACCTATGTGATCACCGCCGACAATTCCGGTCCCAGCGCAGCCGAGGGCGCCGAGGTCAGCGTGACCTTTCCGCCCCAGCTCGACCCGGCCAGTGCGACCTGGACCTGCTCTGCCGGCCCGGGCAGCGCCTGCACCCCCGTCGGCAGCGGCGAGATTATCGACAACGCGGTCGAGATCGCGGCCGGCGGCGCGGTGACTTACGTTCTGGAAGTCGACGTCCGGCCCGATGCCAGCGGCCTGCTCGTGGTGCCGGCCGAAGTCGTTGCCGGTGACGAAACCGCCAGTGATGTCGACGAGACCGAAATCACCGGCGTCGTCGATGTACTGTTCCAGGATCGGTTCGAAGCCCAGGACTGATCCTGGTAAGCCCGGCGATTCTCCGGATTAGCGCGCGCTTGACCGGGCACACTCGTGTGCCCCGATTCCGATAAATGAGATACGCACCTTGATGACGACCACGATCGAACACTTGAGCGAGGCCGTGGTCGAGCATGTCCGCGGCCTGCACGCCACCGACGATTTCATTCCCCTGCACCGCCCGGTGTTCGCCGGCGACGAGAAGGCGATGCTGGCCGAGTGCATCGACTCGAACTTCGTCTCCTCGGTGGGCAAGCGCGTCGACGAGTTCGAGCAGCGCATGGCCGATTTCACGGGGGCGCGCTTCGGGGTGGCGGTGGTCAACGGCACCAGCGCGCTGCAGGTGGCCTTGAGGGTGGCCGGCGTCGAGTCCGGCGACGAGGTGATCACCCAGTCGCTGACCTTCGTGGCCACCTGCAACGCCATTGCGCACGCTGGCGCGCGGCCCGTGTTCGTGGATGTCTCGCGGGAGACGCTTGGGATGAGCGCCGAGGCGCTCGAGCGCTTCCTGGCCGCCCATGCCGAGCCGCGGGTCGAAGGCTGCGTCAACCGCGGCACCGGCCGGCGCATCGCCGCGTGCATGCCCATGCACACCTTCGGGCACCCTTGCGAGATCGAGGCCATTGCCCGGATCTGCGACAAGTGGAACATCGCCCTGGTCGAGGACGCCGCCGAGTCGCTGGGCAGCTACCGCGGCGAGCGCCACACCGGCACCTTCGGCGCGCTGGGCGTGTTCAGCTTTAACGGCAACAAGATCATCACCACCGGCGGCGGCGGCATGATCGTCACCGACGACGAAGCCCTGGCGAAACACGCCAAGCACCTCACCACCACGGCCAAGGTGCCCCACCCCTACGAGTACGTCCACGACGAGCTCGGCTACAACTTCCGCATGCCCAACCTCAACGCCGCCCTGGGCTGCGCGCAGATGGACCAGTTGCCGGGGTTTCTGGCCGCCAAGCGGGAGATCGCGGAAGGGTATCGGCGTCTTTGCGCGGACCTGGGTGTCGCGTTCATTTCTGAACAGCCCGAAACCCGCACCAACTACTGGCTCAACGCCATCGTGCTCGACTCGCGCCAGGCGCGCGACGCGTTCCTGAAAGCCACCAACGACGCCGGCGTCATGACCCGGCCGATCTGGCGGTTGATGAGCGAGTTGGCGATGTTTTCGGGGTGTCAGAATGATGGGTTGGAGACCTCTGAGTGGCTGGAGGAGCGGGTGGTTTGTTTGCCTTCCTCCGTTCCGGAGGAGGTTAAAGGTTAAAGGAGAAAGGGGAAAGGGGAAGGTTGGAGGTTGAAAGTGAGCAGTGGATCGAGATCGAGGCCAACAGGGTGATAGGCCGTATCAGCCTTGCATCAAGGGTTCGGGTTTCAGGTTGTGGGGCTGGCGCTTTGCGCCAGGGTTGGATCGCATGTCGTCCCGGCCGGAGCGAAGCGGAGAGCCGGGACCTCGCACATTTGGCGCGGCACGGCCTGGCTGAGTGCCAGCGGAAAGGTGCGAGGCCCCGGATCAAGTCCGGGGCGACAAGTTCGCTGTCGTCCCGCCCTTTCTGTCAATTTCATGGATTTTGTGTAATATACGCATATTCTGCATTCCAGAGAGTGGCCATGTCTCAAGTCAAAGCAACGGATGCCCAGCGCAAGTTTGGCCAGGTTCTTCGCGATGCCCAACGCGAGCCGGTGGAGATTCTCAGTCACGGCAAATCGGCGGCCGTTCTGATTTCCTCGCATGAGTACGCTCGGCTCAAGGCCCGGGATCGTCGGGTTGTTCTGGCGGGCCGGATGGATGAAGAAACCGTCCGCCTGATCGAGCAGGCCGAGGCACCGGCCGAGGCCGCCGAGTTCGACCACGAGGTGGACTGATTGGGCGACACCATTCCGGTCAAGCCTGGTGACGTCATCCAGTACGCGTATCTTTGGGCCTACGAAGAGCTCGAAGGCCATGTCGAAGGTCGAAAGGAACGCCCCTGCGCCGTGATGATTGTTCACGCAAGCAAGCATGTTGTGGGGGTGTGCCCGATTACGCATACCCCTCCGAGGGCCAATCACGGTGTTCAGCTTCCCGCACAGACCTGTGAACGCCTGGGCCTGGATGACCAGGCACCTTGCTGGGTCGTTACAACCGAGTTGAATCAGTTCGTCTGGCCAGGGCCGGATATCCGAAGAGTCCCTTCTGGCCAGCACAGCTACGGTTTGATGCCTGCGGCACTGTTCCAGAAGATCAAGGCACAGCTGCTAGCCAATCATGCGCAAGGCCTGGAGGTTGTGTTCAGGACTGACGAGTTAGATTGATGTGTTCCGGTTCGGGGTTTGGGAAACAATTGCTGTCGTCCCGGCCTCCGGATCAAGTCCGGGGCGACACTGGGTTCTCACCTGTCGTCCCGGCCCGCGCGAAGCGAGGAGCCGGGATCTCGCACGCCGATGCCCTGCACGGCCCGGCTGAGTGCCAGCGGATAGGTGCGAGGCCCCGGATCAAGTCCGGGGCGACAAGTTCGATGTCGTTCCGGCCCCAGATCAAGTCCGGGGCGACAAGTTCGCTGCCGTCCCGGCCTCCGGATCAAGTCCGGGGTGACACTGGGTTCTCACCTGTCGTCCCGGCCCGAGCGAAGCGAGGAGCCGGGATCTCGCACGCCGATGCCCTGCACGGCCTGGCTGAGTGCTAGCGGAAAGGTGCGAGGCCCCGGATCAAGTCCGGGGCGACAAAGCCGCTGCCGTCCCGGCCTCCGGATCAAGTCCGGGGTGACAGGAACTATCAGGAAAGCAGGAGGCTGACGGTCGGTTTGGGGCGATTTGGGAGGCTTCGCGGTGTCAGGGCTCGACGGGTTTAGCCAAGTTGCCTGGACTGGTCAGCGACATGCTCCCAGAATTGAAGGAGGTCGGCTGCGCTTCGCACGAACTGATTTAGCGCGGCGGCCTTTAGTTCAGGAGCGTCGGGATACTCGTGGGCGATGGTGTTGCGCGCGATTCGCAGTTCGCGCCATTGCTCGACCGACGGGATGATGCCGATGCGCTCCAGGCGTTGGAGTTTTTGCGCAAACGGCGCGTCCGGAGCCAGCGGCTCCTCCGCCAGATCAAGCAGCATGGGAAGCACCTGCTCCCCCAAGGTGGCTTGCAATTTCGTGAAGCGGTAGGCCATTTGGTCCAGCAGCCGCAGCCGAGCCTTGCTCAATGCCTCGATGCTTGCCGCCGAATACGCGGGTTCACCGTGCTCGTGGAGATCTTCGGCAAGAATTTCCACGTGTAGCTCGCATTCCCTGAACGCTGAATCGAGCTTGCTCCGGGCGGACACGTTCACAGCCGAACACCTTCGAGTCTTGCAACCCGGTCGATGGCCCGCGGTTCGCGGTGCAGTGGTGTGGACAGCACGACATCTACTTTTTCGCCTGCCAGTGCCTTGCTCCTGTCCAACTCGCAAAGAAATTTCAGCTTTGCGCGGTTAAGCCAATCGGCGTCGTCGGAATCGCACTCGACATACAGATCAAAATCGCCGCCCTTGCGCTGGTCGTTCGTACGCGAGCCGAACAGCCGCACCGTCACGTTGGGCCCGAAGGCACGACGCGCAGCGGAGAGGATGACCTGATGTTGCTGTTCGGTGATGCGCATGGGGAGATTATAGCGAACTGGGGGGATTGGGCGGTGGCAGAGGGCCGGCTGAGTGCCAGCGGAAAGGTGCGAGGCCCCGGATCAAGTCCGGGGCGACAAAGTCGATGAAAGGGGAAAGGGGAAAGGGGAAAGGGGAAAGGGGAAAGGTTAAAGGATTTTTCTCGCGCTAAGGCGCAAAGACGCTAAGGGAAAGACGCAAACCATTAAACGTCATAATAAGGTATCCCGCGGAGGCGATAAGGGAAAACCCTTTGGGAATTTAGTTGGGCGGCATGTTTTGCCTCGAGCGCCTTGCTTGGCCTGGGGTTCTCTTGTACAATTATATGTACGTTTAAACGTACTTAGGTGGTTTCCCATGCCAAGAGTTCGATTGGATGAAGATATTCGTCCTCTGTCTGAATTTCGTGCAGCGGTTGCGACATTTGTAAAGCAGCTTCATGAGAGCCGCCGTCCCATGGTGCTGACGCAAAGAGGTCGTGGCGTGGCAGTACTGGTGGATGTTCACGAATACGAAAAGATGCGAGAGCGTCTGGAAATACTGGAAGAGGTGTACAGGGCGGAAGAACAGATCGCATCCGGGGATGGTATTGCGCATGAAGAGGCGAAGGCCCGGATTTTGAACGGGCTGGCCCAATGAAGATCGTCTGGTCCCCGCTTGCCCTGGAGCACGTCGAGGACATAGCCCGGTATATTGCGGAAGATAACCCGGATGCCGCCGTACGATGGGTTGACGATTTATTTGTCGTGGTAGAGCGGCTAGCTGATCTCCCTGAGAGTGGGCGCATGGTTCCCGAAGTGGGATCACGTCGCATCAGGGAGCTGATATTCGGCGCGTATCGGGTTATTTACAGCACCAAAGATCAGGTTGATATTCTGACTGTGCGTCGCAGCAGTCAGCTACTGCGAATGCGCAAGTTGCCCCGCATCTCGCCGACGGGGCATTGTAGCTTTCTGCCGGCGCCAGCCCGGCCGGCGACATCGGAGAATCGCATGAGCCCGAAACCTACCTGATCCCTCATGTTCTTCGGAGAGAGAAAATCAATTGGTTTCTCGCTAAGGCGCTAAGGAAAAATTGGACCGTTGAGAGTCAAAGGCGGATATCCCGCGGAGGCGCTGAGGCGCGGAGGAAAAGAGTTGATGAATATAGTGGGGTTCTCAGGGGTGCGGTGGCCTGGCGGGTTGGTGCTGGTTGGTCAAATGGGCGTTGATTAGCTTTCGCCAAGGCGCGAAGCCGCCAAGACAACCAAATTCGTAATTCAGTTTGAAAGTATTGCCCGATTCTCAAAACTTAGCGCCTTAGCGCCTTCGCGAGAGGCCAGATTTTCTTGCCAAGACGCGAAGAGTAGATAAACGCGAACGATTTTATTTTCATTCGTGGCGCCTTTGCGGCTTGGCGCGAGTATTCAGCCATTTTTTCCTCAGCGCTTCTGCGCCTCTGCGGGATAAACGGCTCTTGCACGACATTGCAGCGATTGATATCGTGATATCATATTGAAGGTCGGAGTTTGCCGGAGGTGATCATGGCGCAGTTTGTGGTTCGGAATCTGGATGAAGATTTGAAGGCGGCGTTGAAGCGGCGGGCGGCGGCGAATGGTTGCAGCATGGAGGAGGAGGTGCGCCGGATTCTGCGGCGGGCGGTGACGGAGCAGCCGGCGGCCTCGACCGGGCTGGGATCGCGCATGGCCGCCCGGTTTTCCGATGCGGGGCTTGACGAGCCGCTGCCCGAGATGCGGGGCCAGGAGATTGATCCGATCGACATGCCCGAATGATCCTGCTCGACACCAATGTGTTGTCGGCCCTGATGCAGCGCCGGCCCGAGCCTTCTGTGGTCGCCTGGCTCGATGTTCAGGCGGCCGAGGCGGTGTTCATTACCAGCATTACCCTGTTCGAGGCCCGCTACGGCCTGGCCGTGCTGGCCGAGGGCCGGCGCAAGGCGAGGTTGCAAAAACAGCTCGATGCGCTCGTTTCTGAAGACCTGGACTACCGGATCGCGGTGTTCGACTCGCGGGCCGCAGATCGGGCGGCCGAACTGGCCGCCGAGCGGAAGCGCTTGGGTCGACCGGTGGATATCCGGGACACCTTCATCGCCGGCATCGCCCTGGCCCACGGAGCGACGCTGGCCACACGCAACACGCGCCACTTTGACGACCTGCCCGTACCGGTGATCAATCCGTGGGAGGCTGGGTTAGAGGCGTGAAGGATTTGTGGCCTGGCGGGTTGGTGTTGTTGGCGCCGATGGTGTTGAATTAGCTCTCGCCAAGCCGCGAAGCCGCCAAGAAGATCAAATTTGTAATGCAGTTTATTGAAAGTATTTTCCGACTCTCAAAACTTAGCGCCTTAGCGCCTTCGCGAGAGGCAAATTTTTTCTCGCCAAGGCGCGAAGGCGCCAAGAATTGAATGATCGAGAATAGGCCTGAGACGATCCATGGCCTGGAGAAAATTCGCAACAATGGAAAACCAGTTTTTTCTTTACTTTGCGCCTTTGCGCCTTTGCGAGAGTAATCTCGAATGAACATACTCGAAATAATCGGCCGGGATCGGGAGCTGTTCGCGGCCGATATTGCCGCCAACGAGGATCGGCTTTCGGAGCTGGTCGCCGCCTCCCGGTTTCTGGTCATCGGCGGGGCCGGGTCGATTGGGCAGGCGGTGGCTCGGGAGATTTTCAAGCGCAATCCGGCCGCCTTGCATGTCGTCGACATCTCGGAGAACAACCTGGTCGAGCTTGTGCGGGATATCCGCTCGACCCTGGGTTATATCGACGGGGACTTCCGGACGTTTGCGCTCGACTGCGGCTCACGCGAGTTCGAGGCCTTGATGGCGGCCGGGGACGGGTACGACTACGTCCTGAATCTCTCGGCGATGAAGCACGTGCGCTCGGAAAAGGATCCGTTCACGCTGATGCGGCTGCTTGAGGTCAACGTGCTCAACACGCTTGCCACTCTCGCGCAGGCGCGCGAGCGGGGGGCGAGCAAGTATTTCTGTGTCTCGACCGACAAGGCGGCCAACCCGGTCAACATGATGGGCGCTAGCAAGCGCATCATGGAGATGTTTCTGATGCGCGAGAGCACCTCAATCCCGATCTCGACAGCGCGCTTTGCCAACGTCGCCTTCTCCGACGGCTCGCTGTTGCACGGCTTCAACCAACGCTTCGCCAAGAAGCAGCCGATTTCCGCGCCCAACGACGTGCGCCGCTACTTCGTCACACCGAAGGAGTCCGGCGAGCTGTGCCTGAGTTCCTGCCTGCTGGGCGAAAACCGCGACATCTTCTTCCCCAAGCTATCGGAGGCCCTGCACCTCACACGCTTTTCCGACATCGCCGTGCGCTACCTCCAGAATCTGGGCTACGAACCCCACGAGTGCGACTCCGAGGACGAAGCGCGCGGCCGCACCGAAGAGCTGATCGCGCAGGGGAAATGGCCGGTGTACTTCTCCGAATCCAATACCACCGGCGAGAAGGACTTCGAGGAGTTCTACACCGGCGAGGAGGATCTGGATATGGAGCGTTTCGAGACGATCGGGGTAATTCGGAATCCGGTGGGCTACGACGAAGTCAAACTAGAACATTTCCTGGCCGCAATCGAGCGGATCCGGAGGCAGCCTGTGTGGGACAAGCCGGAGATTGTGGCGTTGTTTAACTACATGATTCCGGAGTTCAAGCACTTGGAAACTGGCAAATACCTGGATTCTCGAATGTAATTCTTGATTGCTCTCGCGAAGGCGCGAAGACGCTAAGGTTTGAAAATCGGAACATGCTTTCAATAAACTGAATTACAAATTGGGTTCTCTTGGCGGCTTCGCGGCTTAGCGAGAAATATTTTCTCCTCTCGCGAAGGCGCGAAGACGCTAAGGTTTGAAAATCGGAACATGCCTTCAATAAACTGAATTACAAATTTGATTTTCTTGGCGGCTTCGCGGCTTAGCGAGAAATAGTCCTGCCTCTCACAAAGACGCTAAGCTGCTAAGCTTTAAAAAAATTAGGAAATTCCTTCAGGAAGAAAAAGCGTATTTTAATTTCTTGGCGGCTTTGCGGCTTGGCGAGAAACATTTTTCCTCTCGCGAAGACGCTAAGGCGCGAAGATTTGAAAATCCGAACAAGCCTTCAATAAACTGAATTACAAATTGGGTTCTCTTGGCGGCTTCGCGACTTAGCGAGAAAATGCGCTCTCTCCCGAAGACGTAAAGCACGAAGGAATAGGGTTATGGATCCGTCACTCATCCCACCCGAAGAGAAAATCGGGAAAGCCGTGGTGGACTCCGCGGTTATGGTGCATCGGGAGCTGGGATCGGGCCTTCTCGAGTCTGTCTATGAGGCGGCCCTAGCAGCAGAACTGGGGTCGCGCGGCCACATTGTCTCCCGCCAGGTTCCGGTCAGGATCAACTATCGCGGCATGGTATTCGAGGAAGGGTTTCGTGCTGATATCATTGTCGACGAACTGGTCCTGCTGGAACTCAAGAGCGTAGAGCGCCTGAACAATGCCCACAAGAAGCAGCTCCTGACCTATCTTCGCCTGACAAGCCTCAAACTGGGCTATCTGCTCAATTTCGGCGAGTCGTTGATGAAAGATGGCATTATCCGCACAGTAAATGGTCTTTGACAAGTTTCATTGTCTTAGCGCCTTAGCGCCTTCGCGAGAGGAAAGAATGTTTCTCGCCAAGCCGCGAAGGCGCCAAGAAAACCAAATTTGTAATTCTTAGACCTTTCCCCTTGAGCCTGTCCCGATTTCTGTGTAACCGCCCATTCTCATAGATGATCGGTCACCCGATCTTCGAACTGGATAATAAATTGGTTCAGGGCACCCTTCCAGT
>NZ_JBHJMQ010000006.1:0-235625 GCF_042310375.1 Wenzhouxiangella psychrophila | reverse complement strand
GGCTCGTGGTCTCGCTGGCGCTCGGCTCGAACCCTCGAACGGGGAAAACCCGTTACCGGTTTTCGAGACCGGCGCATTCAACCACTCTGCCACCTCTCCGTATTGTTCGGCCCGCGAACACGCGGCGCCGCTTAAAAACTTGTAGCCCGGGGCGGTCCTTCGGACCGCGAGAGGGAGGGATTACTGCGCGACCTTTCGGTCGCTTGCCCTCCGGGCTCGCCAGCCTGTCGGCTGGCTCGTGGTCTCGCTGGCGCTCGGCTCGAACCCTCGAACGGGGAAAACCCGTTACCGGTTTTCGAGACCGGCGCATTCAACCACTCTGCCACCTCTCCTTGTAGCGGGCGAATTATACATGACGCCTCCCGCTATCGCAGGGGCGGAACCAGGCGCTCTGGGAAAAATCCCAAATCCGAAGCACCAAATCCGAAACGAAAACCCATGCTCCTTGTTTCGTGCTTCGAATTTCGTACTTGTTTCGGATTTCGGATTTCGAGATTCGGATTTCAGGCCGGATCAGAGTCGCTGCCGCAACCAGTCAGCAACGGACTCGAGCGCGGACGGTAGCGCGGACGCATCACTCCCCCCGGCCTGTGCAAAGTCGGGTCGTCCGCCGCCCTTGCCCCCGACCTGGCCGGCGACATGGTTGACCAGTTCGCCGGCCTTGATCTTGCCGGTCAGGTCCCGGGTCACGCCGGCGACCAGGCGCACACCGTCACCGGCAGCCGTGCCGAGCACGATCACGCCCGAGCCGATCTTGTTCTTGAGCTGGTCGACGGTGTCGCGGAGGCTGTTGGGGTCGGCGCCTTCCAGTTTGGTAGCGATCAGTTTCACGCCGTCGACTTCGACGGCCTGCGAGGCCAGGTCGGAGCCCGCCGCCGAAGCCAGCTTGCCCTTGAGCCGCTCGAGCTCCTTTTCCAGCTCCCGCGAACGACCCAGCAGCTGGCCCACGCGCTCTGAAAGCTGTTCCGGGCTGGTCTTGAGCTGACCGCTTGCCTCGCGCACCGAGTGATCCAGCTTCTGCAGCCAGTCGACGGCCACGCGGCCGGCAACGGCCTCGATGCGCCGAACACCGGCGGAGATGCCGGTCTCGGAAACGATCTTGAACAGCCCGATATCGCCCATGCGATCAACGTGCGTGCCGCCGCACAGCTCCATCGAGAAATCGCCGAAACGCAGTACGCGCACCTCGTCACCGTACTTCTCGTCGAAGAAAGCCAGTGCGCCGGCCTCGATGGCCTCGTCGAATTCCATGTGCCGGGTTTCGGCTTCGATATTGGCCTGGATTTGTTCGTTGACCAGGCGTTCGATCTCGGCCAGTTCTTTCTCGCCGACCGGCGCGTGGTGCGAGAAGTCGAAACGCAGGCGATCGGGCGCGACCAGCGAGCCCTTCTGCTGAACGTGCTCGCCGAGGACCGTTCGAAGCGCCGAGTGCAGCAGGTGGGTGGCCGAATGGTGACGCACGATATCGGCCCGGCGCTGCGAGTCGATCCGGCCCGACAGGCGGTCGCCGAGCTTGAGCGAGCCGTCGGCCAGGCGGCCGATGTGGCCGTGAAAGGCGCCGGCGAACTTGCGCGTGTCGCTCACCTCGAACCGGGTGGCTTCGCCCTCGAGCCGGCCGGTGTCGCCGACCTGGCCGCCGGACTCGGCGTAGAACGGGGTCCGGTCCAGGACCAGCACGGCTTCGTCGCCTTCAGATACTGCGTCGACCGGCTTTCCGTCGACCAGGATGGCCAGAACCTCGACGTCGTCCACGGAATGTTGCTGGTAGCCCAGGAAGCGCGTCGCGGGCAGCTCGGCGATCAGCTCGGCGGGCAGGCCTTCGGCGCCGGTGAACTTGCCGGCCGCTCGGGCGCGCTCGCGCTGCTGGTTCATGGCCTGCTCGAAGCCGGCCTCGTCGACGGTCAGTTCGCGTTCGCGGGCGATGTCGCGGGTGAGGTCGACCGGAAAGCCGAAAGTGTCATAGAGCTTGAAGACCACATCACCGGGGATTTCCCGAGCCTCGAGATCGGCAATGACGCCCTCGAGCAGCTTCATGCCCTGATCGAGCGTCTCGCCGAAGCGCTTCTCCTCACGCTCGAGCACCTCGGTCACGAAGTCCTGCTTGTCGATCAGTTCCGGATAAGCCTCGCCCATGATCTCGGCCAGCGGCTCCACCATGCGTGCGAAGAACGGGTCCTCGCAGCCGAGCTTGTAGCCGTGGCGAATCCCGCGGCGGATGATGCGACGCAGCACGTAGCCGCGCCCCTCGTTGGACGGCAGCACGCCGTCGACGACCAGGAAGGCGCAGGCGCGGATATGGTCAGCGATCACCTTCAGCGAGGCCGCGTCCCGGTCTTGCGAGCCGGTAAGCTTTGCGGCCGCGCCGATGAGATGCTGGAAAAGGTCGATGTCGTAGTTGGAGTGCCCGCCCTGCAGGATCGCGGCCAGGCGCTCCAGGCCCATGCCCGTATCGACCGAAGGCGCCGGCAGCGGGCTGAGCGTGCCGTCAGAGGCGCGGTCGTACTGCATGAACACGAGGTTCCAGACCTCGATGTAGCGGTCGCCGTCCTCCTCGGGCGTGCCGGGCGGGCCGCCGGGCACGTCCGGCCCATGGTCGTAGAAGACTTCGGAGCAGGGCCCGCAAGGACCGGTATCGCCCATCGCCCAGAAGTTGTCTTCGGCACCGATGCGCGAGAACCGCTCGGGGTCGACGCCGATTTCCTTCAGCCAGATATCGGCCGCCTCGTCGTCTTCCTCGTAGACCGTCACCCACAGCTTCTCGGGCGGGAAACCGCAGGTCTTCGTCAGGAATTCCCACGCGAATTCAATTGCTTCGCGCTTGAAGTAATCGCCGAAGCTGAAATTGCCCAGCATCTCGAAGAACGTGTGGTGCCGGGCGGTGTAGCCGACATTCTCCAGGTCGTTGTGCTTGCCGCCGGCGCGCACGCAACGTTGCGACGTCGTCGCCCGCGAGTACGAGCGTTTCTCAGAACCGAGGAACACATCCTTGAACTGCACCATGCCAGCGTTGGTGAACAGCAGGGTCGGATCGTTGGCCGGCACCAGCGAGCTGGACGGCACGATGCGGTGATCGCGCTCGGCAAAGAAGTCGAGAAAGACCTGTCGGATTTCAGCGGTGGTTTTCATTGCTTCAAACAGTCCGGAAAGCGAGCGTAGGTGAATTCAGACATATAGTTTAAGGCCCGTGTACGCAAGAGCGCACTCGAAGCGAGGCAGGCAAGGCAATAAAACCACCGAAAACTCCGAAGGCACGGAACTCAAAACCTTCATTTTTGGTGCTTTCGGTGTATTCAGTGATTTTTCCGGTTTCATTCGAAAAGTTCACGGATATGCTCATGGGCAAATCCGCGCCGCGCAAGCGCCTGCTGGCGGCGGGACTTTTCCTTGAGATCGACCGGCGGTTCCGGGCCATAGCGCCGCTCGTACCAATTGGCTGCAATGGCAAACCAGTCGGGCGATTCAGCCTCAAGCGCCCGGGCGGCCTGGTGACGGTCGATTCCGCGCTCGGACAGCTCGGCACGGATTCGAACCGGCCCGTAGGCTTTGGCGACACGCTGGCGCACGTAGCTCTCGGCGTAACGCTCATCCGACTGGAGATTCTCGTCGGCCAGCTCGTCGATGACTTGTTCGACGGCCGGCCCCGACCAGCCGCGCCGGGTAAGCTTGCGGGCCAACTCGAAGCGCGAGTGCTCCCGCCGTGCCAGCAGACGAATCGCGGCCTCGCGGATTTCCGCCGGGTTAGCAGCGTCCTTTTCAGTCAACCGGTTATCCCGTGTCTGGATCAACCGGCTTGCGACTGGGCCTTGTCTTCGGCCTCGGCGGCCTCGGCATTCTCCGCCGCCTCACCGGTCGATTTGGGCAGCAACTTCTCGCGCACCCGTCGCTCGATATCGGCGGCCATGTCCGGGTTTTCCTTGAGGAACTGGCGGACATTGTCCTTGCCCTGGCCGATGCGATCGTCGCCGTAGCTGTACCAGGCCCCGGATTTCTTGACCAAGCCATGCTCGACGCCGAGCTCGATCAGCTCGCCTTCGCGCGAGATGCCCTCGCCGTAGAGAATCTCGAACAGGGCCTGCCTGAACGGCGGTGCCATCTTGTTCTTGACCACTTTCACGCGAGTCTCGTTGCCCACCGCTTCATCGCCTCGCTTGATCGCGCCGATACGGCGGATATCCAGGCGCACCGAGGAGTAGAATTTGAGCGCATTGCCGCCGGTGGTCGTCTCCGGCGAACCGAACATGACGCCGATCTTCATGCGGATCTGGTTGATGAAGATCACCAGGCAGTTGGTGCGCTTGATGTTGCCCGACAACTTGCGCAGCGCCTGGCTCATCAGCCGCGCCTGCAACCCGACGTGGGAGTCGCCCATCTCGCCCTCGATCTCGGCCTTGGGCGTGAGCGCGGCAACCGAGTCGACCACCACGATATCGACCGCGCCGGAGCGCACCAGCATGTCGGTGATCTCCAGGGCCTGCTCGCCGGTATCGGGCTGCGAGACCAGCAGGTCGTCGACGTTGACGCCCAGCGCCTCGGCGTAACTCGGATCCAGCGCGTGCTCGGCATCGACGAATGCAGCGGTACCCCCGAGCTTCTGCGCCTCGGCAACGGCGTGCAGGGTCAATGTCGTCTTGCCGGATGATTCCGGGCCGTAAATTTCGATGACGCGGCCGCGCGGAAGACCACCGACGCCCAGTGCAACGTCCAGCGCCAGCGACCCGGTCGAGACCACCGGAACGTCCTTGCGCCCGGCGTCGTCGCCCATGCGCATGATCGCGCCCTTGCCGTACTGCTTTTCGATCTGGCCCAGTGCCGCGGCCAGTGCTCGCTTGCGATTGTCGTCCACGATATATGTCCTCTCTTCTCGATTCGTTCGATGGGTGCCGCGATCGGCCCCGATTATCTCACAGCGCCGTCGCGATCCAAGACGGATCGGCCGGCTCGCGAACAATTCCTACAGGCCGTCACGGCAGCTTCCTACATCTCGTTCGCCCCCAGTATAGGAGGCGCTTTCTCAAATCCCGAGAATGGCGCCAATACCGGGCGGGAGGCGCCGGCAAAGGGTTACTATTCGCTTTCCCGACCCGCCACGGATGCTTTGAAGAATGTTCAGCCGCTGCAGATTCCTCATGCCGAGGTCCGGCTCGCCCGCGATCACGCTCTCACTGCTGCTTGCGGGGCTTCTCGTCGCCTGCGGCGACAGCACCCCGGATGCCGGCCTGATCCGGGCGCCCGAATTTTCCGACGATTCCGGACGACTGGCGCGACCCTGGCGCTTTGCCCACCACGCCACCACCGATTCTTATCGTCTCGAGATTCGCGACGGCATCGCCACCATCAAGCGCACCGGCCCGGAACCGTGGTCGCAGCTGGTCCAACCCGTAACGCCGGAGCACCTGGATTCACTGGCCGGCCAACGCCTGGCTTTCTCCATGGATATCCGCGCCCGGCTCGAGAACAAGACGTTCGGACCCCCCCTGGAGCCGACGGCGCTGACGGTCCGAATGTGGAACAAGCCAGCGGCCGCGAGTGCCGGCTCGCTGGGCGCCATGCTCGGCTCTCGCCAGGCGGCAACCGAACGCCTCACTTTACCGGAGGACGCGCAAATTTCTGACTGGCAACGGTTCACGCTCGAGTTCACGGTACCGGCGGATATCGAGCGCATGGAAGTCGCCGCGATCATGGCTTCCGGCGGGCGTCTTGAGCTTCGGAACCCCGCACTCCACCCCCTCTGATCGACCAACGACCGATCCGCCGATAAGGCTGGCCGGGTATCGACTCGACCAGCGCGAATTCCCGGACCGGCCAGCTCAGCGGCGACGGGGTGGGCAGATCCGGGCGACGGGCGACCTTGCGAAACAGGGTCACGTGCGGCCGGAACGGGCGCCGATCCAGATCGATCCCGAGTTCACCGATACGGGCATACAAGGCTGCCTGAAGCGCTTGGAGCGTCTCGGGCGCCTCTCCGCCCAGCCAGAGCACCCCGGCGCCCGGAAACCAACCGAAGCGATCCAGGCGCAGTTCACACGGCTTGCCCCGGATTGCGTCCGCCGCCGCCTCGAATTCGCCCAGGCGCTCGGCAGGTTGATCGCCCAGGAACAGAAGGGTCAGGTGAAGGTTGTGATCGGGCACCCGCTTCAGGCTGCCCCGCCCCAGCATCTCCCGTCGCTCAACAATCTCACGACGTATTTTCTCGTCGGGCCAGAGTGCGAAAAACAGGCGCCTTGTCGACTGTGGCCTGACCATCCGCATCGCCTACTCTACGGGCTCCTGAGGCGTGCGAGAAGTCCCTCGAATGCCGCGGCCACGCTGGCTCGTCGAACCTCGTCCCGATCCCCGGAAAACCGGTAAATCTCGGTCTCGACAATATCGTCCGGCAGCGCCCAGCCGAAACAGACCGTGCCCACCGGCTTGTCGGGCGTGCCACCGTCCGGACCCGCGATTCCGGAAACCGACACGGCCACGTCGGCCCGGCTGTTCTCGACCGCGCCACGTGCCATGGCCGCTGCCACTTCCTCGCTGACGGCGCCGAAGCGGTGGAGATCACCGGGCCTGACGCCCAGCAGTTCGGTCTTGGCCTCGTTGGAATAGGTCACCAGGCCGCGTTCGAACCATTCCGAACTGCCCGGCAGGTCGGTGCAGGCCTTGGCGATCCAGCCGCCGGTGCAGGACTCGGCCGTGACCAACCTGCGCCCCAGCATCTTCATCTCGGCCGCCAGGGCGGTGGCCAGCATCGAGAGCGCTTCATCGTCGTGTCGCATCGCCATGGCTCCTATAATGCCTCGTTCTGAAATTCTTTATGTCCACAGATGAACACAGATAAACACAGATATTAAAAAAGATTCCCCTCAGAACACTTTGTTGGGGAAAGTCAGTCCGCTTCATCACTTTTGAAGTTCTGTTTTTTCATCTGTGTGCATCTGTGTTCATCTGTGGACGATTTTTTTCAAGAGCTTCCAAGCTAATGGCCGACACGAGCACCCAGCACACGCCCCTGATGCAGCAATACCTCCGGATCAAGGCGGATTATCCGGACATCCTGCTGTTCTTCCGCATGGGCGACTTCTACGAGCTGTTCTACGACGATGCCCGGCGCGCCGCCGGGCTGCTCGACATCACGCTCACCCACCGCGGCAAGTCGGCCGGCGAGCCGATTCCGATGGCCGGCGTGCCCTATCACAGCGTCGACGGCTACCTCGCTCGCCTGCTCAAGAAGGGCGAGTCGGTGGCCATCTGCGAGCAGATCGGCGACCCGGACACCGCCAAGGGGCCGGTCGAGCGCAAGGTCGTTCGCATCGTCACGCCGGGCACGGTCACCGAGGAGTCCCTGCTGGAAGAACGCGCCGAGCGCTTGCTGGCGGCAATCCTGCCGGCAAAGGACGGTTACGGCCTGGCCTGGCTGGACCTGGCCGGCGGGCGGCTGCGCTGCTGCGCGCTGGCCTCGGCGGCCGAATTGACCGCCGAGCTGGAACGCCTGCGCCCGGCCGAAGTGCTACTGCCGGAGAACGCCACCGTGCCCTTCAACCGCGAAGGCGCGGCCGTGCGCGAGCATCCGCCCTGGGCCTTCGACACCGAGTCGGCCGAGCGCGAGCTGTGCCGGCAATTCCGCGTGCAGGATCTGTCCGGTTTCGGCATCGAGGGCCGCGGCCCGCACGTCGGGGCCGCCGGCGCCCTGCTCGGCTACGCGCGCGACATGCTCGCCGGCGACCTGCCGCACCTGTCGGGCATGCGCGCCGTGCGCCCGGCCGAGCACCTGGTGCTCGACGCGGCCACGCGCCGCCACCTGGAAATCGACGTTCACCCCGACGGCCGCAGCGAGCACACCCTGGTCGGCCTGATGGACACCGCCGGCACGCCCATGGGCAGCCGCAAGCTCAAGCGCTGGCTGACCCATCCGCTGCGCGACCGCGCCGCCCTCGGGGCACGCCACGAGGCCGTCGCCGCCTTGCTCCAGACCCATGCTCACCCCGGTCTCAATGAGCAACTTTCCGGCCTGGGCGATATCGAGCGCGTCCTGACCCGCATCGCGCTGAAAACCGCCCGGCCGCGCGACCTGGCGACCCTGCGCGAGGGCCTGGGCCGCTTGCCGGCGCTGGGCGATGCCCTGGAGCAGGTCTCCGTACCGCTGCTCGACGAGCTGCGCGACGACCTCGCGCCCTGCCCCGACCTGTTCGAACTGCTCGAGACCGCCATCGTCGAGCAACCGCCGATGGTCATCCGCGACGGCGGTGTGATCGCCGAAGGCTTTGATGCCGAGCTCGATGAACTGCGATCCCTGAGCCAGAACGCCGGCGACTTCCTGGTCCGCTACGAGGAACAGGAACGCGAACGCACCGGCATCCAGACGCTCAAGGTCGGCTACAACCGCGTGCACGGCTACTACATCGAGATCGGCAAGACCCACATCGAAAAGGTGCCGACCGAGTACAGCCGCCGCCAGACACTCAAGAACGCCGAGCGCTACATCACCGAAGAACTGAAAGCCTTCGAGGACAAAGTGCTGTCGGCGCGCGAGCGGGCGCTGACTCGCGAAAAGGCGCTTTACGAGGAACTGATCGAGCGCCTCAGCAACGAACACGGGCGACTGGCGATCATCGCCGCCGGGCTGGCCGCGCTGGACGTGCTCGTGACCTTCGCAGAACGCGCCGAGACCCTGCGCCTAAATGCCCCCGTGCTCGACGAAATCCCGGGACTGGAAATCGCCGAGGGTCGCCACCCGGTGGTCGAGCGCGTCCAGGACGAGGCCTTCGTGCCCAACGACTGCCGGCTCGATCCGGAGCGGCGCATGCTGGTGATCACCGGCCCCAACATGGGCGGCAAGTCGACCTACATGCGACAGGCCGCGCTGATTACCATCCTGGCCCACGCCGGTTCCTTCGTGCCGGCGAAATCGGCGCGTATCGGCCCCATCGACCGCATCTTCTCGCGCATCGGCGCCGGCGACGACCTCACCCGCGGCCGCTCCACCTTCATGGTCGAGATGGTCGAGACCGCCAATATCCTGCACAACGCCACCGAGCACTCGCTGGTGCTGATGGACGAGATCGGCCGCGGCACCTCGACCTTTGACGGCCTGGCCCTGGCCTGGGCCGTGGCGACCGAACTGGCACTGAACCTGCGCGCGCTGACCCTGTTCGCCACGCACTACTTCGAACTCACGCGCCTGGCCGAAGACCACGAGGGCATCGCCAACGTGCACCTCGACGCCCGCGAGCACGGCGACGAGATCGTCTTTCTGCATTCAGTCAGGGAAGGCCCGGCCAGCCAGAGCTACGGCATCCAGGTCGCGCGCCTCGCCGGCGTACCCAAGCCCGTCATCGCCCAGGCCCGAAAACACCTCGACCGCCTGGAAAACGATGCCGCCGCGGCCAGCACACCCCAGCTGGGCCTGTTCGGTCAGTCCAGGGCTGAGGACAAGTCCACATCCGAGCCCGATCCGCTGCGCGACATGCTCGAGGACGTCGACCCCGACGACCTCAGCCCGCGCGAAGCGCTGGACTGGCTCTACCGGCTCAAGAAAATCGACGCCTGACCGAGAGCATCAAAGCAGGACGTAGACGAGCAGCAGACCGCCGAGCACGATTCGGTAGCCCACGAACGGCTGCATGCCGATGCGCTTGATGAAGGCCAGGAAATAGTGGATGCAGGCGTAGGTGCTGATCGCCGAGACCACGAAACCCAGCAGCAACAGGCCCCAGGGTGTGGTCAGTTCGGCCGTTGAAAGATCGTGCAGGCCAAGCACCGTGGCGCCGGTAATAACGGGAATCGAAAGCAGGAAGGAAAACCGCGACGCCGCCTCGCGGGTCAGGCCCATGAACAGCGCGGCGGTGATGGTGATGCCCGAACGCGAGGTGCCCGGAATCAGCGCCAGCACCTGGGCGAAACCGATCACCAGCACGGCCCGGAGGCCGAGCTGGTACTCGTCGCGATCGCGCCGTCCCCGCCAGTCGGCCCAGCCCAGCAACAGGCCGAACACCACCAGCGCTGCGGCCATGATCCAGACCGCGCGCAATTCATTCTCGGCCAGGTCCTTGAGCAGGAAGCCGAACACCACCGCCGGCAGCGTGCCGATGATCAGCCACCAGGCCAGCCGCGAGTCAGCATCGGCCCGGCCACCCGACAGTGAGCCGCCCCAGGAGCGCGCCATGACCAGCAATTCCCGGCGGAAGTACACGACCACCGCCAACAGCGATCCGGCGTGCAGGATGATGTCGAAATCCAGCCCCTGGTAGACGCCGCCGGTTACCCAGGAGTACAACACCAGGTGCGCCTGGCTGGAGACAGGCAGGAATTCGGTCAGGCCCTGGATCAGGGCGATCAGCAGGGTCTGCAGCCAGTCCACGCTTTTTCCTCGGTCGGGTTGTGTCGCCGCGCTGCGGGCATGTGCCGGTCCAGTTGACGGGGCGTCGGGGGCTCGGGCGGTATGATAACGTTCAAATCAATCTGCCGGAGGCTTCCGGCAGCATGCCTCGGGGAGAAACAACATGAAAGCACTGCGCATCATCGTCCTTGTGATCGCCATCGTCGCGGCCCTGTTCCTGCTGCTGGCCGGCCCGGGCACGCGGATGGAATGGTGGGACTTCAGCTTCGGTTTCACGCTCATGCGTTGGGCGCTCTACGGCGGTGTTGCCGCTGGCGTGCTCGGCATCGTGTTTCTGCTGGTACCGGCAACGCGCCGCGGCGGCGCCGGCGTGCTCGCCGCTGCTGCGGTGATCGGGCTGGCGACGGCGGCCGTGCCGTACCTGCAGGTCCAGAAGGCGCGTTCGGTGCCGCCGATTCACGACATCACCACCGACACCGCCAATCCCCCCGAATTCGTGGCCATCGCGCCGCTGCGCGAAGACGCCCCCAACCCGGTCGAGTACCCCGGCGAGGAAACCGCCGAGCAGCAGCGTGAAGCCTATCCCCAGATCGAGACGCTCCAGCTCGACGCCTGGCCGGCCATCGCCTTCGAACATGCCTTGGCAGTGGCCCGTGCGCAGGGCTGGGAAATCGTGGCCTCGAGCGAATCGGAAGGCCGCATCGAGGCGACAGCGACAACGTTCTGGTTCGGCTTCAAGGACGACGTGGTCATCCGGATCCGGGGCGATAACAAGGGCAGCGCGGTCGATGTGCGCTCCAAGTCGCGCGTGGGCCGCAGCGACGTGGGCGCCAATGCCGAACGTATCGAGAGCTATCTCGAAGCCCTGCAGGCGCGGGCTCAGTCCTGAGGCGCCTCATGGCGTGAAAGGGCCCAGTCGACGTGCTCACGAACCAGCCCGGAGGGATGATCGATTCGCGCCCTGAGCGCCTCGACCACTTTGCTTGAGGTCGGGGCGTTGCCCAGGGCCACGGCGAGATTTCTGAGCCAGCACTCGTAGCCCGTTCGGCGGATCGGGTTGCCCTCGGTGCGCTCCAGAAACGTTTCCTCGTCCCAGCCGAACAGCTCGACCAGATCACCGGCGTCGAGATCCTTGCGTGGCGCGAAGTCGGCCTCGCCGGTGTGCTGCGCATAGCGGTTCCAGGGGCAGACCATCTGGCAGTCGTCGCAGCCGAACACGCGATTGCCCATCAGCGGCCGCAGCTCCTCGGGGATCGAGCCCTTCAGCTCGATGGTCAGATAGGAGATGCAGCGGCGCGCGTCGAGCTGGTACGGACCGGTGATCGCCTGCGTCGGGCAGACGTCGATGCATCGCCGGCAACTGCCGCAATGCTGGCTCACCGGCTCGTCGGCCGGCAACTCCAGGTCGGTGTAGATCTCGCCCAGGAAGAACCAGGACCCGGCATGGCGGCTGAGCAACAGGGTGTGCTTGCCGATCCAGCCGAGGCCGGCCTTTTCGGCCAGCGGCTTCTCCAGCACGGGCGCCGAGTCGGTAAACACGCGATGACCGAAGGGCCCGATCTCGCGTTCGATGCGCTGGGCCAGTTTCTTCAGCCGCTTTCGGATGAGCTTGTGGTAATCGCGGCCCAGGGCATATCTCGAGACAACCGCGCGGTCCGGCTGATCGAGCAGTTCCTCGACCGGGCGGGCCGACTCGGGCAGGTAGTCCATGCGCGCGACGATCACCGAGCGGGTGTCGGGATGCAGCAGCGCGGGCCGGCTGCGCTTGCGCCCGTGGGCCGCCATCCAGTCCATTTCGCCGTGCCGGCCTTCGGCCAACCATTCATCCAGGCGCTCTTCGTAGCCGGACAGATTCGTGTCGGCGATACCGACCTCGGCAAACCCGAACTCCAGCCCCCACTGGCGAATCTTCTCGACCAGTTCGCCGGAATCGAGCTCACCTTGCCTATAATCGCGACCATGACTCATGTCCGACATTATCCCATCGTGCCGCTCTACCGTGCCGAATCCGTGCGCGAACTCGACCGGCAGGCCATCGAAGGTCACGGCATCGACGGTTATGACCTGATGCGGCGCGCCGGCCGGCGTGCCTTCGAAATCCTGCGCGCCCGCTGGCCGGAGGCGCGGGCGCTGACCATCTGCTGCGGCGGCGGCAACAACGGCGGCGACGGCTACGTCATGGCCCGCCTGGCCCGGGAGGCCGGGTTGGCAGTACAGCTGATCGCGATGAAATCGCCCGACGACCTGTCCGGGACGGCCGCGCGGGCGGCGAAGGACTGGCTGGCTATCGGGGGCACCATCGAACAAACTGACGAGCGGCTGCGCGGCGACGTGATCGTCGACGCCCTGCTCGGCACCGGCCTGGACCGGCCCGTGCGCGACGACTACGCGCGCCTGATCGACCACATCAACGACACCGGCCGACCGGTGCTGGCCGTCGACGTGCCCTCGGGCCTGAATGCCGATACCGGCATGCCGCAAGGCCGCTGCGTGCATGCCTGGGCCACGGTCACCTTCATCGGCCGCAAGCGCGGCCTCTACACCGGCCAGGCCGGGCGCTGGTGCGGCGCCCTGCTTTTCGATGGCCTGGAGACACCGACAGCGATCCACGACGCGGTCGAAGCCGACGCCACACTGCTGGATCCCGGCCTGTTGCAGGATCAGCTCCCCGCCCGGCCAGCCGATACCCACAAGGGCGAGCTGGGACGCGCACTGATCGTCGGCGGCAATCACGGCATGGCCGGTGCGCCGGTGCTGGCCGGGCGGGCGGCCCTTCGGACCGGCAGCGGGCTGGTCACCCTGGCAACGCGCGAATCCCACGCCACCCTGGCGCCGGCCATCCAGCCGGAATTGATGAGTCACGGCGTGGAGACGCTCGAAGCATTCGAGTCGCTGATTGAAAGCGCCGACGTGCTGGCACTGGGCCCAGGCCTGGGCCGCGACGACTGGGCGCGCGCGCTGTGGAAGCGATCGATCGAGCAAAACGTGCCGCTGGTGGTCGATGCCGACGGGCTCAACCTGCTGGCCGGCGAGCCGACCCGGCGCGGGAGCTGGATTCTCACCCCCCACCCGGGCGAGGCCGCACGCCTGCTCGAGACCGGCATCGCCGAAATACAGGCCGATCGCTTCGCCGCCGCCTCGGCCCTGGCCGAGCGCTTTGATGCGGTGGTGATTCTCAAGGGTCACGGTAGCCTGGTGGCCGGGCCCGGCGCGACCGTGGCAGTCTGCCCCTACGGCAACCCGGCCATGGCCTCGGCCGGGATGGGCGATGCCCTGACCGGCATCGTCGCCTCCCTGCTCGGACAGGGCCTCCAGCCATTCGACGCGGCCTGCTGCGGCGTGCTGGCCCATGCCCTGGCGGGCGACCGGGCCGCGCGCGACCGGCGCCAGATTCTCGCCGGCGATCTCATCGATGCCCTGGCCCGGGTGCTTCCGGCGTGAGCGAAACGCGGGAGTTCGTTGCCCTGGGGGAGTCCGACACCCTGGCCCTGGGTGGTGAACTGGCCGGCTTGTTCGCCGGCGGGGGCATCGTCTATCTCTCGGGCGACCTGGGCGTGGGCAAGACCACGCTGGTGCGCGGCCTGCTGCGCGCGCTCGGCTTCGAAGGACGGGTCAAGAGCCCCAGCTACGGCCTGATCGAGAGCTACGTCATCGACGGGCGCGAGATTCACCACCTCGACCTTTATCGCCTGGGCCACGGCGAGGAAATCGCCTACCTGGGACTGGAGGACCTGCTGACCGAAGGCAGCCTGCTGTTGGTCGAATGGCCCGAACGCGGCGAGGGCTGGCTGCCGGCTGCCGACTGGCGTATCGAAATCGACGACCGGGAAGGCGGCGGGCGCACGATCCGCGTTCAGCGCTGAGAACCGCCCGACGCGGTCATTAGAGCCGTCGCTTGCTATAATGCTCGGTTTTCCGCCGCTGCAAGACCATCCCACAAGGAGACGCGCGTGAGCATCATCAGCAAACTCGACACCCTGCGCAAGATTGGCGGCAGGCCGCTGACCCCCGGCCTGTCCGACGACGTCATCGAACGCTTTGCCGAGAGCGATCCCCGGCTGGGACAGGCCGTGGACGATGCGCTGGGTGTGCTGGAATGCTGGCGCGAAGCCTACCCGGACCTGATCGGCATCGACGAGGCCGACCAGAAAGAGGCCCTGCAGTCCGGTTACGTCAACTTCTACCCGGACGACTGCGTCAATCCTTTCGTGGCGCTGGCCGCGCGCGGGCCCTGGATCATCACCACCAAGGGTGCGGTGCTGCACGACTCCGGCGGCTACGGCATGCTCGGGCTGGGTCATGCCCCCGAGGCGGTGCTCAACGCCATGAACCAGCCGCACGTGATGGCCAACATCATGACGCCGAGTTTTTCGCACCAGCGCTTCTTCGACGTGCTGACCTAAGAGATCGGCAATCGCCGCGACGGGGGCTGCCCGTTCCACCGGTTCCTGTGCATGAACTCCGGATCGGAGGCGGTCACCGTCGCCGGCCGCATCGCCGACATCAACGCCAAGCAGATGACCGACCCGGGCGGACCGAAGGCCGGCTACAAGCTGCACCGCCTGTCCCTGTCCGGCAGTTTCCACGGCCGTACCGACCGCCCTGCGCGCTTCTCGGACTCGACGCGCAAGACCTACAGCCAGCACCTGGCCTCCTACCGCGAGGAAGACACGCTGATCACCGTCGAGCCCAACAATATCGAGCACCTGCAGCAGGTGTTCGACTGGGCCGGCAAGAACAGGATCTTCATCGAGGCGATGTTCCTGGAACCGGTCATGGGTGAAGGCAATCCGGGCATGGCGGTCACGCCCGAGTTCTACGCCGAGGCCCGACGCCTGACAAAAGAACACGGCACCCTGCTGCTGATGGATTCCATCCAGGCCGGCCTGCGCACCCAGGGCGTGTTGTCGGTCGTCGACTATCCGGGCTTCGAAGGCCTCGAAGCGCCCGACCTCGAAACGTACTCCAAGGCCCTCAACGCCGGTCAGTACCCGCTGTCGGTGCTGGCCATGAACGACAAGGCCGCCGGCCTGTACCGCAAGGGCGTGTACGGCAACACCATGACCGCCAACCCGCGCGCACTGGACGTGGGCACCGCCGTGCTGCGCCAGGTCACGCCCGAACTGCGCGAGAACATCGTCGAGCGCGGGCGCGAGTTCCTGGACAAGTTCGGCCAACTGGCCGAGGAACTCGACGGGCGCATCACGCGCGTGCAAGGCACCGGCCTGCTGTTCTCGATCGAACTCGACAGCAGCGTCTACAAGGCCTACGGCGAAGGCTCCACCGAGGAATACCTGCGCATGCACGGCATCAACGTGATCCACGGTGGTGCCAACTCGCTGCGCTACACACCGCCGTTCGGCATCACCTCTGAAGAAGTCGACCTGATCGTCGAGGCCACCCGCGACGCCCTGGTCAACGGCCCTGTCCGTCAGTCCGAACAGGCCGCGTAAACCAGACAGCGCGGCGACGCTGCTCGTCGCGCTTCCAACTAGCTCGCAACATCCACTGGCAGTGCCGGTGGGCGCGCGCTATATTGATGGCAGGCCCCGAGCGGGATGCAACGCATGCGCTCAGCAACCCCCTGGCCGGCGCTTGCCGGCTGCCTCTTCGTCATCTGGTCGGGCACCGCCCCGGCCCAGCGGCCGAATGATCCGGTCTGGGTCGAACCGGATGCCCGGGCCCTGACCGGTTCGCCAGCCGTCGAGCGCAGCGCCGACGCCCTCCTCGAACGCACTCTTTCCGGCGCCGGCACGCATGCACTGGCTGCCGAAATGAGCGAGATTCGCGGTAACGCTTCACTGTCGCCGGCCGAGCGCGATGCAGTGCTGTTCGGTTACATCAAGCGGCTGCGTGATTTTCCACCCGGCACGGCACCGGAGGCGCTGCTGGAGTGGCTTGCCGGCGTGCCGCCACTGGCGGTGACGGCCCACGAAGAAGGCGCCCACCATCCCGTCGCGTTGTTCGACGTCGCCACGGCCGCGCGCGGCCTGGCCAACGAATGGGCCTGGCGGCGCGGTCACGAAGCCGTCTCCGGCCACAATGCACTGCCCCCGTCCACCCTGGCCGACCAGCTCACGCAAGGCTCGCCGGACAACCCCGAGTATCGCGGCATGCGCTACGCCATCCAGCGCATGCCGGTCGAGCGCCTCGACGCGCTGGCCCTGCACTGCGCTTCCGGTCTCTATGGTTGTGGAGATTTCCGCGCCGACATCGAACTCGCACGCGGCAACCTGGACTGGCTGCAGCACTGGCTCCAGACGGCATCGGCTCGAGTCGTCATGCCCCGGCTGAAGCATGCCCGGGCCATGCTTCCGCCCGCGAAGGCCTCGGAACTGAGTCGAGCCGCACTCGAGCACCCGGCCCCGGGCATTGCCGCCTGGGCGATGAGCGACCTGACGGCCCATCTGCCCAAGGACCGCGCTGTCCGGCAACAATGGGGCAGCCGGCTGCTGGATCTGCTCGACGATCCAGAGCTGGGCGGCGCGGCAGCGCTGCAGCTCGCTCGCATGGACGGCGGTGACTGGCTCGAAGCAGCAACGACCAAAACGCTGACGGAGCACGGGCGCCGCCGGCTTGAGCTGTTGGCCGAGCTGGAAGCCGCCGAGCAGGAGACCGATCCTGAAAGCGAGGCCGGACCATGAACAGGCCCGGCCGCTTCATCGCGATCATTCTCCTGGCGGCATCCCCACTGTTGCCGGCCCAGTCCATCATCGACTGGACCGAAGGCCCGGGCAGACTGGGGCTGGGCTACCCCGTGCCGATCCCGGTCGACACCCCACTGCCCTTCGACGGCTTCCGCACGTACGCCGGTCTGCGCACGCGTCACCAGGACCTGGCGATGACGCACGACTTTATCGATTCGGCGATCGCCGGGCAGACGCGCGGCAACCGCGACATCTGGGCCTACCGCCTGGGCCGCGGCGGCGACACTACGTTCGAGGGCCTGCCCCGCGCCGCATTGCAGTTCACCGGCGGCATCCACGCCCGCGAATGGCAATCACCGGAAGTCGTCACCGGCCTGATGGAACGTCTGGTCGACGGGCGCGGAGACAAGCACTGGACCGACTACATCCTGTATCACACCAGTATCGTCGTCATCCCGGTGCTCAACGTCGACGGCTTTCTCCAGACCCAGCGCTATCCACGCAGCAACTGGCTGGACGTGGACAACCGCTCTCCCGATTCCTCCCCGCGCGACGGCCGCATGCGGCGCAAGAACCTGCGCGGCGCGGATGAAAGCCTGGTTACGGTTTCCGGCCGACTGTCCGGTGTCGATCTCAACCGCAATAACGAGCCGGCCTGGCCCGGCCCGCCCGATACAGGCATACGGGAGGACCTGACTTATCGCGGCCCCTCCCCCGCTTCCGAACCGGAAACGCAGGCGCTCATGGCGGCCGCGGCACTCGGCCCGTCCGAACAGTTGCGCTTCTACGCCGACATGCACTCCTACACCAAGGTGTTCTTCAGCGTCCAGACCAACAACAATCGGCTCAACGACATCCAGGAGCGGGTTCTGGACATGGCCGCCGATCACCACGCCGCGCTGCCGGGCAGCAAGCGCTATGTCGACAGCCCTCGACACATCAGCAAAGGCATCGGAACAACCTCCGAATACTTCGCGCACGAGTTCCGGGTGCCCTCGCTGACCTGGGAAATCGAACCGGGCAGCAGGGGCGGCACCGAATACGGGGGCTTCGGCAACAACGGCCACGACGGCTTCATCCTGCCCGAGAGTGAAATCGCCCGGGTGCGCGAGAACCTGGCCGAGAGCATGATGGCGATTGCCTACCACATGGCCGGTCCGCCGCGCATCGTGCGCGCCGACCTGCTCGACGAAGACGGCCGATTGACCTTCTGGAGTGCACGCTGGCGCGAAGCCGAGAACGGGCAGCGCCAACTCGTCACGCGCAGCGTCCGGCCCCTCGAGACCGGCCTTGATTACCGGCTGCGAGTGGTCTTCAGCAAGCCCATGCGCTGGCGAGAAGACGGCGAGATCGTCCCATTCCCCGGCCGTTTCTCCAGCTCACTGGGCGTCGACCTCGATATTGAAGTCGATGGCCAGCCGCTGGAAACAACGGTCAGCGGGCCTTCCTGGAGTGAAGAACCTCATCGCTGGTTAGGCGACCGTCCGAACTATCGCGACAGTACCGTCACCCTGCCGGTTCACCTCGCGGACACCGAGGCCAATCGATCCCTGCTGGAGCAGTCCACCGGCAAACATGCAACGCTGGCCATCGAAACCACCGACATGACCGGGCATCGGCTCGACGCCGACCCGTCGACGCCCGTGCGTTTCCGAACCGGTTTCTGGCGAGACTACGATTCGAATGGTGACGATCCCGATCAAGGCGGTACGGACCGGTCGCTCCAGGTCGAGGCCGGGCCGGAGAGCGATCCGTCGATCCTGGCGATAAGCCCCGGCCATACGGCAATGTGGTTCAACCCCGAACGCAGCGGCGAAGGCTGGATGCTGGAAATCCTGCCCGACGATCGCGCGCTTGCCTACTGGTTCACGTTCGATGGCGAAGGCCGGCCGCGCTGGCTGATCGGTTCGGGCAGGATCGAGGGCAACCGCATCGAGTTTCCGGAGCTGGTGGCCGGAAGCGGGGCGCAATTCGGCAGCGCGTTCGATCCCGAAGACGTCGAGCTTGAAACCGTCGGCTCGGCTCGCATGATCTTCACCGGCTGCCAGAGCGGCTGGTACGAGTACGAGGCATATGACCATCACCGCACCATCGATTTCCAGGCCCTGACCTCGACCTGGAGCACCGATTGTCGCCCGCCCGACATGCCCACGGCCTTTCCGGATCGCGCGCTGCTGAGCGGCTCCTGGTACGACCCGCTGCAGCCGGGACAGGGCATGACGGTCCAGTGGCTCTCCGCGGAGTCGATGCTTCTGGTGTGGTTTACCTACGATGCCGAGGGTCGCCCCTACTGGATCATCGGCCAGAGCGAGGCCGGCAGCACTGACCCGATCGTCTTTCCCGAGCTGCTGACCGTCCAAGGTCCCGTCTTCGGCGACGATTTCGACCCGGACGACGCCGAGCAGAACTTCTGGGGCCGGGCGGAACTCACCCTCGGCTGCGAGCAGGGTCGCCTCGAGTACGAGTCCGAGCTGGATGGTTTCGAGGACGGTGCCCTGCCGCTGGAAAGGCTTACCGAGCTGGCCGGACTGGCCGGCCTAGGCTGCGAGTTGTAGGACACCGGCGAGCACGGTCAGGCCGGCAGCCAGGGCCACGGTCAGGCTGGCAAGGGCCAGCAATTCACCCGATACGGCGATCAGTTGCCGGGTGCACTGGCGAAGCGATTCCCGGCGATTAAAACGGGGACGAGCCTGGCGGTTTGGGAGGGTTGCCTGCATTTCTGAACTCCATCGTTTGAACGTGATGCAAGTTCAGCATGCCGACTTCTCAGAACCTGAGAATGGAGTGATTCGTCACTTCGACCCCCCCTCATCGCCGAGTTCGCGTTCCATCTCGGCCAGGGATGCGTGGCGAAGATCCTTGCCCTCGACCAGGTAGACGATGTACTCACCGATATTCTTGGCGTGGTCGCCGATGCGCTCGATCGAGCGCGCCACCCAGATGGCGTCGATGATCCGCCGAGTGTTGCGCGGCTCCTCGACCAGATAGGTGTGGTACTGGCGCAGGATGGCTTCGTAGTCAGCATCCACCTTGTTGTCCTCGCGCACGAGGCTCACGGCAACCTCGGGGGCCAGCCGCACGAAACCGTCCAGGGCATCGTGAAGCATACCCCGCACGGTCGTTCCCATGATTTCGAGTTCGCGGTAGTTGTTACGCGGCCGATCGGCCTCGGCCAGCCGGATCGCCATGCGGGCAATCTTCTCGGCCTCGTCGCCGATGCGCTCGAGATCGTTGATTGCCTTGATCATTGCCACGACCAGGCGCAGGTCGCTGGCCGTCGGCTGGCGCCTGGCGAGCACCATGATGCAGCGCTCGTCGATGGCCTTTTCCATCTCGTTGACCTGGTCGTCGGCCTCGACCACGTGCTGCGCAAGCTCGGAGTCACCCTCGACCAATGCCTGCACGGCATTGCCGATCATTTCCTCGGCGAGCCCGCCCATGGTCATCACCTGCTGGCGCAGGGACTCGAGTTCCTCATTGAACTGGCGGGAAATATGTTTATCGAGGTGCAGCTTGTCCATTGTTGATTACCCGTAGCGGCCTGTGATGTAGTCTTCCGTCGCCTTTCGGCGCGGATTGGTGAACAACCGGGCCGTGTCGTCGAACTCGACCATTTCGCCCATGTACATGTAGGCGGTGAAGTCGGAAACACGCGCGGCCTGCTGCATGTTGTGCGTCACGATGACGATGGTATACCGATCCTTGAGCTCGATGATGAGTTCCTCGACCTTGGCCGTGGAAATCGGATCCAGCGCGGAACAGGGCTCGTCGAGCAGGATCACTTCCGGTTCGATCGCAATGGCGCGGGCAATGACCAGCCGCTGCTGCTGACCGCCCGAAAGCCCGAACGCATTGTCGTCCAGGCGATCCTTGACCTCGTCCCACAGTGCGGCCGAGCGCAGCGCATTCTCGACCACCTCCGAGAGCTGGCGTCGGTCGTTGACGCCCTGCAATCTCAACCCGTAGGCGACGTTCTCGAAGATGGTCTTCGGAAACGGATTGGGCTTCTGGAAGACCATGCCCACGCGTCGCCGGTGCTCGGCCACATCGACATTGCGGTGATGAATATCCTGACCGTCGATCAGGATCTCGCCCTCGATGCGACAGATGTCGATCAGGTCGTTCATGCGGTTGAAACAGCGCAGCAGGGTCGACTTGCCGCAACCACTGGGGCCGATAAAGGCCGTCACCCGATTTCGGGGAATACGCAGGTCGACGTTCTTCAGCGCCTGGTCCTCACCGTAGTACAGATTCAAGTCACGCGTTTCGATACAGATATCCTCGCGCTCGATATTGAGCGCCTGGCGATCCTCATTGACGGATACGCCGGTCGGAATCTGCGTTTCCTGTTGCTTCTCTTCCATTGTTCTGATTACTCTCTATAAAACCATTTCTAACCGCGAAGACGCAAAGATCGCAAAGTGCATTCAAACTCGCCAAACATGCAGGCGAGCATAATCCGAGTCACCATCTGCCAATCTATTTACATTCTCCAATCTGCTAATCTTTGTCTTTGCGCTCTTTGCGGTTAGCCAATCATGTCAGTCGCTTTCTGAGCGATATTTCTCGCGCAGCCGGTTGCGGATGGCGATTGCGCTCAGGTTCAGGATCAGGATCAGCGCCACCAGCGTCAACGCCGTAGCGTAGACCAGTGGCCGGGCCGCCTCGACATTGGGACTCTGGAAGCCGACGTCGTAAATATGAAAACCCAGGTGCATGATCTTGCGCTCCATATGCACGTAGGGAAATTCGCCGTCGACCGGCAGGCTCGGGGCGAGCTTGACCACGCCGACGAGCATCAGCGGCGCCACTTCGCCCGCGGCACGCGCCACGGCCAGGATCAGGCCGGTCATCATCGCCGGTGCCGACAGGGGCACGACAACCTTCCAGAGCGTCTCCCACTTGGTTGCACCCAGCGCCAGTGAGCCCTCGCGCACGGTGCGTGGAATCCGTGCCAGGCCCTCTTCGGTCGACACGATCACCACCGGCAGGGTCAGCAAGGCAAGTGTCAGCGAGGCCCAGAAAAGCCCCGGGGTACCGAAAGTCGGCGCCGGCAATCGCTCGGGGAAAAACAGCTCGTCGATACTGCCGCCTAGCATGTAGACGAAAAAGCCCAGCCCGAACACGCCGAAGACGATCGAAGGCACGCCGGCCAGGTTATAGACCGACACGCGGATCATCTTGAGGATCGGCCCCTGCCGGGCATACTCGCGCAGGTAGATGGCGGCCAGGACGCCGAAGGGCGTTACCAATACCGACATGATCAGCACCATGGTCACCGTGCCGAAGATAGCCGGGAAGATGCCGCCCTCGGTATTGGCTTCACGCGGGTAACCGGTAATGAAGTCCGAGATCCTGTGCCAGTAGAAACCCAGCTTGCCCGCCAGGCCCAGGGCATTGTTCGTCGAAGCCATCACGATCTTGCCGACCTGGATGGCCACTTCCTGCCCGTTGGCCGTCCGCGCATGCAGCACATCGCGTTCGTTGCGCTGTTGCAAATCATTGCGCTGCGCCCGCAACTCGTCGTATTCCTCCTCGAGCACGGACCGGCGGGCCTCCAGGTCGGCCATGGCGGCTTCCCGCTCGGCACCGGTGACACCGCGGTGATCCAGCCCCCGCTCCTCCAGCCGGATTTCCTCGAGCTGGCTGTTGATACGGCCGATCTCGTAGCGTTCGATCTGCTGGATGCGCGCGTGCAGTTCATTGGCGCGTTCGATGCGCGCCTGGAGTTCGCCCCACAGGTTCTCGCCTTCGGCGATCGTCCGGCCGTCTTCTTCCAGGCGCAGGGGATAGCCGTAGAAATTGCCCCACTCGCGCCGTTCGATCATCATCGCGTCTTCCGGGTAGGCCCACTCCCCGAGCGCGGGTTCCAGGTGCCATACGAAATCGCGCCCGGTCAGGTCGCGGTTGCCGACCTTGAACAGGTGCCGCGTGACGACCTGGGTATCGTCGTCGATGAACTGACCGGCCTCCCGTACCCGGTCGGCCGGCAACGTCTCGCTTTCGACCAGCTCACCCAGAATGACCGATTCGCTACCATCTGCAGCCGTCACAGTGGTCTCGGCGAGCGGCGCCGGCCAGAAATGCCCGAAACCCCGCACGGCGATCAGCAGCAACAGGCCGACGACCATGATCACGGAAATGCTCAGTGCCCCGCCGATCATCCAGATCCACGGATCACCGGATTTGAACCATTCTCTGAACTTCATAGCTCTCACAGACTGCTGTACTTCGTGCGCAAGCGCTGGCGCACGATTTCGGCGATGGTGTTGACGATGAAGGTCATGGCGAACAGCACCAGGCCGGCCAGGAACAGGATGCGGAAATGCGTGGAATTGACGGCCGTTTCCGGCAACTCAACAGCGATGTTGGCCGACAGGGTACGCATGCCTTCGAAGATGTTGAAGTTGACCACCGGGCTGTTGCCCGTGGCCATCAGGACGATCATGGTCTCGCCCACGGCACGCCCGAAGCCGATCATCACCGCCGAGAAAATACCCGGGCTGGCCGTCAGCAGGATCACCCGCGTGACCGTCTGCCAGGGCGTGGCGCCCAGCGCCAGGGAGCCCTGGGTCAGATGCTTGGGCACGGTAAAGACCGCATCCTCGGCAATCGAGAAAATAGTGGGAATGACGGCGAAGCCCATGGCGATGCCGACCACCAGGGCGTTGCGCTGGTCGTAGGTAATGCCGATGTCGGTAAACCATTGCCGCATCGAGCCGTCGAAGAACCAGATCTCGATCAGCGGCGAGAGTTCGATCAGACCCCATACCAGCAGGCAGATGACCGGCATCAGAATCAGCGCTTCCCAGCCGCCCGGTATGCGGTTGCGAACGCCCCTGGGAAGCTGTGCCCACGCCCAGGCGACGATCAGGAAGGCCAGCGGCAGGCCAACCAGTACGGTAAACACCACCGGAATGTGGTTTTCCAGGAACGGCGCCAGCCAAAGGCCGGCCAGGAAACCGAGGATCACCGTCGGCAGCGCCTCCATCACTTCGATGGTGGGCTTGACGTAACCGCGCAAGCTGGGCGACATGAAATAGGCGGTGTAGATCGCCCCGGCAATCGCCAGCGGCATGGCGAACAGCATGGCGAAGAAAGCGGCCTTGAGCGTGCCGACGGTCAGCGGCACCATCGAATACTTGGGCTCGAAACTGTCGCTACCCGACGAGGCCTGCCAGACGTAGGCGGGATCGGAGCGGCCTTCATACCAGACCTTGCTCCACAGGGCCTTGAAGGATGTTTCCGGGTGCTCGTTCCACAAGTCGAGTTCGGTAATTGTGCCCTCACGATCCTCGACCAGAATCCGTTCATTGACAGGAGAAACGGCTACGCCCACCAGCGGCTTGTCGGAAACCCGGTCGAGAAACACCGTTCGTGCAGAAGTGCCGTAATGAATCCCGAGGTAACCGGCATCGTCGACGGCGACGAAGCCCTTGCGCGTGTACTCGGGCTGAATGGCCGTGATGGCACCCGGATGCTGTTCGAAATCGCGCGCCCGGGCCAGGTAGAAAATGTTGTCTCCGGCATCCTCGGTCTCGTCCCGGACAAGGAACCACTGCGATACATTGCCGGAGGCGGTGCCAACGATGGCCGAAAATGTACCGTTGAGAAACTGCAGGCTGGTGATCGACTCGCCCGGTTCACCGGCGACCTCCCGACGATCGCGCATGACGGCCTCGGCGGGCCTGGAAATGTCCCAGTAGATCAGGCTGCCGCCGGCATCCGCGGCAATCAGGTTCCAGAGGTTGGCGCTGAGCTGGAGGTGGGTGACCGGCGTGCCGAAGGCAGGCAGATCGTACGATTCACGCTGGACGTCTCGCTCGCCCGACAGAAAGCCGGTGCGCACCCGGTAGCGCACGAACAGCATGCGGCCATCGGCCGTCTGCGCGGCCACCCCGGTGTCGTCACGCGCCTTCTGGATGGCGATCGCGGTGAGGGCCTCGCCCGAATCGTCGACCACAACCGGCTCGGGCCCGACCGGAAAGCTGGGATCGGGAACCACGTCGCGAACGCCGGCTTCCGGAAACTCGAGCGCGTGATTATGTTCGACGATGATGGCCGTGCCGTCGCTGAGGCCGAGTGCCACCCGGCGCGCCCGCGGCTCGCCGTTTCCGACGCTGGTGATGCGTACCCCTTCGGGAACGGCCAGTTCGATGCGCCGGATAACCTCGCCGTCGCCGAGCCTGAAATACACCAGTTCACCCTCACGGCTGTAACGCATACCGATTTCGCCGTAGCGCTCCAGAGCCAGGTAGGCCGGCACCGTCGTCCCGGAATCGGCCGTAACATAGCTCTCCTGGCGCTCCACCGACGCCCCCTTGAACAGCGGCAAGACCTCGCTGAACAGGTACACGAAGATCAGCGCCAGGGCCACCACCACGCCCCCGCCGCCGGCGCGCACCATCCAGCGCGCTGCACCGTCAGCCAGGTAGCGGCTGCGCCGACGACGCGCCATCGCGTCGGCGCTCGGCAGGTGGGACTGCCGCTGGCCTGCTTGTGTCGCGTTGTTACTCATCCAGGAACTCGATGGTTCAATGATCGTTGTGGCCGGCAGGCCGATGTCGAACGGCCCCGCAAGTGCCAGGGCCGTTCGGATTCAACATGATAATGCGGACGTTTCTAAAGTCCCAGCTCGTCGCGAATACGCGAAGCAGCCGACTCCGGCAGGGGAATATAACCGTCGCGCAAGACAACCTGCTGACCCTGGCGTGACAGGACCATGCGGAAGAACTCGCGTTCCAGCGGGGAAAGCTCGCGATTGGGGTTCTTGTTGACATACACCAGCAGCAGGCGGGCCAGCGGATAGTCACCGCTGACGCCGTTGTCGGGCGTCGGGCCGTAACAGGCGTCATCGCCGACATGGGTCAGTTCGATGGCCTTGACGCCGGAGGTCTCGTAACCGATGCCCGAGTAGCCGATGCCGTTGAGCGATTCGGTCACGCCCTGCACGACCGAGGCCGAACCAGGCTGCTCGTTGATCGAGGGCTTGTAGTCGCCGCCGCAGAGCGCATTGTCCTTGAAGTAACCGTAGGTCCCCGACACCGCGTTGCGGCTATAGAGGGCGATGTCGCGATTGGCCCAGTCACCTTCCAGCCCGAGCTGGCCCCAGCGAGTGATGTCGTCGGCCGCACCGCAGCGACGGCCCACGGAAAAGATCGCGTCGACCTGTTCCATCGTCAGGCACTCGACCGGATTGTCCTTGTTGACGTAGACGGCCAGCACGTCGATGGCCGTACCGACCTGGGTCGGCGGGTAGCCGTGCTTTTCCTCGAAGGCCTGGATTTCGGACGAGCGCATGGGGCGGCTCATCGGCCCGAAATTAGCCGTGCCCTCGGTCAGCGCCGGCGGCGCGGTCGAAGAACCGGCACCCTGAATCTGGATGTTGACGTTGGGGTAGTAATCCTGGAATTCCTCGGCCCACAACGTCATCAGATTGTTGAGCGTGTCCGAACCGATGGACGACAGGTTGCCGGAAATGCCCGATACCGGCTCGTATTCCGGCAGTTCGGGGTCGACTTCGGCCTGCGAAAAGGCCGTGCCGCTTGCCAGCATTGCTGCACAGGCGGAATACTTGAACAGTTGCTTGATCATGTTGATCGGACTCCTTGGATGTTCTGCTTGCGGATTGTATGAACGAAAGGTGACAGTTTGATTACGCGACCCCGTTGCGACGCGCCGGGGCCGCGCAGGCCCGGTTCGCAGGAAAGATGCAACGGAAGACGCTGCCCACACCCGGGTCGGACTCGACGTCCAGCCGGGCGCCGTGGCGCTTGAGAACGTGCTTGACGATGGCCAGGCCAAGACCGGTGCCGCCCCGCGCCCGGCTGTGGGAGCTGTCAATGCGGTAGAAACGCTGGGTGATGAACGGCAAATGCCGGCGGTCGATTCCCACGCCATGATCCTGAACTTCGAAAACCAGGCTGCCGTCCTGTTCTTCCTGCCAGCGCACCGATACGGGCTGCCCCGCGTCACTGTAGCGGAAGGCGTTGATGACCAGGTTCGAGAGCGCGCTGTAGATCTCGTTTTCCACGCCGTTGAGACAGCGCTCCGTCTCGACCTGGATGTCCAGCGGGTGCGCCTCGGCGTCGGCCAGCACGGCGTCGCGTCCCAGGCGCCGGATCAGCGCGGGCATATCCACCGGGCTGTCCATCGGCGCTTCGCTTTCCTCGGTCTCGAGCCGGGAGAGCTCGAGCAGGTCGTTGACCAGATTGTTCATTCTCTGGGTTTGGGCGCGCATCTGACGGACGGGCCCCCGCCAGGACGGATCAAGGTCACGATCCTCCACCATGGAATCGAGATAGCCGCCCAGCACGGTGAGGGGAGAGCGCAGCTCGTGCGAGGCGTTGGCGACGAAGTCCCGGCGCATGGCCTGCAGGCGGTGCAGCCGGGTCACATCACGAATCAGCAGCAGGTACTGTTCATTGGTATAGGGCACCAGGCGCATCAGCAGGCGCCGGCTCGGGTCGACCGGAGAGGCAATCTCGATGGGGTTTTCGAAGTCGCCCGACTCGATGAAAGCCACCAGCCGGGGGTTCCGGATGAGGTTCGAAACCGGCTGGCCGAAATCGCTGCGGCTGGTCAGGCCGGCCAGCGTACAGGCTGCCTGGTTGTACCAGAGAATGCGGAACTCGCGGTCGAGAACCAGCGTGCCGTCCGGCATGGCGGCGGTGGCTTCCCGGAATTCGCGAATGACGGCCGCCAGCCGTCGCTTGCTCAGGTGATGTCGACGCCGCAACCGGTAGTAGTCGTCGAAGAGCTGGCCCCACACGCCCCAGGAAGCCGGCGGGTTGCGTCTCCGGCTGCGCAGCCACTGGTCGAGGCGGTAGAGCTGGTGAAACCAGCGCCCGACAAGAACGGCCAGGGCCAGCAGCAGAAACCAGGGAAGCCCCCCGAAAATAAGCGCCAGAACCAGGGCGCCGACGACCAGCGCGGCCAGGAACAGCAACTCGCTGAACCAGGCACGCGACATCAGGCCGTTTCCACCGCCGAGAATCTGTAACCTGCCCCGCGAACGGTCTGGATGTAGCGATCGAAACCCAGCGGCGCCAAGGCCTTGCGCAGGCGCAGTACGTGCACATCGACCGTGCGCTCCTCGATGTAGACGCCGCCACCCCAGACATAGTCGAGCAGTTGCGTGCGCGAGTAGACGCGGTCCTGGTGGGTCATGAAGAAACGCAGCATGCGAAACTCCGTCGGCCCGAGATCGATCGGCTTGCCGTTGCCCGTGACACGGTGGCTGGCGGTGTTGAGCACGAGGCCATTGACCACCACCTCTTCATCCGCCCCGCCGGGCGCCGACCGCCTCAGCAGTGCATTGATGCGCGCGATCAGCTCGCGCGCGCCGAAGGGTTTGGTGACGTAATCGTCAGCCCCGCTGTCGAGCCCGCGAACCTTGTCGTCTTCCATCGTACGCGCAGTCAGCATGATGATGGGTATATCCTGCGTCATCTCGTCACGGCGCAGGCTGCGAGCCAGTTCGACGCCGCTGGTGTCGGGAAGCATCCAGTCGAGTAGCAGCAAGTCGGGGAGATCGTCGGCGATTCGAACCCGGGCCGTCTGGCAATCACCCGCTTCGACAACGCGGAAACCCGCTCTTTCGAGATTGAAGACGATCATGTCGCGAATCGCCTCGTCGTCCTCCACGACCAGAATGGTCTGGTTGTTCATGGTATGCCCTGCAGTCAACTTCGCATCATTGCAGCAGTGTCATGTGACACTTCCATGACACGACCGTGACGGACTCCCTACACACGGGCAGTCTCCGCATGAGGCGCTATCGATAATAGCCCAGCGCGACTTCCAGTTGCCCGGATACCGCCTCGCGCAGAAAATCGGGCGCCACAACCTCGATATCGGCGCCATAGCGGAGGATCTCCATGATCAGTTCTCGGCTGCGCCCGAACGGTACGGTCAGCTCGAAGCGTCCGTCCTGCATCCACTCGGAGCGCTGCTCGGGATGCCAGACCTCGTCAGCCGCCCAGCGCGCCGCCTCGGCACTGAAACGCAATACGGCATCGTGTTCGACCGGACCCGAGAAGATGCCGAAGGCCTGGTCGAAATGCCGGGTGATCTCCTCCTCCGGCAACTCGATACTTTCCTGCTCAAGCCGACCGATATCGCGAATCCGTTCCAGGGCGAAACTGCGCAATCCTTCCGAGCGATGGCACCAGGCATCCAGGTACCAGCGGTCGCGGTAGCTGGTCAGGCGCTGTGGCGAGACTTCGCGTTCGCTGACGTCGTCGCGCCGGCGCCCGTGGTAGGTAATTGCCAGCCGCTGGCGCTTGAACAAGGCCTGCAGCACATCTTCGAACAGATCGGCCGGCACCGGCCGCCCGGCGTCGTGCCGGATGTTGATTCGTCCCGGCTGGGTCGAGAAATCCAGCCCCTGGGCGTCGAGCAGCTGGTTGATGCGCTGCTGCACGCCTTCGAGCTCATCCTCGAGCAAGCCCGGCTGGACATTGCCCAGCACGTGACGGGCGGTCAGCAGGGCCTGCAGTTCATCGGGGCTGATCCATAGCCCGGGCAGTTCGAAACTGCCGGCCAGGCTGCGGTCATAGAAAAAGCCGCGGCCGTCCGGATCCTGCTCCAGCGGTGCCCCCAGGTGGTCGCGCAATTCATTGATGAGCCGATAGAGGGTCGCCTGGCTGCAGCCGAGCTCTTCCATCAGACCCTGGCGGGCAATCGGCGTGCGCCGCTGGCGGAGGATGTCGTGCAGGTGATAGAGGCGTTCGCGCCGGCTCAAGAGCGATGGACCCCATAGCAGTTGTCACAAAGGCCGTAGATTTCCAGCACCTGGCGGCTGGGATGGAAATGCTCGTGCTCGGCGGCAGCGTGCAGCTTGCTGGTCAATGCCGGATCGTGAATCTCGGTCACCGTCTGGCATTCGTCGCAGATCAGGAACTGGCCCTGGTGGGACTCGGCCGGATGGAAACAGCTGACGAAAGCGTTGAGGGATTCGAGACGGTGAATGAAATGATTTTCGAGCAAAAACTCCAGCGCCCGGTAAATCGTCGGCGGCGCAGCGTTGGGCTGCTCGGCCTTGAGCAGGTCGAGCAGGTCGTAGGCCTTGACCGGCCCCTCGGCCGACAGCACCAACTCGAGCACCCGCCGCCGGGTGGGCGTCAGGCGCAGGCCACGCTGCCTGCAGCGCTGCTCGACCTCACGAATGACCTGGCTCGAATCCATGCCTTTTATTCTATCAGGCAGGGTCGGCAAAAACCTTTGAAACGCAAAGACGCAAAGCAGCAAAGGACGCGAAGAAAAACAAAAAACTGAATGATTAAAAACCAACAAACAGCGAACTGGGTCAACTCCAGCCTTTCAGCAACTTCCGTGGTCACCTGCTTTATTGATTTTTCTTTCTTGGCGTTCTTTGCGTCTTAGCGTCTTTGCGTTTTAAAGGTTTTAAGGGACTTGCCCGCCAAACTCAACCCTGGGCAGCAGCGCGGTCGGCGATGTGGGCCAGGGCGCGGTCGATGCGTTCGAGGGTGCGCTCGCGGCCCATCAGCCACAGGGTCTTGTCGATCGACGGCGACTCGCCGTGGCCCATCAGCGCCACCCGCAACGGCATGCCGATCTTGCCGAAGCCGATCCCCAGTTCGTCGACCGTGGCCTGCACGGCGGCCTGCAGCTCCTCGGCACGCCAGTGCGCCAGCTCGGCGAGCCGATTGCGCAGGTTCTCCAGCGGCTCGGCGGCGACAGGCCGCAAATGCTTTTTGGCAGCGCCGTGCTCATAGTCCGCGAAGTCCTCATAGAAGGGCCGGCTTCGCTCGACCAATTCGACCAGGGTTTCGACCCGCTCGGCCTGGACCGCGATCAGATCAGCCAGAGGCGGTCCGTTTTCAGCGTGCAGGCCGGTACGCTGCATATGCCAAAGCAGTTCAGAGTGCACCTGGTCGCGGTTGCCCTCGCGCAGGTAATGCTGGTTGAGCCAATTGAGCTTCATGGTGTCGAAGCGCGAGGCCTTGTGATTGACCTCGGCAATGTTGAACAACTCGACCAGCTCCTGCCGCGAAAACACTTCCTGATCCCCATGCGACCAGCCCAGGCGAGCCAGGTAGTTGACCATGGCATCGGGCAGGTAGCCCTGCTCCCGCCAGGCCATGACGCTGACCGCGCCGTGTCGCTTGGACAGGCGTGCCCCGTCGTCGCCGAGGATCATCGGCACGTGCGCGAACTCCGGTGGCTCGACTTCGAGCGCACGGTAGATGTTGATCTGGCGCGGCGTGTTGTTGATGTGGTCGTCGCCGCGGATGACCAGGTTGATGTCCATATCGAAGTCATCGATGACCACGGCGAAGTTGTAGGTGGGCGAGCCATCGGCGCGCATGATCACCAGGTCGTCGAGCTCACCGTTGGACACCTCAATGCGGCCGCGCACGCGATCGTCGAACGCCACCGTGCCGTCGAGCGGGTTACGGAACCGGATGACCGGCTCGATACCTTCCGGTGCTTCCGCCAGGTCGCGGCAGTGGCCGTCATAGCGGGGTTTTTCCCCGGCATTCATGGCTTCTTCGCGCAGCGTCTCGAGCCGCTCCTTCGAGCAGTAACAGCGATAGGCCTGCCCGTCTTCGAGCAGGCGATCGACCACCGCGCGGTAGCGGTCCATGCGCTCGCTCTGGTAGAACGGCCCCTCGTCGGCATCCAGGCCCAGCCAGGCCATGCCGTCAAGAATGGCCTGTACCGACTCGGCCGTGGAGCGCTGGCGATCGGTATCTTCGATACGCAGCACGAATTGCCCACCCGTGGCGCGTGCCGCCAACCAGCAAAACAGTGCCGTTCGTGCGCCGCCGATGTGCAGGAAGCCGGTCGGCGACGGTGCAAAACGTGTTCGAATCGAATGAGTATCGCGCGCCATGGCGGGTTGGCTCGAATGGGGAAAAGCCGGCTATTCTAGCAGAGGCGACCACCTTAAGCTCTCACACCAAATCCGCTATAAAGGGCATCATGATCTGTCCTGCAGCGCAAAGCATGAGCGACCTTCGCCCCCAAAACCCAGGACCTGCATGAGCGACCCCGGGACACAAAACAATAACGCTGTGCCGGGCAGGCGAAAACTGCTGGTGGAACGGCTGCGAGGGCTGGGACAGCTCGCCCTCGTCGCGGCGGCGATATTGATCGCCACGACCTCGGGTGACAGCAGACTGACCCAGGTCGAGCGCATCCAGGCACGCGGCAATCTGGTCATGCTGACCGTCAACGGTGCCTCGACCTATTACCTGGGTGCCGAGGGCGAAACCGGTTTCGAGTACGAACTTGCACTGGAATTTTCCCGCTTCCTGGGGGTGCCGCTGCAGGTGGTGACGGTCCCCAGCGTAGGCGACCTGATTCCGGCCCTGATCGACGGGCGGGGTGACTTCGTGGCCGCAAACCTGACGCGCACCCCCTACCGGCAGTCGCAGCTGCGCTTCGGCCCTGCCTACGACGATGTCGTGCCGACGCTGGTCTACCGGCGCGGGTCACCGCGCCCCCGCTCGGTCGAGGAGCTCACCGAGGGCCGGCTGGCGCTGATGGAGGGAACCGCCTATCGCCCCCTGCTGGACCGACGCGAAGTGGAGATCCAGCCCGAAATCCGCCCCCACGCCAGTATCGAGGACCTGTTCGAGGACATCAGCAGCGAGGAGGTCGACTACACCATCATCGACTCCAACATCCTGGAACTCAATCGCCGATTCTTCCCGGCCATCCGCCCCGCCTTCGAACTGGGCGAGCCGCAGCCGCTGGCCTGGGCAACCAAACGGTCCGATGACGACTCGCTGGTGCAGGTCATGCGGGAGTTCTTCCTGGTGGCCAATGCCGACTCGCTGCTTGCCGAGTTGCGCCAGCGGCATTACGGGCACATCGGGAACTATGAGCCGGTCGGCACTTTCACCTTCATGCGCCAGATCCGGGAGCGACTGCCCGACCTGCGCCCCTTCTTCGAAGAAGCGGCCGCCGCCCACGACCTGGACTGGCGCTTGCTGGCGGCAGTGGGCTACCAGGAGTCGCACTGGGATCCCGCGGCCGTATCGCGCACCGGTGTTCGGGGCATCATGATGCTCACACAGCGCACGGCGCGGCAGCTGGGTATCGACAATCGTGTCGATCCCGAGCAGAGCATCATAGGGGGGGGCGAGTTACCTGCGCTCAATGATCGACCGCATTCCCGACCGTATCGATTACCCGGACCGACTGTGGCTGGCGCTGGCGGCCTACAACGTCGGCTACGGCCATCTCGAGGATGCACGCGTGCTTACCGAGATTCGCGGCGGTGATCCGGACCGCTGGGTCGATGTGCGAGACTCACTGCCGCTGCTCACCCAGGAACGCTGGTACAGCCAGACGCGCTATGGTTACGCGCGCGGTTACGAGCCGGTGCAGTACGTGGAGAACGTGCGGACCTTCTACGAGATCCTGCTGTGGATGGAGGGCCGCGACCATCCCCTGCTGGCCGAAGCCGAGGACAGCGATCCACAGTCGCGTGAGAGCGCGGAAAGCACGACCGAGGAATCCCCCTAGGGAGCCTCTGAACAACTCTGCGCGGAGCGCCTTTCTAGTCTTCCGGAACGGAATCCTGCCACAGGCAATGACCGGCGCTTTCACGGATTGCGTCCAGTCGGGCCCGATGCGCCGTAAGTTCTGACTCGTTTGCCCGGCGCACTACCAGCTTCGAGACGTCGACTTCCAGCACCATCTCGTTACCTGCCTCACCCCGGTCGCCCTCACCCGACAGATCCAGCGCCAGGTCGACCTGGCCGCCGGTCATGGCCAGGTAGACTTCGGCCAGCAACTCGGCGTCAAGCAAGGCACCGTGCAGATCACGGCCGGAGTTGTCCACTTCGTAGCGCTTGCATAGCGCGTCCAGGCTTACGCGCTGCCCCGGATGCAACTCCCGCGCCAGCGGCAGGGTATCGAGCACGCTTGCGTGATCTTCGACGCGGGTTGGCGAATCCAGCCGGGCCAGTTCGGCATCGAGAAAGCCCACATCGAAGGGAGCATTGTGGATGATCAGTTCAGCATCCCGTATGAATTCGATGAAGTCCTCGGCGAGGTCGGCAAAATACGGTTTGTCGGCGAGAAATTCGTTGGTAATGCCGTGTACGGCCAACGCGCCGCCTTCGACATCGCGCTCGGGATTGATATAGACGTGAAAGCTGCGCCCGGTCTGTCGCCGCTCGATCATCTCCAGGGCGCCGATCTCGATGATCCGATGCCCTTCTGTGGGTTCGAGGCCGGTGGTTTCGGTGTCAAGAACGATTTGTCTCATCAAGAAAACCTATATTTGTCCACAGATGAACACAGATGAACACAGATATAAAAACAAAAAAGCCGATCAACTACAGCTCATGAACGCCGAGTTCTCGACACTAATTCAGTGACAAATGAACACATAAACGATTAGTTTTTCTATTATTTCATCTGTGTTCATCTGTGGACGATAATGCTTTTTGCTATTGCTCCCTGGCTGCCGTAGTCGCCAACTCATCGGCTCGCTCGTTTTCGGGGTGGCCGCTGTGGCCCTTGACCCAGTCCCACTGCACGTCGTGGCGTTCGCGCGCCTTGTCGAGGCGCTGCCATAGCTCGGCATTCTTGACCGGCTTCTTGGAGGCCGTTCTCCAGCCGTTCTTTTTCCAGTTGACCATCCACTCGGTGATGCCCTTTCGCACGTACTGGGAATCAGTGGTCAGAACGACCTGACAGGGGCGCTTGAGTGACTCCAGCCCCTGGATGGCAGCCATCAACTCCATGCGATTGTTGGTCGTCTCGGCCTCGCCGCCGGAAAGTTCGCGTTGGTGACCGTTCCAGCGCAGTAGCGCGCCCCAGCCGCCGGGGCCGGGATTTCCCAGACAAGCGCCGTCAGTCCAGATATGCACCGGCTCGCTCATGCGGCGCGGCACTGGCTGGGTACCGCCGAACCGCCGACCATGCTCGGCTGGCGGAAGCGTATCGGCTCGATCCGCGCGGGCTCCGCCGGTTTTCGGGCGATCACCACAAGGACGGGGACAAGCCCCGGCACCAAGCCGCGCACCTGGACATTGGCCGATATCGAAAGCTGCAACTCGCAGCGAACATGCATCCACTGGAACTGCGGCCAGCTGGGCAGGCGCAAGGCCGATCGACCCAGCTCGCGCCAGGCCAGGCGATGCCACGGGTTGGCCGAAACCGAAACGAGCACGCCCCCGGGCTTGAGCACGCGGGTGGCTTCACCCAGCAAGTCACCCCGGATGGCCGGCTGCCAGACATGCCGCAGCAGGATCGCCGGAACGCTGTCGTCTTCCAGCGGCCAGCACTCGAGCTCCGCCCGGAACGGCCAGCAGCAGGAATCGCCGTCGACCAGCACGCGACTTCTTTGCGGTTCGATCTGCGGCGACGCGCTGGCGGTGGGTGCGACCTCGAGAATCCATTTCGGGCGCGGCTTGGCGAACCCGGCCTCGACCAGCCGGGTTTCCAGGGGCTGCAGGCCGGAAAATCCGGCCGGCATGCGGTGCGCGTTAGAATGCTTGTGGGACACGTGAAAAGGATACCAGACGGAGCCGCACATGCCGCTGTCGATCGACGCCATACCGACCCTGGAGAGCAACTATGTCTGGGCCCTGCACGACGGCCGCTGCGCCCTGCTCGTGGACCCCGGCGAGGCCGGCCCGCCACTGGAGTGGCTGGCCGAAAGCGGTCTGGACCTGGGCGCCCTGCTGATCACGCATCACCACTGGGATCACACCAACGGCATCGACGAGATTCTCGCGCAGCATGCCGTGCCGGTTTACGGTCCGGAAGACCGGCGCATTCCGCAGGTCGACCATCCCGTCCGCGAGGGCGATCACGTGGAAATCGATTCCCCCCGGGCTCACTTCGAGATACTCAGCGTGCCCGGTCACACCAGCATCCACATCGCCTACTTCGGGCACCGGCTGGTGCTGAGCGGCGATGCCCTGTTCTCGGCCGGATGCGGGCGCATGTTCGAAGGAACGCCCGAGCAGATGCTCGCCTCACTGGACAAGCTGGCCAACCTGCCCGCCGATACGCGCCTATTCTGCGGCCACGAATACACCGCCGCCAACTGCCGCTTCGCGCTGGCGGTCGAGCCCGACAACGAAGCGCTTCAAGCTCGGGCCAGGGAAGCGGAAACGCTGCGCGAAAAAGGCGAGATCACCCTGCCTTCCCGGATCGGAGACGAACGCCGCTACAATCCCTTCTTGCGCTCGCGTGAGCCGGCCGTAATCGCGGCGGTGAGGGAGCACGAGCCGGACTGCGGGGAAGATCCGGTCGAAGTCTTCGCCGCCCTTCGCCGCTGGAAGGACAGTTTCTGATGGACGCTCACTAGCCATGGTCGCCCTCACCCGCGTCAAGCAGATAGAGAACGTTGATGCCTCGACGTTTCAGCGCGAATACAAGCAGCCGGCCCGCCCGGTGGTGATCAAGCGCCTCACCGAATCCTGGCCGGCGCGCGAGAAATGGACCGTCCAACACCTCAAGGAACGCGCCGGCGGCGTGGTCGTGCCGCTCTACGACAGCAAGCCCTCGCGCGATCACAAGCACCAGCACGCGCCGGCCGCGCGCATGCCGCTGGGCGAATACATGGACTTGCTGGAGAAAGGCGAAAACGACCTGCGGCTGTTCTTCTTCAACTTCTTCAACACCATTCCCGACCTCAAGCAAGACTTCGAGTATCCGGACGTGGGGCTCAAATTCTTCAAGAAGCTGCCCGTGCTGTTCATGGGCGGGAAAGGATCGAGGGTTCAGCTGCACTTCGATATCGACCTGGCCGATATCATGCTCTGCCACTTCGGCGGCCCCAAGCGCGTGATGCTGTTCTCGCCCGAGCAGACGCCCTGGCTCTATCGCGTGCCATTCTCCTTCAGTGCCCTGTTCGATGCTCGCGTCGACCAGCCGGACTACGACAAGTACCCGGCGCTCAAGCAGGTCCAGGGCGAGGTCGCCGACCTGGAACACGGCGACGTGCTCTACATCCCGCCCGGCTTCTGGCATTTCGTCGAGTACCGTGACATTGGCTTCTCGATGTCCCTGCGCGCCTTTCCGCGAACGCCGGGCAACCTGGCCCGCATGCTCTACAACCTGCTGGTGCTCCGCACCGTCGACGGCGTCATGCGCAAGACCGTCGGCCAACCCTGGAACGACCGCAACGAGCGCCTGGCCCGCAGCAAGACGGACAGGCGACTCGAAGCAACCGCACAACGATAAGACAGGCCCTGAATCGGATTCCGATTGCAGGGCTCGCCCGCCCGGTTGATTTATGAACCGATCGGTCCCATAATGTCTGACATGCCCAGAGGCCGTCCGCTGCAATTCGATCCCGATCGCGCCAGGCAGGCTGCCATGCACCTGTTCTGGGCGCATGGTTACCAGGGCACGTCCCTGCGCGACCTGACGCGCGAGATGGCGCTGTCTCGCTCGAGCTTTTACCAGTCCATGGGCAACAAGGAACAGCTTTTCATCGATTGCCTTGGCGACTATCGAAGGAATCTGCTCAACAGGCTGAGCCAACGCATGGAAGCAGCGCCTTCCGCGCGGGCCTTCCTGGAAGATTTGTTCATGGAGGCCGCGGATTCCGCCGGTTCGGAGCAGGCCAGGCTGGGCTGCCTGATCTTCAATTCCGCGGCCGAGCTCGGCCACGACGATGGCCACGCCGCTGAACAGGCGCGCGGAAGCCTGCGACAGTTGACCGGCCTGCTCCAGTCCTGTGTCGAACGCGCACAATCCCGCGGAGAGATTCCACCCGATCGCGACACTAAGGCCCTTGCCCACTACCTGACCGCCAGCATGGCCGGCCTTCGGACACTGGTGAAATCCAGCGTGGGACGCCGGACCGCCCGCGCCACAGCCCGGCAGATGCTCGCGGCACTCCAATGACGCCGTTTTTTTTTGACCCATTTTTGGACCACCCGGTCCATGACGACAACCGACAGCCAACCCACAAAGGAGATGACGTGACCGCCGAATACACCATCAAAATGGACGCCCCCACCCTGGAAAGCGCCAACGACGCGCAGCATCCACTGCTGGAAAGCGCCCACAAGTCGCTCGGCTTCGTGCCCGAGATGTACCGCCACATGGCGAAAGCGCCGGGACTGCTGAGCACCTACATGCACGGTTACGAGCAGTTCCGGGAGCATTCCGGGTTCGAGCCGGCCGAGCAGGAAGTGGTCTTCCTGACCATCAGCCGCGCCAACGGCTGCGGCTACTGCATGGGCGCGCACAGCATGCTGGCCGACCAGGTTTCGAACGTTCCCCCGGAAGTGCTCGAGGCCCTGCGCAGCGACAAGCCCATCCCCGACGAGAAACTGGCCGCACTGAGCAAATTCACGCGCGGCATGTTCGACAGCCGGGGCAATCCGAGCGAGGCCGACGTACGCGCCTTCCTCGGCGCCGGCTACGAGGAGAACCACATCCTGCAGATCGTGGTTGCCCTGGCCGTCAAGACGCTCAGCAACTACTCCAACCATCTCAACAAGCCGGAACTCGACGACGCCTTCAGCAACTATGCCTGGAAGGACTGATCGACCGCAACGCGGACGGGCGCGGCAGACTGCCGCGCCCGCTCACCCCGAACTGGAACAGGCCCGGGCACGCCATCCCCGAAACGGCGACTCGTCCTGCTCCCACGCGCCAAAGTCGGCTGCACTCACTTGGAGACAATCGATCTCCTGAAATAAGGCCAACATACGCTTGAAAGCCCCACTGGTTCGGGCTAGGCTATGCTATATCTTTCAATCGCGATAAAAGGATATAGTTATCGACCTGGACCGCGTGGGACGGCACTGCAGCCTGCTGGGGGACGCCACCCGGCTCAGGCTGCTGGCGCTGCTCGAAACCGAGGAACTGACGGTGGCCGAGCTGGCGCGGATCACGCGCCTGGCGCAACCGCGCGTGTCCACGCACCTGGCCCGGCTGCGCGAAGCCGGCCTGGTCGTCGATCGCCGTGACGGTGTGTCCGTCTACTACCGGCTGGGCAACCCCGAGGACAATCCGCAGCTGCACCGGCTCTGGGCCCTTTTCCGCGACGATCTGGACGACGCCGTCGTAGCGGCTGACGCCGAGCGGTTGCCCGAGATCATGGCGCAGCGCGCGTTGGGGCGCAACTGGCCGGACACAGTTGCTGGCGACATGGAGCGTCACTACTCACCGGGACGAACCTGGGAAGCGACCACCCGCGCGCTGGTGCAACTGCTCTCGCTCGGGCGCGTGCTCGACATTGCTTCCGGGGACGGCGTGATGGGCGAACTCCTCGCGCGCCAGGCGGAGTCCATCGATTGCATGGATGTGTCAGAGAAGGTCGTCGCCGCAGGCCGCGAGCGCGTCAAACCGTTCGATAACGTCCACTTTCACCTCGGCGACATGCACGCCCTGCCTTTCGATGACACGGTCTTCGACAGCGTGCTGATGATGCATGCCCTCACCTATAGCGAGAACCCTCCGGGCGCACTCGACGAGGCGGCAAGAACTCTGAAACCAGGCGGCCGGCTGGTGGGGGCGACGCTGAAGAAGCATCGTCACAGCGCCCAGGTCAAGAACTTCGGCCACGCGAACAACGGTTTCACGCCGAAGCAACTGTCGGCCATGCTGAAGAAAGCCGGGCTGCGCCCCGACTTCTGCGACGTCACCTCGATCGAGCGCAAAACTCCGAATTTCGAAATCATTACCTTTCTCGCGGAGAAATCATGAGCCTGAAATGGCACAACCCCGGCAGCGTCGAAGCACTTTTCGACGCCCTTGGCGAACGCATCCTGCTGCTCGATGGCGCCATGGGCACGATGATCCAGAACGAACGCCTCGACGAAGCAACCTTCCGCGGCGAGCGGTTCGCTGATCATTCCGACGACCTCAAAGGCAATAATGACCTGCTGACCCTCACCCGGCCGGACTTGATCACGCGCATTCACCACGATTTTCTCGATGTGGGCTGCGACCTGGTCGAAACCAACACCTTCAACGCCAACCGCATCAGCCAGGCCGACTACGCACTGCAGGACCTTTCGGAAGAGATCAACCGTGAGGCGGCGAAACTGGCCCGCCAGGCCTGCGACGAATCGGCCGCAAAAACCGGTCGGCCGCGCTACGTGGTGGGCGTCATCGGGCCAACCAATCGCACGGCCTCCATTTCCCCGGACGTCTCCAGCCCGGGCTATCGCAACATCGATTTCGCCACGCTGGTCGAGGCCTACACCGAGGCCACACGCGGCCTGCTCGACGGCGGCGCCGACCTGATCCTGATCGAGACCATTTTCGACACCCTGAACGCCAAGGCCGCGATCTACGCCGTGAACGAAGAATTCGAACGACGCGGCGAACGCTGGCCCCTGATGATCTCGGGGACGATCACCGATGCTTCGGGCCGCACCCTGTCCGGGCAGACGCCGGAAGCCTTCTACTACTCGATCGAACACGCCGAACCGTTCTCGGTGGGCTTCAACTGCGCCCTGGGCGCCGACCAGCTCAAGCCGCATATCAAGGCGCTTTCGCGCGTGGCCGGGTGCCTGGTCTCGGCCCACCCCAACGCGGGGCTGCCCAACGAATTCGGCGAGTACGACGAGTCGCCCGAGGAGATGGCCGAAACCATCGAAGCCTACGCCCGCGACGGGCTGGTCAACATCATCGGCGGCTGCTGCGGCACCACACCCGAACACCTGGCCGCGATGGCGAATGCGATCGACGGCCATTCTCCCCGTCCCATCCGACAACAGAAGGCGGCATGAGCGAATCCGAGCACAACAAACGCTACACCCGGTTGAGCGGCCTCGAGCCGCTGGTGATCACGCCGGAGCTGAATTTCGTCAATATCGGCGAGCGCACCAACGTCACCGGCTCGGCACGGTTCAAGCGCCTGATTGCCGATGAAAAATACGAGGAAGCCGTCGAGGTCGCCCTGCAGCAGGTCGAAAACGGCGCCCAGATCATCGACGTCAATATGGACGAGGGCCTGCTCGATTCCGAACAGGCGATGGTCGATTTTCTCAACCTCATCGCCGCCGAGCCCGATATCGCCCGCGTACCGGTGATGATCGACTCTTCGAAGTGGAGCGTGATCGAGGCCGGCCTGCGCTGCCTGCAGGGCAAGGGCGTGGTCAACTCCATCAGCCTCAAGGAAGGCGAGGAAGCCTTCCTGAAAGAGGCGCGCAAGATCCGGCGATACGGTGCGGCCGTTGTGGTCATGGCCTTCGACGAGGAAGGCCAGGCCGACAACGCCGAACACATGGTCGAATGCCTTGCACGCGCCTACAAGCTGTTGACCGAGGAAGCCGGCTATCCGCCCGAGGACATCATCTTCGACCCCAACATCTTCCCGGTCGCGACGGGCATCGAGGAACACGACAACTATTCGGTCGAGTTCATCGAGGCGACGAAAGCGCTAAAGAAGAGATTTCCCGACTGCCATGTCTCCGGCGGCGTATCGAACATGTCCTTCTCGTTCCGCGGCAACAACCCGGTGCGCGAGGCCATGCACTCGGTGTTCCTATACCACGCCACGAAAGCCGGCATGGACATGGGCATCGTCAACGCCGGCCAGCTGGCCGTCTACGACGATATCGACCCGGAACTGCGTGAACTGGTCGAGGACGTCGTCCTCAACCGCCGAAGCGATGCCACCGAGCGGCTACTGGATGCCGCAAGCAAGTTCAAGGGTGATGGCAAGAAGGAAGAGAAGGACGAGGCCTGGCGCGAGAAGCCGGTCGCCGAAAGACTCAAGTACAGCCTGGTCAAAGGTATCGACAAGTACGTCGTCGAGGACACCGAAGAGGCGCGGCAGCAGTTCGATACCTCGCTGGAGGTCATCGAAGGCCCGCTGATGGACGGCATGAATTACGTTGGTGACCTGTTCGGAGACGGCAAGATGTTCCTGCCGCAGGTGGTCAAGTCCGCGCGCGTAATGAAAAAGGCGGTCGCCCATCTCGTGCCCTATCTCGAAGCCGAGCAGACCACCAAGGAGAAGAAGGGCAAGGTCCTGTTGGCCACGGTCAAGGGCGATGTCCACGACATCGGCAAGAACATCGTCGGCGTGGTGCTGGCCTGCAACGGCTTCGACGTGCACGATCTGGGCGTGATGGTGCCGGCCGAGAAAATCCTCGACGAGGCGCGCAGCTCCGAAGCCGACATCATCGGCCTGTCGGGCCTGATCACGCCCTCGCTCGATGAGATGGTCAACGTCGCCGAGGCGATGAACGAGGCGAAGTTCGAGCTGCCGCTACTGATCGGCGGGGCGACGACCTCGCGTGCCCACACAGCGCTCAAGATCGATCCCGCCTACCCGGGCCCGGTGTGCTGGGTCAAGGACGCCTCCAGATCGGTCGACGTGGTGCGCAAGCTCGCCAGCAAGCAGCACCGCGACGGCTACGCGGCCGACATCCGGGCCGACTACGAGGAATACCGGGAACGCAGTGCACAGGGGCGCCGCCGCAAGCCGCTGATCTCCATCGAGGCAGCCCGCGAAAACGCATTTCAACCAGACTGGAACGAGCACAGGCCGGAAGCCCCCAGGCAGCCCGGGCTCCACATTTACGACGACTGGCCGCTGGCCGAGCTGGTGGATTACATCGACTGGACCCCCTTCTTCCAGACCTGGGAGCTCAAGGGGCGCTATCCCGACATTCTCGAGGATGAAAAGGTCGGCGAGGCCGCCCGCAACCTGTTCCAGGACGGTCAGGACATGCTTGAACGCATCGTCGACAACGACTGGCTGACCGCGCGCGCCATCTGCGCGCTGTGGCCGGCCGCGCGTGACGGCGACGACGTGCTTTTCTATACCGACGAATCGCGCAGCGACGTCATGGAGCGCATGGTCATGCTGCGCCAGCAGGCTGAAAAACCCTCGGCCAACCTGTGCCTGTCCGATTTCGTCGCCGAGGCCGGAAGCGGCATCAACGACTGGGCCGGAGTGTTCGCCGTGACCACCGGCATCGGTCTTGAAGACGCACTCGAGCACTTCCCGGAGACCGATGACTACAGCCGCATCCTCCTGCAGTCCATGGCCGACCGCCTGGCGGAGGCCCTGGCCGAAGCGCTGCACCAGAAGGTCCGGCGCGAGCTATGGGGCTATGCCGCCGACGAGGCGCTCGAAAATCGGGAGTTGATCCGGGAAAAGTATCGCGGCATTCGCCCGGCGCCCGGCTATCCGGCCTGCCCCGACCACAGCGAGAAGGAAAAGCTGTTCCGACTGATGGATGTCACCGACAACATCGGCATTGAGCTGACCGAGGGCTTCGCCATGACACCGATGGCGGCAGTCAGCGGCTACTACTTCGGGCATCCCGACAGCAAGTATTTCGTCGTCGGCAAGCTGGGAAAGGATCAGGTGGAAGATTACGCGGAGCGAAAGGGCGTCAGCGTCGAGCAGGCTGAGAAGTTCCTGCGGCCTAATCTGGATTACTAAAAGTAGGGTTCAGGGGCGGGCTTCGATCCGTCTTTTCCTGAAACCTGAACCCTGAAACCTGAAAACTTCTTTTACCAGACGAGGTCGTCGGGCACCGGGGGATAGTGGCTGCCGTCGTCCTCGGGTTCGTCTCGGCCCTCCAGACTGGGTACCAGGTCCGGGGCGACTGCACGGTATTTCTCCAGGGTATCAAGCGAGACCAGCAGATAGGACCCGCGCAGGTTGACCACGCCGATCTCGCCATTGTTGAGCTGATCACGCTGCTCGGGCGTGCACAATACGCGCCGGATCCGCCCCATGTGCTCGAAATAACGAGGCACCTCGGCTTCCTTGCGATTGAGGGTATTGCCCTTGAGGAGTTCGTCGAGCTGCAGATTGCGCTTGCGCCGCTCTTCCTGCTCGGCGACGCGGCGCTGCTTTTCGGCTTCCTTTTCCTGCAATTCGGCCTTGCGCCGCGCGGCGTAGGCACGGGCCAGATCCGAATCGCCCCCCCGCTTTTTGCCTGCGCTTCGCTTTTTGTTTCTGGCCGGCCCGCTTCCACGAGCGTTTTTCGGGCCGGGAGAAGCGGCGCCGGGTTTACCCCGGCGCCGGCTCTTTTCGACCTGCTTTTCGTCGGTCAGCCCTGCCTTGAGCAGGGCATCCTGCAAAGTCCCCATGGCGTTCGATGTGCGCTTCTTATTCCTGGGACTCGCTGCCGGACACTTCGAGCAGCTCGACTTCGAAAATCAGAGTCGAATTCGGCCCGATCGGACCGGGACGACCCTGGTCGCCGTAGGCTAGGTCCGAGGGGATGAAGAACTCGTATTTACCGCCTTCGGACATCAGCTGCAGGCCTTCGGTCCAGCCGGGGATGACCTGGTTCAGCGCAAAGCTGGCCGGCTCGCCGCGATCATAGGAGCTGTCAAACACGGTGCCGTCGATCAGGGTGCCCTTGTAGTGCACGGTCACCTGGTCCTCGGCGGCCGGGCTGGCGCCGTCGCCTTCTTCGATCACGCGATACTGCAGGCCGGAATCGGTCACCATGACATCATCACGCTCTGCATTTTCTGCCAGGAAGGCCTCGCCGGCTTCGCGATTGGCAATGCCCTCTTCCTCGCGCTGTGCTTCCATCTGTTGCTGGCGGCGCTGCATAAACGCCTCCCTCTCAGCAAGCGCTTCTCTATTTGTCATAAGCGTTTTGCCAAGGTGCAACCGATCATAAATCCCGCCAATAATAAGGTGGCGCTGAATGCTTATGTCTTGTTCACGCAGGCTCTTACCAATGTCTGCCCCGATTACATAGCTCAATTTTTCCATGTCGCCATAATCGATACTCGAAGATCCAGAAGAACCATCCTCCTTGCTCTCCATAAAAGCGTCTCGTATGTTCAGAAACTCTTCATCAGTCAACCAAAGTTTCTCTTCGGCCAATGCAGCGATAATTGCCACACACAGGAACTCAATTTCAATTTCGAGCTCTTGTTCTTTTAGGGAGCCTCCAATATCCATTCCAATGGTATAACTCAATCTATTGAGATCGCCGGTCAGACTTACATTGCTCCGCTGAGACTCCCAGTCTGAAACAATCGTCCCGCCACGCTTTCTGATTTCGGCTCGTTTCGAAGCCATTTCCTCAACTTCATCGCCTGGCCAACGCTCAGCAGCCTTGAGTCCAGCAAGCAAGTCCTCAGTGGGATCACCAGTTTCCGTTCGATCAGTTGCGCGCTCGAAGGATCGGATCGATGTCCGTGTGCTATCACCAGCTACGCCGTCGATTTCAACGTTGCGACCCAGCCGTTTCAATTCGGTCTGAACGGCTTGCACCAATTGACGCTTTGCTTCAGCTGCCTTGCGGCGCTGTTCTTCAGCAGCGGCTTCTTCCTGGCGGCGATTCCTTTCGGCTTCCCGGGCTTTCCGGATACGACCATCAACCTGGTCGATGTATTGACCCTCTGGAAATCTGTTGCGGTAGGTCGTATAAGCCACTTCAGTGCCGGCGTCTTCGGCATCAGTCCATGCTGCTTGATCGCGCCGTGCGTATTCGGCTTGCAGACTTTCGATTATCACTTCGTCGGCGTTTCCGGTAACCAGAAGGCCCTGGGCTTCCTCGAAGGCGCGAATTCCAGCTATCGTGCGCTCGCCCAATTCACCGTCGGTCGGGACGCGATAATCGAGACGGTTTAGGTAATCTTGAATGGTGGCGATACGCTGACGCTGCTGCTCGGCCTCGGCCTCGGACTCGGTCTCGCGCTCGTGCTTGGCCTGCTGCTGCAACTGGCTGATTCGCTCACCAGCGGCTTGTTGGTGCAAGCCATCCGGCCACTGTTCCAGAAACGCCTCGTAAGCGTCGAGCGTATCTTTTCCGCGCGCTTCGTCCCAGGCTACGTCCTCGCGTTGTTCGGCAAGTTGCCGCTGGCGTTCGGCTTCAGCCTCGGCTATCTGGCCCTGGCGCCAGTCGTAAACGCCGTAGCCGATGCCGCCGAGTACAATTAGCGCCAACAGAGCTGCCACAATCGGTTTGAGTGGCAGCCGGAAGCGGGCCTTCGGGTTGGCGGAGGTATTGCCGCCAATTGTCTTAGTTGATCCAGGCTCGTGCTCCAACTCAGCGACCGCCTCGTCCATCAGCACCTTGATCCTGGGCCGATCCCAGCCGACCGCTTCGGCTGCCTCGACAAAACCGTCCTGAACTGTTTCGCTCAAGGGGCCATGTCGGGCCTTGACCCGGCTACGGATAGCCAATGCAAGCCGACGCTTCGCTGATAGCTCCTTGTCGTTCTTGATGACATCGTCGATCAGTCGGTCCAGGTCGGATTCGTCCATTTCCGCAATAGCCGCTAGCGCCATCAATGCTTCCCGGTCCTCGTCAGCGAGCACGCCAGACTCGCCGACACGCTCCGCAATCTTCGCTCGTAGCGGCTTGAGTTCATCGCGGATGCCGGCTTCGCCCTCGCCCACCCACGTGCCGGTGTCACTTGCACTCGAGTCATCGCCGACCGACTGGCAGGCCTTGCGAAACATTTCCAGCGCCTCGGCTGCATCACTCGGACGTTCCTGTTTGTCCATCGCCAACATCGAAAGCAGCAGATCATTCATCGGCCGACCCAGTGTGGGAACGGCAACGTTGGGATCGGCAAAGCGGCCGATGGGCAGCTTGCCGGTGAGCATGCGGTAGGCGACTACGCCGACCGAGTAGATATCGGCCCGGGCATCGACGTGTTTGGCCGACTCGCGCTGCTCCGGGGACATGTAGTTACGGCTTCCGAGCCCCAAGTGGGAAACCGTCGAGTGCTGGCCGTCCGGAGCCTTGGCGATGCCGAAGTCCACGATCCGGATCTGGCCCGACTCGGAGAACATGAGGTTAGACGGTTTGATGTCGCGGTGGATCAGACCCTTGCCGTGGGCCGCGGCTAGACCGGTGAGGATTTGCTCGAGGATTTCGATGCTGCGCTCCAGCGGCAGGGCGCGCGGGCGCTGGTTGTCGGGCAGTTCTTCCAGTGCATTAACGTCGAAGACATCCTTGCCCAGTTCATCGGCCAGCGAATTGGGCAGGTACGGCATCACGTAGAATGGCGCGCCGTCGTCAAGCTCTCCGTATTCATGGACGGTCACAATGTTAGTCTCGTCTTCCAACGAGGCCAGAATCTTTGCCTCGGACAAGAACCGGGCCCGCAAGATCTCCAGCCCTTCCTCATCCGACGATGTCGCAAACGCAATCAGATTCTCGTCTTTGGGTTTGAAGACCTTGATCGCCACCTGGCGGTCGATGGCCGGGTCCTCCCCGAGAAACACCTCGCCGAATCCGCCTCCGCCGAGGCGTTTCAGAATTTTGTAGCGGCTAATCCGATCCATTGCTTTCCCATGCGTCAATTATTCGAAACCCAAGACCAAAAACGTCGATGGGAGCTGCGGTCCATACCCCCGTTCCGCTGCGCCTAAGCCAAGTGTATAAACACAAAGTTCAAAGCGCTACGGACCTGGCTGGACGAAAGCCCGTGTTGCCGAACTGGGAGACGCGATCGTACCCGGAGCGGTAGGCCGAACGCAGGCTCCGGCCGTCGCTGTTCCAAGAACCGCCGCGAAGAACCGCCCTGTCGCAGCTGCCGCTCATCCATGCACTGCCGTCGTTGGGTGCACCCGGACTATTGTTCCAACAGTCCTGTACCCATTCCCCCACATTACCGTGTATGTCATACAGGCCGAACGCATTGCCAGAAAAACTCCCGACAGCAACAGTCCGCTCACGATACTCACCCTTGCCACAACCTTCTGCGGGATAGTTACCGTCGAAATTGGCCTGATCAGTGGTGATGCAGTTGCCCGTATGAAAGCGAGTTGTCGTGCCAGCACGTGCTGCATACTCCCACTCCGATTCGCTCGGTAGCCGATACTCTTCGCCCGTCTTGCTGTTCAGCCACTGGACATACTCCTGTGCATCGTCCCAGCTCACATTGATCACCGGCCGGTCGCCTCGACCCCAGCCGTGATCTGCGGGCCGATGACTGCACCCACCGGCTTGAACACATGCATCCCACTGGGCAAAAGTCACTTCAGTTTTGGCCAGTGCAAACGCCGCCACGACAACACGAAGCTGTGGCCCTTCATTATTGAGACGTTGAGGCTCACTGGACGGACTGCCCATCATGAATTCGCCAGCCGGAATCACCACCATCTCCGGGCAATCCGCACAGTCACGGAACGTCTCGCCCGGCTGTGGGACCGGCCAGCGGTCCGTGGCCTCAAGAGCCGCCAGCAGCGATTCGCCGGGCTCGCCGGACTCGGCTCTATCCGTGGCGCGCTCAAAGGCGCGAATCTGGTCGGTGGTGCCCTGACCGGCCACACCGTCGACCGTAACCGCGCGACCCAACCGCTTGAGTTCGGTCTGGATGCCGGTGATCAGCTCGCGCCGGCGCTCGGCGGCCGCGGCTCCTTCGCGCCGGCGCTGTTGCTGGGCTTCGACTCGCTCTATTTGTTCATCGACCTCATCGATAAACGCACCTTGTGGAAATGTTTCGGCGTACTGTCGATAGGCCTGTTCGGTATCTGCGTCCTGCGCCGCGCCCCACGCCTCGCGATCACGGATTGCCTCAATCTGGGCAGCTACCTGGTCCACATACCGACCATCCGGAAAGTCATTCCGGTATTGGTCGTAGGCATCTGCGGTGTCGGCGTTGCCGGCCTGGGCCCAGGCTTCATCATCCCGACGGTTAAACTCCTCGATCAGACTGTCGAGAACAACTTCATCCGGAGTGCCGGTGACTACCAACCCTTGTGTCTGCTCGAAGTCGCGGATCGATTCGGTGGTGCGAGCGTCGACTTCACCGTCTTCGGATACGCGATAGCCCAGCCGGTTCAGATAATCTTGTACTCGCGCGACGGTGCTCTGGCCTCGCTCTTCGAGTTGCGCGATGCGTTCGCTGGCGGCCTGTTGACGCAGCCCATCGGGCCATTGCACCAAGAAGGATTCGTAGGCTTCAAGGGTGTCTGCAGCCCGGGCTTCGGACCAAGCTGTGTCCTCCTGTTGTTCAACCAGTAGCCGCTGGCGTTCGGCTTCGGCCTCGGCCAGTTGACCCTGGCGCCAATCGTAAACCCCGTAGCCGATTCCGCCCAGGATGACCAGCGTGAAAAGAATCGCGGCAATGGGTTTGAGCGGCAGGCGAACGCGGCTTCTCAGATTGGCGAACGTATCGCCTGAAGTTGATGTCGATGGTCCGGAGTTGTCCTTTCGATTCAGCTCGGCAACTGCCTCATCCATTAACGCCTTGATCTTTTCCCGGTCCCATCCAACTGCTTCGGCGGCGGTATCGTAGGAAGCCAGCTCGTCGTCGTCCAGTTCTGTTTGTTTTGTGCGCACTTGGCGTCGAAGTGCTCGAACCAACTTCAGTTTCGCCGACAGCGTCTTATCCTGCCGGATCACATCATCAATCAGATGGTCCAGATCGGCTTCTTCCAGATCAGCGATCGAAGCCAGCGCTTGAAGCCCGGGGCGATCCTTACTTCGGACGACACCGAATGCGCCAACAAGCTCAGCAATTTTGGCCCGTAGCGGCTTGAGTTCATCCCTAATTCCGGCTTCACCCTTACCCACCCAGGTACCGGTGTCACTTGCACCGGTTTCCTGGCCCACCGACTGGCGGGCATTTCGGAATTGCCCCAGGGCCTCGGCTGCATCAATCGGACGATCCCGCTTGTCCATCGCCAACATCGAAAGCAGCAGGTCGTTCATGTGCTGGCCCAGCGCTGGCACGGCCACGTTCGGGTCGGCAAACCGTCCGACTGGCAACTTGCCGGTGAGCATGCGGTAGGCGACTACGCCGACCGAGTAGATATCGGCTCGGGCATCGACGTGTTTGGCACTCTCGCGCTGCTCCGGGGACATGTAGTTACGGCTTCCGAGCCCCAAGTGGGAAACCGTCGAGTGCTGGCCGTCCGGAGCCTTGGCGATGCCGAAGTCCACGATCCGGATCTGGCCCGACTCGGAGAACATGAGGTTAGACGGTTTGATGTCGCGGTGGATCAGACCCTTGCCGTGGGCCGCGGCTAGACCGGTGAGGATTTGCTCGAGGATTTCGATGCTGCGCTCCAGCGGCAGGGCGCGCGGGCGCTGGTCTTCGGGCAGTTCCTCTAGTGCATTGACGTCGAAGACATCCTTGCCCAGCTCGTCGGCCAGCGAGTTGGGCAGGTAGGGCATCACGTAGAACGGCGCACCGTCATCGAGTTCGCCATATTCCAGCACAGTGACGATATGCGTTTCTTCATCCAGCGAAGCCAAAATCTTCGCCTCGGACAGGAAACGCGCCCGGAGAATCTCCAGCCCTTCCTCGTCGGAACTGGTGGCAAAGGCAATCAGGTTCTCATCTTTCGGCTTGAAGACCTTGATCGCGACCTGGCGGCCGATCGCCGGGTCTTCCCCGAGAAAGACCTCGCCGAAACCGCCTCCTCCCAGGCGTTTCAGAATTTTATAGCGGCTGATTTGCGGCATTGGATTCCCTCTAATAATCCGATTGCGCTACTACTGTCCCGGAAACATATCTGCTTATCACGCTACCATGCTGCAGCTCGAAATCAGACCCCAGTAACACTTCGGCACGCCGGGGCCTTGCGGGAACTACCCTCAATTTCGGATTCTCGATCGGAAAAACTGTTCTTTTGCTTTCTGACAATCCGTAAAGTCAACATCACCACGGCAGGCAAATGCAATCAATTGCAAGTGCCCTTCCTCCCGATGGCGGTGGTAAATCGTCTTCTTGTCTCGCGCCGGAACAGTAGTTGCCCCTGGGTTGGTGTGACAATTCGATAATCCGAAACAATACTTGACATTGAGCTCGTAGCCACAGCGATTTTCAAGAAACGCCATACTTGAGGTGTTGTTGGTCGTATCCACGCTAAGGCAATGCGCTTGATTGCTTACATACTGCGCTTTGCTCATCGCAGGCCAAAACCCCATAAAAATAACCAATGCCAAACCGCTCAATGTTGCAGACCCCATTCTCATACTGTCTCCTCCTTTCACTTGCTTTTAATCCGAACAAAACGCACCCGAAATGGCTGCTCCTGTTCGGCCGCCCAATCTTCAATATCTTCCGGGCTCAACTCTTGGTGTTCTCGGACCTTGCTCGTCAGCCATTGCTTGAATAACGACTCGGCTCGCAGGGGCCGGGAACCTGCAGGCCAGACAATGGCGAGTTCCAGCTCTCTTTCCTCTTCTAACCGTGCACGCAGTTCGCGTCGACCGTCGCGCATCGGGCCGAAATTCATCAGGCGGCCCTCGGGCAGGCCTACCGCAAGCGGCGCCATGCCGTCAGTGGCGCCAACGGCAAGCCCGCAGAATCGTCCGTTATCACCCGCCTGGCGCAGAATTTCGCCCGCTTCAACCAGTTCGGGCTGCGGATCGTTGCAACGAGCATCGCCGTACGTCGCGAAAACCGCCATCGTATTCCTGCTCGATTCACGTGCGATTCTTACTGAGTCGGCGTCGCGTTCGACTGCACTGGGTTCCGGACGCACGGTGGCGGTTTCAGGCCGGGTTACCTGCCCACCAAAATCGTCGAGAATGATGACCTCGCCGCTGCCGTCATCGCGAACACTCAGCCAATAGATGCCAACCATCACTGCCAGGATCACCAGCGGAAGCGCCCATTTCCAGTGATGACCCTTGCGGGAATGCAGACCCTGCCAAACCGCAGCGGCCTTGCCAGATAGCCGATGTTTGGCTGCACCGGACGAGTCACCGGCAAAACTATCCAATGCCTCGGCCAGGGTGTGTACACCAGCGACACCCGCCAGGTCCGAGACCTGCTCCACGCCCTCGGCCAGATTGGTGTCCGGCACCAGAATACGCACCTGGATACCGCTTTTACGCCATTGCTGAATTTGGGCCAGAGACTGCTTGAGCTTGTCGGCTGTGCGCTCGACCGGTCGGACCACGCCATCGGCGCCGACTTCACCGGTGGCCCAAATGACGCAGTCGCCCGATTCGGGCTGACCGTTGCCCAGTTCGCCATTGGCCTGAACCGCATGCGCGACGTACATTGGTAACTGCCAACTCACGCCCTGGTCAATCCGCTCAGCAACATCGACGCGAAACGCATCGTGCTGGAAATCGCGCGCGACGATGCCCGTGCCCCGCCTGACGAAATCGTGATAGGCGGCGCTGATCGGCAGCGCTTGTACCGTGCCGTTAAGACAGACGACCGATTGCACGCCGCTTTCCTCCAGCGTAATCCGCTGGATGGCGACCGGCCCGCAGGTGGTGCCGATGAAGACATGGGTTTTCATGACTTGACCACCTCCAGCTCGGAGCGGTCATTGCACAACAGGCGCAACACCGCATCGTCGGCTTCGAACAGGCGTTGGGTCTTGCCGTCGTGCAGCGGCGGGAAGGACACGCGAAGCACTTCGCTCTCGCCAATGGCGTGGATAACGACACCCTCGCCTTCCTCCAGTTGCAGGCCCGGGGCAACTTCCAGCGTGACGTAAACCTGCCCGTCCGATGCACGCGAGCGGCGAAACCGCAGCTCGAAACGATCGCCTGATCGGCGAGTCACCTCGCCGCGGTCCTGCGCGCAGGCTTGCACCGGCGAATAGGCCACCCGTTGCTGCTCCACCGCCGTGCGATACAAGCGTCGCAGGGCAAGGTTTTCGCCCAAAGCCCGGCGCACCGCCGCTTCATCGTCCACGTCCCGGCCCAGGCCAAAGTCGACGACGGCCTTTGGCAGGACCGGCTTCGAACCGCCCGGCGCGCTCAGGGCATCGCGCATGGCCAGGTAGCTGGCTGTGGCAACAATGGTTGGTTTTTGATCCTTGTTCACGCGTCCTTCCCGTGCAATGTCTGGAATCTGTCTCGGAATATGGCCAGATCAGCGGCATAATTCGGCTTGGCACTGTCGATTCGGTGCAGAAAATGCGCCAGCACGCCATCGATGGTGAGCAATTTGGCCACGCCCGCGCGATAGGCCGAGGGCTGCGCAAAATCATCCTCACTCCGGAACCCGGCTCGGTTGATGGCCTTGAATGCCTTGCGGCAAGCCTCCAGTGCATGATTGAGCGCCGGCATCTGCAGGCGCATCGTGTTCAGCTCACGCGTGGTTGTGGTATCTGAAAACGGCAATTGGCCCGCCTCTCCGGATGAATCGCTGAACGCTTCGGGGTGCCAGTCGACCAGCAAACCCAGCGCCTCGGGCATTTCCTCAAGCTGCAGCAGCACCTCGATACCTGCAAGCGCAGCCTGGTCGATCGTCGCGCGGTGCGCGACAAGGCGTTCAAGCCACTCACAATAAGTGTCTGTCTCCAGCGAGCCCCAGTCGAACGGACGGCCGCGCTTGCCCGCTTCGATCAGGCGGGCCTGATGATTACCAAACACCTGCATCCGCAGCAGCGTCAGGGGCAGCTGATCGATCACGTCTTGATGAGTTACCGACAACTCACATTCTTGCCAGACCCGCGCGGTCAAAAATTTCGGGTGCCGCGTCAGGTCGCCGCCGTCCAAGCGATCCTCGTCCAGATACTCGGCGTGCACCGGATCCACCGCCAGCCATTCGTGCATCTCGTCAAGCGCCATGGCGTGCTCGGCCGCCCGGGCGCGAGCACCGGCAATAAGCGCCCGATACAGATACAGGAATACCTCGGCCACGCTGCGAAACCGGCGGTAGTCGTCATCGGGGTTGGCGTGGCGCCAGAACTCGAGAATCCGCTGATCATCGATGACCGTCTCAGGCGCGCTGTCCGGTGCCTGCTCGGCCAGCCACTTTAATGCGCCATAGGCACGCTGTTGCCAACGAGAAGGTTGGAGGTGTTCAGACAAAAAGCTGTTGAAAAGCTTCTGCAGGCGCCTCGCCCAATCGACCGCGCGCATTTCGGGCGAGACCTCGGTCACGAGGTTCGGATCGATGTAGATCAGCAACTCGAGTAAAGCGAGCCAGAGTTGAAGCCGATGCAGGTGCAGGCAAAAACCTTCCTGGGCCGGACCGCAATGGAGCTTGTTACCCTCCAGTCGCGCACCATGCGGCAGTACGAGGCGGCCGTGCTCGACGGAATAGCGAAAATGCTGTGCCGAATTCACCTCCTCGATATACACGGCGCGCAGCACGATAGCGGCCTCGTCGGGACTACCGCGCGCAAGCACTTCGAACCAGTGACCAATCTCCAGGGTCAGTGGTGCCCAGGTCCGGCACAGAACGGCGCGGCGCAGCGCCGTGACGGTTTCACCGCGAAAGCGCGGCCGACCTTCGCTGGTACTTTGGTCGGCCAGTCCGCTGAACACCCCGGCCAGCGTTGCACTGACCCCGTTTTCTGCCAGTTGGCCGGCAGCACGACCCAGTACATCGTTGCCAGCCTGCGCCACACCGGCGTCACGCTCGACAGGCGGGTCGGGGCCGCTCATCGGATTGGCTGTTCTGTCATCCACCATCCTCCGCTCCGCGATCCTGGTGGCTATGTTGGCAGACGCCAAGCACCACCGTGATGTTGTCGTGCCCGCCGGCCGTCAACGCCACATCGATCAGGGCCTGGGCCGCCTGTTCGGGTTCCGGGTTGTCATTGATGCACTCGGCCAGAACTTCATCGGCCACCCCGTCGGTCAAACCGTCCGAGCAAAGCAGCACGGCATCTCCATCGTTGATTTCGACGCTGTAGAACACTGGCTCGAACGAATGCTCGGTCGATTCCAGACCAATCGACTGCGACAAAGTGTTGCGGTCTGGGTGATTGCGTAATTGATCCTCGCCGATCCGTCCATCCCGAAAAAGCTGCCGCGCCACGGTCTGATCCTCGGTGATCTGCTCAAGTTGGCCGTCGTGGAACCGATAAGCCCGGGTATCGCCTACCTGAAGCACATCGACGCGTGCTCGATTGCCGGCGGTATTGACCAGCGCAGCGGTCAACGTGCACGACATAGACAGTTCCTGTTCGGATTCCGCAGCCAGCTTCGATACCCGTGCGTGCGCCCGGTGCGCGGCCATCTCCAGGATCATCCGGCTCATGTCGGCACTTGTGGCGGCGGCCAGTTTGCCGCTTTCGGCCAGCTCGCGAAAGATGTCAGCCGTGGTTGCACTAGCAACCTCACCGGCATCACGACCCCCGACGCCGTCGGCAACCAGCAACAGCTGCTGGTCATCGCCGGCTTCCATCGCCAGCCAGGCATCTTCATTGTTGTCTCGCTTGCGCCCTGTATCGCTCAATCCGGCCAGTTGCATTTTCATTACCGCCACTCCTCCAGTCCCATGCTGCAATCGCCCAGCGTCACCGTGCTGCCGGCTGACAGCGGTATGCGCGTGCTGAGCACTTCACCATCGAGGCGGACGCGCTCATCGATTTCTTCGCCACAGGGTGCTACCCAGTAGCCATTGTCATGACCCAGCAGCACGACGGGATGGTCTTCTTCGGGAATGCCGGGTTGTACCCGCTTACCATCACCGTGCAGCGGCACGCCATCGCGCACCAGCAGCCAGACCCGCTTGAGGCCCTCATCCATGGTCGGCCACGCGACCGCCAGGTCGTCGCTGCTCAAAGTCTTAAGGTGAAAGCGATCCAGGCGGGCAATCGCTGAGCTCGGGCAGCCCTCGGGAACCTCTACCAGCAGCCGGGCCGGGCCGGCGCGGGCCGGATCACGCCCGCCGCCCAGGGCCAGCATCGTCTTGTTAGCCAGTCGCCGCGGCTGACCATTGGCCAGAAGCTGATCATCGGCCATCGTGCCGTGGGTGCTGCCTTGGTCCACAATGTACAGGCGCCGACCCTCACGGCGAATGACCGCCTGCTTGCCAAGCCGTGACATGCGCTTGTAGTTCATCGTGATCGAGCCGGCAACTAGGCCGTGCGCGCGCCCGAGGGCGATCTCATCGCCGGTCAGCAGCCAGGCATCCTTCAACTCACCGGTTCCCCGCGCATTGCCCTGCAATGCCCTGATCCCGGCAACCGCTTGATCGCGCAGTCGCTCAAGATGCGCGCGCTCATCAGCAAAATGATCCAGCCCGCCGATGGACGCCAAGCCCAGTCCAGCCTGGCTGGCGGCACGCAACCATTGCTGCTCATCAAGTGCAATCGCGGCGGTTTCGATATGCTTGGCCAATACGGTATTGCGCAGTTTCTCCTCGGCAGTTGCCAGCAGCGTTTCGACCTCTCCGGACAGAGAATCGTCCAGCTCTCTTGCCCGGATCAGCAGCTTGCTGGCCCGGGCCGGATCGGCATCCACATTGTCTTTCGCCTTGGCCAGCAGCGCATCGGCCTCGACAATGGCATGCAGACGCTCCTGCAGCGACAGCGCAGCAGCATGATCGCCGGCCTGCTCCAGGGCTTGCTCCAGTAGCGATGCACACCGTTCGAAATCACGCTGTTCGAGCGCCGCGCGCGCCTCGGCCACGTTTGCATCGGCAGCCGCCATACGCTCTTGCCATTGCGACCGCAGCGCTTCCCAGCGCGGCCGGCGCGGTAGCAGCGGCACCGGAGGCTGATCCAGAAACGCCAGACCTTCGCCGGGCCGATCACGCCGTTCCAGTTCTACAGCCACTTCGTCATATCGCGAGTAGCGCCACCACAGCACGAACAGCAATAACAGGACAAACGGCGTCAGAAACATTGCCGTGTAGCGACCGGCATAGGGAAAGCCCTGCCGCTCGACCTCCAGCCGACTGCCGCGAACGCGCACACTGCCGCTGGCACCGGCCTCGACGATAAGACTTTCGATACGCTCGCGCAGCGCACCGACGGCCAGCGGCGTCGCTAGTTCATAGGTGCCGGAGACACGCTGATGCAGCCACTCTCGGGTCCGGCTACCCGAGCCCAGCTCCTCTAGCGCACCCGAACGATAGTCGGGCGCGGCACGCAGGCCCGCCAGAATGGCCTCGCGTTCACCGGGGGTAAAACGCTGGAGTTCTATCCGGAAGTTGTACTCGCGCACATAGGCCGCCAGCTTTTCAGCCAGCACAGCGCCCAATTCCTGCCCCGACTCGCGTGCGCGATCGGCTTGCCACTGACGCAGGCACGGTCCCTGGCAGTTTTCCGATGGGTCCACAAATTCCAGCAAGCCGCCATCCCACTGGTCAACAATGCGACCGGTGCCGATGTCCACCATTTTGCCCGGCAAGCGGACCTGAAAACGGTCGATGGCCGCGCCGGAACGCGAGGTGACGATGACCGAGTACACTACCATCAGGTCGACTGGATCATCCGCTGTGCGATTCAGGTCGCGGGCTAGGCGAATAAAATCTGTTTGCGAATACCCCTCACAAGCCTCCCCGGCACAATCGCGCACCAGCCCCAATGCCGACTTGTCGAACACATCGAAGCCTCGATTGATCAACGCTTGGGTAATCGCCCGATCCGCCCGCCGCCAAGCGGGGTGACTGGCGGGCAGCGCATCGTCATTGATATCGCCCACGACCAACGTGTTCCAGTCGCTGGCTTGTGCTGGCAGGGATTGTGTTACTGCCAGAAGCAGGCTCAGCATCAAGAAACACGTGCTGCGTGAAATCATCTCAATCCCTTTGGAAGGCGGGTGCCTGCCGTAAGTTGTGTGTTGTCGGTTTTCGGTTGTCTGCTTTCAGTCGATACTCGGCTCTGCCACCCCCGCTTGCTGTCAACAGACAATCGACAACTGATAACCAAGTTAATACCGCCACCTTGATATGCCTCCGTTGCTTCCCACAGCTGCAGGGAAAAGAGAAAAGTTCATTGCATTACAGACCTGGCTGGACGAAAGCCCGTGCCGTTGCCTCCGGGAACGCGAACGAACCAGTTGCGGTAGGCCGAACGCAGGTTATGACCGAAGTAGGACCAGGAACCACCGCGCACACCCGCAAAGCGGCAATCACCCGACATCCAGGCCGAACCATCGCTTGGGGCACCCCGGTAACTGTCATTCCAGCAGTCCTGGACCCACTCCCAGACGTTGCCATGCATGTCCTGCAATCCGAAGTCATTAGGCGGAAAGCTCCCCACGGCTACCGTTCGCCCTCGATACCGACCCTTGCCGCAGCCCTGTGGTGGGTAGTTGCCATGGAAATTGGCCTGGTCAGTGGTGATGCAGTGGCCCGTATGAAACCGCGTCGCTGTACCCGCGCGCGCTGCGTACTCCCATTCCGCCTCGCTGGGCAACCGGTAGTCCTCGCCCGTCTGGCCGCTCAGCCACCGAACATACTCCTGTGCATCATCCCAGCTCACATTGATAACCGGTCGATCGCCCCTACCCCAACCTTGATCCCCGGGCCGATGATTGCACCCACCAGCTCGAACACAGGCATCCCACTGAGCAAAGGTCACTTCAGTCTTGCCCAGTGCAAACATCGGCACCGTAACGCGGTGTTGCGGACCTTCATTGTTCTGCCGATCTGCTTCACCAGAGGGACTACCCATGCGGAAACTTCCCGCCGGAATGACTACCATCTCCGGACACTCTGCGCAGTCTCGAAAGCTCTCGCCCGGTTTCGGCCCAGGCCATTCGCTGGATGCTTCTAATTGTGCCAATAGTCCCTCGGTCGGTTCACCTGTCTTTTGCTGATCTGTCCAGCGTTCGAAGTGACGAATCGCGCGCTGTGTGTCTTCATTAAGCTGACCATCAACCTCAATCTCCGGCCCAAGCCGCCGAGTCTCGGTCTGGATCTGTGAAATGAATTCCTCACGCGCCTGGGCTGCAGCCTGCGCCTCACGTGCTTCGCTGACGAAGCGTCCATCCGGATATTCATCCAGGTAGGTCTGATACTCCCGGCTGCTGTCGACATTCTGAGCATGGGCCCAGCGACGATCTTCGACTTCACGGGCTTCGGCGATCAATCGCTCAATAGCCGACTGCGCGGATTCGCGATGTTGGCCATCGGGGTATAGGTCCAAGTAGCTCTTGTAGGCCGCCTCCGTGTCCTGTTCCTTCGCCTCAGCCCAGGCTTCATTGGCGGCCTCGCGGTGCGCAGCTAACTCGCGCTGACGCTGCGCTTCGGCTTCGGCCTGGCGTACGGCCGTGATTCTTGCCGCCACATCGTCAACATGCGCACCTTCCGGGAACGCTTCTGCATACTGTCGATAAGCCGCTTCGCTATCCTCATCCCGCGCCGCTTCCCAGGCTTTACGATCACGGACTGCCGCAATTCGGGTATCGAGCTGATCCATGTACCGGCCCTGAGGAAAATCCTTCCGGTACTCGTTGTAGGCTTCTTCAGTGTCTGCATCGCTGGCCTGCGCCCAGGCTTCATCATCACGACGATTGAACTCCTCGATTAGGCTTTCCAGAACCACCTCATCAGGCGTAGCCGTGACCACCAGGCCCTGGGCCTCTTCGAAGTCACGGATGGATTCAGTGGTGCGGGTATCGACTTCGCCGTGCTCAGGGACGCGGTAGCCGAGCCGGTTCAGATAGTCCTGCACTCGGGCGATGGTGTTTTGACCCTGTTCTTTCAGTTGAACTATTCGTTCGCTGGCTGCCTGTTGATGCAGGCCGTTGGGCCACTGGTCTAGGAAGCTTTCGTAAGCATCGATGGTGTCAGCCCCTCGCGCTTCGCCCCAGGCCGCATCTTCCTGCTGTTCGGCCAATTGACGCTTGCGTTCGGCTTCGGCCTCTGCCAGTTGACCCTGGCGCCAATCGTAAACGCCATAGCCAATGCCGCCCAGAACGACTAGCGCGAGAAGAGCTGCTGCGATGGGTTTTAGCGGCAGGCGAAAACGGCTTTTCAGGTTGGCGAAGGTGTCGCCCGAAGATGATGTGGATGATCCGGGCTTGTCTTGTTGATTCAGCTCGGCGACTGCCTCGTCCATCAGCGCCTTGATCTTGTTGCGGTTCCAGCCGACGGCTTCGGCAGCAGTGTCGTACGACGCCAATTGGGTCGTTGTGAGTTCGCGGCCTCGCACTTGCACCTCGCGCTTGAGCGACTGGAACAGTCGGAATTTTGCCTTCAACTCCTTATCCGACTCCGAAACATCCGAAATCAGCTGATCAAGATCAGCGCCATCAAGATCCGCGATCGAGGCCAACGCCGCCAGGCCCGGACGGTCTTCATCACTGACACAGCCCTTGTGGCCAATCACTTCCGCAATCTTCGCCCTGAGCGGCTTCAACTCATCTCGAATCCCGGCCTCGCCTTCCCCTACCCAAGTGCCCGTGTCGCTTTCACCGGTTTGCTCGCCAACCCCGGACTTGGCCGCTTCGAATTGCTCCAGCAGCTCACCAGCATCTTCCGGCCGTTTGTCGCGGTCTTCTTCGAGGGCGGCTAGAATGACATCGTTCATCGCCTTGCCGATCTCCGGCACGGCGACGTTGGGATCAGCAAAGCGCCCGACCGGTAAGCGGCCAGTGAGCATGCGATAGGCCAGGCGGCCGACCGAGTAGACATCGGCACGCGCATCGACATGCTTGGCACTCTCACGTTGCTCCGGGGCCATGTAGTTACGACTACCAAGGCCCAGGTGAGAGACGGTGGAGTGCTGACCATCCGGGGCTTTGGCAATACCGAAGTCGACAATGCGCACATCATCGTCTTCGGTCAACATGATGTTCGAGGGTTTAATATCGCGGTGAATCAATCCGCGGCTGTGGGCAGCCGCCAGGCCCCGCAGCACCTGCTCAAGAATCTCGAGCGCACGCTCCATCGGTAGTGCGCGGGGCCGCTGGCCCTCAGGCAGTTCTTCCAGGGCCTTGACGTCGAACACATCCCGACCCAGCTCGTCGGCCAGCGAGCGGGGCAGATACGGCATGACGTAAAACGGCGAGCCGTCGTCCAGCTCGCCGTATTCCAGCACCTCAACAATGTTTCGCACATTGTGCAACGAAGCAAGGATCTTCGCCTCGGACAAGAATCGCGCCCGAAGGATTTCCAGCCCTTCCTCATCCGAGGAAGTCGCAAATGCGACCAGGTTGTCATCTTTCGGCTTGAAAACTTTGATCGCCACCTGGCGGCCGATCGCGGGATCTTCCCCGAGAAACACCTCACCAAAACCACCACTCCCGAGGCGGCTTAACCCTGTAAAACGTTGCAACTTCATGCAAACCTCACAATGCTCAGACCATCAAAGGGCTCTTGCAACTCGAAAGCCAATGAAGTCATTTCTCGGCCACTTAGCATATAGATGCCTTTTAGCAGACCGAATTTCCCTTCCTGGGTTCTTAAAGGATCCTCCCCGTACGCTTATAGAATAAAGAAAGCTCTTTTCCACTGGTGATCCGTCATCCGGAGCACCCTCATATGTTTTGTGATACGCATCTTCTAGCCACTCCATGACGTTGCCATGCATGTCGTAAAGGCCAAATTCATTTGGTAAAAACGACCCCACGGGGACCGTACTCCTTCTATACTCACCGGAAGGACAACCTTGTGCTGGCTCACTGCCTTTAAAATTTGCCTGATCTGTAGTAATACAATGCCCAGTATGAAAACGAGTCTCAGTGCCAGCCCTTGCCGCATATTCCCATTCCGACTCCGTAGGTAGCCTGTAGTTTTTTCCGGTTTTCTTGCTTATCCATTCAATATATTCTTGAGCATCTCTCCAATTAACTTTTATAACAGGGTGAGCCCCTCGCCCCCATCCTTTGTCATCTGGTTCATGTGAACAGCCCCCGTCCTCGACACACTTATCCCATTCAGAAAAAGTGACCTCTTTCGCGCCAAGAGCAAATCTTTTTATTCTGACCCCATGAACCGGGCTCTCATCATTATCTCGTTCCGGCTCACTCATAGGACTTCCCATCATGAAGCTGCCAGAGGGGATTACAACCATTTCCGGACACTCTTCACAATCTCTGAACATATCCCCAGGCTCCAGAATTGGCCACCGATCCTGTTTTCTTAGAGATGCCAATACAGCTTCCGAGGCAGGAGACGATGCATCCACATCCATTTCCGCAACAAAGGCATTAACGGCATCTCTGGTCCTGGAATCAAGTTCTCCAGTTACTTGAACCTCTCGATCGAGACGTCGAAGCTCCTCCTGGAGGCTCCGGACCAATTCCTCAATTTCTTGGACCCGCTGATTGGCCGCTTCAGCCTGTTGCCCAACAGGCCAGTTCTTCAAATACATCTGATATGAGTCCAATGTATCTTTGGACGCTGCCATCGCCCATGCTTCGGCGTCCTCTTTTTCAAGATCGCCAATTCTGGATTTGGCATCGTCAACAAAGCGCCCCGCAGGATAATTATTTACATATTGATCATATGCGTCGACTGTATTAGTGTCAGTTGCCATGCGCCATGCGTCCTCTTCCTCTTGTCTTTCATTGGCACGACGCCGAGCTTGTTCAGCAGCACGTAGCTCTTCTATTTTTGTGTCGACCTCATCGGCATAGGCACCTTTCGGAAACTCTTCTGCATATCTTCGAAGTGCGGATTCGGTGTTTTCAGATAATGCTGCTTCCCAGGCGACTTGATCTTTTACTTCAGCCACCCGCATTTCAATTTGATCTACATAGCGACCTTGCGGAAATTCTTTTCCATATTGCCGAATCGCAACTTCAGACCCCTCTTCGCTTGCCATTTTCCAAGCTTCATCATCGCGACGGCTATATTCCTCAATCAAACTGTCAAGTACGACATCGTCAGCCGTGCCGGTCACCACTAAACCCTGAGCCTCTTCGAAGTCGCGGATGGATTCGATTGTGCGCGTACCCGCCTCCCCGCCTTCGGGTACGCGATAGCCGAGTCGGTTTAGGTAGTCTTGAATCCGGACCACGATATTTTTACCCTGCTCTTCCAATTGCGTGATGCGGTCCCTAGCGGCCTGTTGGTACAGGCCATCTGGCCACTGGCCCAGGAACTTTTCGTAACTCTCCAGGGTGTCGGTGCTGCGGGCCTCTTCCCAAGCAGCGTCCTCTTGCTGTTCTGCTAGTTGCCGCTGGCGTTCGGCTTCTGCTTCCGCAAGTTGCCCCTGGCGCCATTCGTAAACGCCGTAGCCGATGCCAGCCAGAACAACCAAGGCGACGAGGGCAGCAGCAATGGGTTTGAGCGGCAGGCGGAAGCGGCTTTTCAGGTTCGCGAAAGTGTCGCCTGAGGATGATGTTGGTGATCCGGGCTTCTCCTGCCGCCTCAGTTCAGCCACAGTCTCATCCATCAGCGTCTTGATCTTGCTGCGGTCCCAGCCAACCGCCTCAGCAGCGGTGCCCAGACTTGCCAGCGCACGTTGATCCAATGGGCCACCCACGGCCCGGACGCGGGTGGCGATGCTGCGGGCCAGTCGCTGCTTGGCTCCCAACGTTTTGTCTTCCTTGACGACCTCCCCAATCATTTTGTCCAGATCGTTCTCGCCAAGATCGGCAATGGCGGCCAGGGCGACCAGGCCTTCCTTCTCATGGGATGGAATGCGGCCATTGGCGGCGATGACTTCGGCAATCTTTGCCCTCAGTGGCTTCAACTCATCCCGAATACCAGCCTCGCCTTCCCCTACCCAAGTGCCCGTGTCGCTTTCACCGGTTTGCTCGCCAACCCCGGACTTGGCCGCTTCGAACTGCTCCAGCAGCTCACCAGCATCTTCCGGCCGCTTTTCGCGGTCTTCTTCGAGGGCGGCTAGAATGACATCGTTCATCGCCTTGCCGATCTCCGGCACGGCGACGTTGGGATCAGCAAAGCGCCCGACCGGTAAGCGGCCAGTGAGCATGCGATAGGCCAGGCGGCCAACCGAATAGACGTCGGCCCGAGCATCAACATGCTTGGCACTTTCCCTTTGCTCGGGGGCCATGTAGTTGCGGCTGCCCAGCCCCAAATGTGAAACGGTCGAGTGCTGTCCGTCGGGGGCTTTTGCAATGCCAAAGTCAACGATGCGCACGTCGTCGTCCTCTGTGAGCATTATGTTCGAAGGCTTGATATCACGGTGAATCAATCCGCGGCTGTGGGCAGCAGCAAGGCCCCGCAGCACCTGCTCAAGAATCTCGAGCGCATGCTCCATCGGTAGTGCGCGGGGTCGCTGATCGTCAGGCAACTCTTCCAGCGCTTTGACATCGAACACATCCCGACCCAACTGGTCGGCCAGCGAGCGCGGCAGATACGGCATGACGTAATACGGCGAGCCGTCGTCCAGCTCGCCGTATTCCAATACATTGACTACATGCATTGTGTTTTCCAGCGAAGCCAGAATCTTGGCTTCGCTCAAGAACCGCGCCCGCAATATCTCAAGCCCCTCTTCATCAGACGATGTAGCAAACGCAATCAGGTTCTCATCCTTGGGCTTGAAGAGCTTGATCGCCACCTGACGACCAATGGCCGGGTCTTCCCCGAGAAACACCTCGCCGAAACCACCTCCTCCAAGGCGTTTCAGCACTCGATACTTTCCAACTTGTTGCATGTTTTCCCCTGAGTTGCTCTCCCTGCCCAACCGGACAGGCCATTCACCAATCGATCTGGTCGCTCTCTTTTTGCTTTTCCTCTTCTGGTTCGGCGAGTGCATCTTGCCGGTCTTCAGTCCACACCGCTATTTCTACCCGCCGGTGTTCAGCCGCATCTTCCGGCAGTCCATCGATAAGTTCAGTTTCTCCCTTGCCCTCGGCAAGCAGTCGGTCCGCATCGATCCCGTAGTTTTCGATCAGCGCCGTACGCACGGCGCGGGCGCGGCGTTCGGATAGTGCACGGTTGTATTCGGCATCGCCGACGGCATCGGTATGCCCAATGATGCGGAAGCGGTAGGGTGCCAACCGCTCGCCATTCATGGCTCGGCCGAGGATGTCGATCTGTTCCAGGCCGTCTGGCAGGAGTTCGGCCGAATCGAATGCGAATGCGATGTTCAGGTCGATGGAGCGACGCACGCCGTCGTGGTTTTCGATAAATTCCAGCGGGTCGAGCTCGGCTTCGATTTCGGCCAGGCTACGGGTGCCCTTACCCGACTGGGCGAATGCGATCCCGGCAGCGAGGGCTGCCGGGATCAGCAAGGCGATGATGAGCAGGCGATGCATGGCTGCCTACCAATCGTCGTTCGGATCAGGGCGTTGCCGCTCGCCGCGCAGGGTGACCTTGCGTACCGTAAAATTGCTACCGGAGAATGTCACGACCCCACGCAGGCCGGTTTCCTGCAGCATGCGCTGGAGGTTGCGGTTGAGCCGTGCCGCTTCGATCTGGGATTCGTACCAAAGCTCCTGGCGACGCGCGCCGGAGTAGGTTGGGCGATGGTCACGGTAGCCGGAGAAAATCACCAGGTATTCCTCAAAGGTCATTATTTCTTCAGGCGTGAAGCCGTCGAAGACCAGCGTGTAGGCGTTCTCGATGCCACCGCCCGGTGCCTGGCCACCGCCGTCGACCATCCAGGCCAGTTTTTCGGTCAGCACCGCGCCGACATCGTTGGCCAGGATGCGCGCATAGCCGCCGACCGTCTCCAGGATACATTCGCGCGAGCAGTTGGGCTCGGCGTTCCATTCCCTGGGGCTGGGCAGCTCGAAATTGCCGAGGCGCTGTCCGGTGCGCACGTTCAGCAGGCGACCTTCAACTCGCGTGCGTACCTTGGTGGTGTAGTCCACGTCCTTGGCACTGGCGTAAATCGAGAACATCACGACGACATCAATCGGAGGCTGGTCGATGCTGCGTGCAATGTCGATCAGCTCAGCATCGGAGCGCCGGACGCGACCTTGTGCGAAGTCATCCAGACTCACGGCGGTTTCGTCGTAGACCTTGAAGCCTTCATCATGCAACTGGTTGGACAAGGCGTTGAGGACGCGGCGGAATACCCGGCTGTCGCGCGGCACGGTATCCTCGTCATAGTCCTCGCCCATGATGAGCAGGTTGGGGTCGTTCGAGGCCAGCACCGGCTGGTTCGAGCAGGCGGTCAAAAAGACCACCAGTAGCGGGATCATAAAAAGTTTGTAGCCATTCATTTTCATTTCTCCTGTCATTAAAGCCGAAAATCTCTCGGTTGCTTCGGTTATGTACGGATCAGTATGAAATTTCTGGTCCGTTGATCATTCGCCTTGCTCATCCTCCCGGCACGGCGGTTCGCGCTCTACGATCACGCCACCGATGTTTTCGCGACATAGCGGCATATCGCGGTCCGGATCGGGTTCTGGCGTGGGGTGATGTGGCGTACCTGCACAGCCAGTCAGGGTTGCCGCCAGGATGATGAGGCTTGCGTTAAGTAGCAGATGATTTTTCATGATGAATCTCCCTTGCGGCACGGGGGGTCGCGTTCGATCAGTATGCCGTCGATGCGTTCCTTGCACAGCGGCAAATCCAGGTCGGGTTCGGGTTGCGGCTCAGGTTCAGGTGCAGGTTCCGGGGCCGGTTCAGGTTCGGGCGGAGGCTCCGGCGCGGGTGGGGGACGCAGGTTGGCCTCCAGCCAGGAAAGTGCCGCGACCAGATCCAGGCGTGCGCTGGCGTGCCCGTTTCTGGGATCGCGATAGGTGGTGTCGTTTTCGGTCAGCGCGCGCACGATGTCGTCGGCCGAGGCATCAGGATAGGCCGAACGCAGGCTGGCCACGGCACCGGCGACATGGGGTGCGGCCATAGAGGTGCCGGACAGGCGAGCATAACTGCCGCCTGGCACAGATGAATTGATATCGCCACCCGGGGCGACGATATCCAGAATGGGTCCACTGTTGGAGAATCCTGAGATACGCCCATTCTTTTCCAGCGAACCAACCGCAAGCGCATGCGAAACGCAGGCTGGGGAACTGATGCCGTCGGTGCGCGATTCGTTGCCGCTGGCCACGACGACCACAATACCGGCCTGGTGCAACATCTCGAAAATTTCGGCATAAACACTGTCATCATCGCAGTGGTGTTCGTGCCGGGTATTACTGCCCAGGCTAAGGTTGACCGCCGCGATGTTGTGGCGTTCGCGTTGGCCATAAAGCCAGTCCAGTGCTGCAATGATGTCGGAATCCGCTGCGCCGATCCGGTTTTCGATGCGCGAAAAAACCTGCAGGCTCAGCAGCGAGGCCCCGGGCGCCACGCCGCTGAATTCGTTGTTGGCCCCGCCGGCAATACCGGCGACATGGCTGCCATGGCGGGCCAACGCACCGCCGGCTTGCGGGCCGAAATCACGTCGTTCGCCGTTCGGGCAGCTTTTCGTCACGGAAAAACAGGCCCCGCCCACCAGCCTGGCCTGAACAAACGGATGCTCCAGATCCACCCCGGTATCAACCACGGCCACGGTCTGCTCAGCACCGTTGGCGGCGCGGGCCAGGGCCTCGGCCAGCCCGACCATGCGCGTGCTTTCTTCGAGGTGGGTCTGATTCCATTGGTTGGCATACAGTTTTTCAACGTGACGCGATTGCAGTAATCGTCGCGCCTCATCGCGGTTGATTTCGGCCGCCATAGCCGGGATATGTTCGTAACGCACCAAGTCATTGAAATTGCGCCAGCCCATCTCACTGGCCAGCTCGCGCTGGACACGGTCGATATAGTTGTTCAGGTTTTCCCACTCACCACGCTGCGAGGCCGCCCGCGCCGCATGCGGCAGACGCAGCCCGATAATCACTGACAGCTCACCTTCGGTAGCCGCCATCTCTTGACGAATATCGGCGCGCTCGATATCGGCGAGCGAACGAATGGCCTGCCCGTTAGCCACTATGGGCAGGAACAAGAGCAACAGCGTTATGAGTTTGATCTGTTTCATATCTGCCTTCTTTGTTCCGTGGCGCCTGGTTTAATCATGTGTAGGTCACACCTCAAATTTCGATTACGTGAGACTCAAATGGTCTTTTCGCCTCATTCGATAGCCGCACCAACTACCGACAACTGATTCAAGGGAGACTCCGCCCCCATACCCCCGTTCGCCTACGCCGAACCCAAAAGGCAAAATCACAAAGCTCAAAGCGCTACGGATCTGGCTGGACGGAAGCCCGTGAAGACGTTACGGCCGACGCGATCAAACCTGTTGCGGGAGGCCGAACGCAGGTACTGATCGCCGTTGAGCCAGGAACCGCCGCGAAGCACCGCACGGCCGCAATCACCCGACATCCAGGCCGATCCATCGCTTGGTGCGCCCCGGTAACTTTCGTTCCAGCAATCCTGAGCCCATTCCCAGACATTGCCCGTCATGTCGTATAGCCCGAAACCGTTCTTGCGGTAGCTGCCAACCGGGGCCGTGAACACCTGATTGTCGGTACAATCAACTGTTTTCAATCTCATTATGGTAGTCGTATAGCTACCGTCGGTCGACGCTTCAGTTGTCCGACTCGAAAAGCGATCGGCTACCGACTGATCAGCAACATTGCCATGGCTGCATGCGCCGTCGGTACTGCTGCCCCATGGAAAAGCCATCGTGCTGCGAGCCCGCCGTACATATTCCTGCTCGGTTTCGCTGGGCAGGCGATAGTCCTCGCCGGTTTGCTCGCTCATCCACCGTACATACGATTGGGCGTCGTTCCAACTGACACATACTACTGGGTGCTCATCGCCCTGGCGAAAGCCCATATCGCGCCAGCTTGTCCCCGCAATCCAGTCAAATTCCGTGCCGCCTTTGTAAGCTACACAGCCATCATTGCCGCCAGCGTTCTTCTCGGCATCGGTGCGGTAACCCGTCGCCTCGACAAACCGGCGGAATTCGCCTACGGTCACTTCGGTGGTCGCCAGCGCGAAGGCCGGGATCGATACGTTGTGCTGCGGGCCTTCATTGTCCTGCCGATCGGCTTCGCCCGAGGGACTGCCCATGCGGAAACTTCCCGCCGGAATCACCACCATCTCCGGGCAATCCGGGCACTCCTGGAAGGCCTCGCCGGGCTGCGGAGCCGGCCAGCGGTCGGTGGCTTCTATGGCAGCCAGAAGAGATTCACTCGGCTCACCGGACTCGGTTCTATCCGTGGCCCGTTCGAAGGCGCGGATCTGGACTGTGGTGCCCTGGCCGGCGACGCCATCGACCGTAACCTCGCGACCGAGACGCTTCAGTTCAGTCTGAATATTTGCGACCAGTTCGCGCCGACGCGCCTCGGCCTGGACCCGCGCAATGGCTCCTTCAACCTCGTCGATGAATTCGCCTTTCGGGAATGCTTCCGCGTACTGCCGATAGGCTGATTCCGTATCCACCTCCCGGGCCGCGGCCCAAGCCTCGCGGTCGCGGGTCGCGGCGATACGCTCATCGACCTGGTCGATGTAACGGCCGCTGGGGAAATCCTGCTGATATTGGCGGTAGGCCGACGCACTGTCTTGTTCGCCGGCTTGCGCCCAGGCTTCGTCGTCGCGGCGGTTGTATTCCTCCGTCAGACTCTCCAGCACTACTTCGTCGGCCGTGCCCGTGACTACCAGGCCCTGGGCCTGTTCGAAATCACGGATGGATTCGGTGGTGCGGGTATCGACTTCGCCGTGCTCGGGCACACGGTAGCCCAGGCGGTTGAGATAGTCCTGTACCCGGGCGACGGTGTTCTGGCCGCTCTCTTCCAGTTGCGCGATGCGCTCGTTGGCCGCTTGCTGATGTAATCCATCTGGCCACTGGCCCAGGAAGCTTTCGTAGGCGTCGATGGTGTCGGCCCCTCGAGCTTCACCCCAGGCCGCGTCCTCTTGCTGCTCGGTCAGTTGCCGCTGGCGTTCGGCTTCGGCCTCAGCCAGTTGACCCTGGCGCCAGTCGTAAACGCCGTAGCCGAGGCCGCCAAGGACGACCAGTGCGACAAGAGCCGCGGCGATGGATTTGAGTGGCAGGCGAAAGCGACTTTTCACGTTGGCGAAGGTGTCGCCTGGGGATGACGACGATGATCCGGGCTTGTCTTGTTGATTCAGCTCGGCCACCGCCTCATCCATCAATGCCTTAATCTTGTTGCGGTCCCAGCCTACGGCTTCGGCAGCCTCGGCAAAGCCTGCCTGAACGGTTTCGCTCAACGGTCCCTGACGGGCCTTGACACGGCTGCGGATGGCCAGCGCCAGGCGGCGTTTGGCCGACAATTCCTTGTCGTTCTTGACAATGTCCTCGATCAACCGCTCCAGGTCGGTCTCATCAAGCTCGGCAATGGCGGCCAGTGCCATCAAGGATTCCCGGGCCTCGTGGTCGAGTACGCCAGACTCCCCGACACGTTCGGCGATCTTGGCCCGGAGTGGCTTCAGTTCATCGCGAATGCCGGCTTCGCCTTCGCCCACCCAGGTGCCGGTATCGCTCTCACCGGGCTGTTCACCAACACCGCGCTTGGCAGCTTCGAAGCGTTGCAATAACTCGCCGGCATGCGCGGGGCGTTTTTCGCGATCCTCCTCAAGTGCCGCGAGGATGACGTCGTTCATCGCCTTGCCGATGGCGGGCACGGCCACATTGGGGTCGGCGAAGCGGCCCACCGGCAACCGACCGGTCAACATGCGGTAGGCCAGTCGTCCTATGGAATAGACGTCCGCTCGGGCATCGACATGCTTGGCCGACTCGCGCTGCTCCGGGGCCATGTAGTTGCGGCTGCCCAGGCCCAGATGCGAGACCGTCGAGTGCTGGCCATCGGGCGCTTTGGCGATGCCGAAGTCGACGATGCGAACGTCGTCGTCCTCGGTCAGCATGATATTCGAGGGCTTGATGTCGCGATGGATCAGCCCGCGGTCATGCGCAGCGGCCAGCCCGTGTAGCACCTGCTCCAGAATCTCCAGCGATAGGTCCATCGGCAGGGCGCGCGGTCGCTGTTGTTCAGGCAGTTCTTCCAGCGCCTTGACATCGAATACATCCCGACCCAGCTCATCGGACAGCGAACGGGGAAGATAGGGCATGACGTAGTACGGTGCGCCATCGTCCAGCTCGCCATATTCCAGTACTTCGACAATGTGGCGCACATTGTGAAGCGAAGCGAGAATCTTGGCCTCCGACAGGAATCGAGCTCGAAGAATCTCCAGCCCTTCCTCGTCCGACGAAGTCGCAAACGCGATCAGATTCTCGTCTTTGGGCTTGAACACCTTGATCGCAACCTGGCGTCCGATCGCAGGATCCTCACCGAGGAACACCTCCCCGAAACCGCCTCCGCCGAGGCGTTTGAGTATCTTGTAGCGACCGATCTGGTTCATATCATCAACATAAATCAACTTTATTCACAACCGCGTGCACTCTCGGCAATTTCATGCTTGCACCGGCTCCGGCCGAAAAGCATCGCGATTGCATTGGTGTAATTGATAGACGCGTGTTTGCCGGGCGCTGGTCGTGACGCCGGAGGCGCGTGCGGATACGACAGACTGACCAGGTTCGGCGCGTCGCGGCACGGTTGGCTTCATTGCTGTTTGTCATGACCTGCCCTCGCAATCACTGAAAACCGAAAAAACGTCGATGGGGGCTGCGCCCCCATACCCCCTTTGAAACCCAAAAACAAAGGGTAAAAGCATAAAGTTCAAAGCGCTACGGACCTGGCCGGCCGGAAGCCCGTGACGTCGTACCGGAAGACGCGGGTGACCCAGTTGCGTTTGGCCGAACGCAGGCCCAGGCCGCCGTTGCCCCAGGAACCACCGCGCAAAACCGCACGGCCGCAGTCGCCTGACATCCAGGCCGCGCCATCGCTCGGCGCGCCCCGATAACTTTCGTTCCAGCAATCCTGAGCCCACTCCAAAGCATTGCCCGTCATGTCGAACAGACCAAAACCGTTCTTGCGATAGCTCCCAACGGGGGCGGTCAACACCTGATTGTCGGTGCAAGACACCGCAATGGACGAGAAAGCAGACAACGTGCTGCTGGTGGCCGTCTGGTCCAGCACATTCCCATGGCTGCACGCCCCTCCGGCATTGCTGCCCCAGGGAAAGGCGGTCGTGCTGCTAGCGCGCAGGGCGTATTCCTGTTCGGCCTCGCTGGGCAGGCGATAGTCCTCGCCAGTCTGCTCGCTCAACCAGCGCACATATGCCTGCGCGTCGTTCCAGCTGATGCAAGTGACCGGATGATCGTTGCCCTGGCTGAATCCGGGATCGCGCCAGCTCGTCCCCGCTTTGTAGCCAGCCGTGTCGCCCTTGTAAGCAAAACAGCCATCATCGCCGCCAGCGCTCTTCTCGGCATCGGTTCGGTAGTCCGTCACCTCAACAAATCGGCGGAACTCGCCTACGGTCACTTCGGTGGTCGCCAGTGCGAAAGCCGGGATCGATACGTTGTGCTGCGGGCCTTCATCGTTGTCCCGATCCGCTTCGCCCGAGGGACTGCCCATGCGAAAACTTCCCGCCGGAATCACCACCATTTCCGGGCAATCCGTGCAGTCCTGGAAGGTCTCACCGGCCTCCAGTCCCGGCCAGCGGTCGGTAACTTCCAGCGCCGCCAGCAGGGATTGACTGGGCTCGCCGGACTCGGTTCGATCCGTGGCGCGCTCGAAGGCGCGGATCTGGTCTGTGGTGCCCTGGCCGGCGACACCATCGACGGTGACATCACGCCCTAGCCGCTTCAGCTCGGTCTGGATGCCAGTGATCAGCTCGCGCCGGTGCTCGGCTGCCTCGACTTCTTCGCGCTGGCGATGGGCCTCAACCTGGACCCGTGCAATTTCGCCTTCAACCTCGTCGATGAATTCGCCTTGCGGGAAGGCTTCGGCGTACTGTCGATAAGCCTGTTCGGTATCCGCGCCCCGCGCCGTGGCCCAGGCTTCGCGGTCGCGCGCGGCGGCAATGCGGTCATCGACCTGATCGATGTAACGGCCGCTGGGGAAATCCTGCTGGTATTGCTCGTAGGCCGATGCACTGTCTTGTTCGCCGGCTTGCGTCCAGGCTGCGTCGTCGCGGCGGTTGTATTCTTCGGTCAGACTCTTCAGCACCACCTCGTCGGCCGTACCCGTCACGACAAGGCCCTGGGCCTGTTCAAAGTCGCGGATGGATTCGGTGGTGCGGGTATCGACTTCGCCGTCATTGGGCACGCGGTAGCCCAAGCGGTTGAGGTAATCCTGCACTCGCGCCACGGTGTTCTGGCCCTTTGTTTCCAGTTGCGCGATGCGTTCGCTCGCTGCCTGTTGGTGAAGACCGTCAGGCCACTGGTTGAGGAACTCCTCGTAAGCTTCGAAAGTGTCGGCGCTGCGGGCCTCTTCCCAAGCCGCGTCCTCTTGCTGCTCGGTCAGTTGCCGCTGGCGTTCGGCTTCGGCCTTGGCCAGTTGACCCTGGCGCCAATCGTAAACGCCGTAGCCGCTGCCAGCCAGAACGACCAAGGCGACGAGAACCGCAGCAATGGGTTTGAGCGGCAGGCGAAAGCGGCTTTTCAGGTTGGCGAAGGTGTCGCCCGAGGTTGATGTCGATGATCCGGGCGTGTCTTTTTGATTCAGCTCGGCGACAGCTTCGCCTATCAGCGCCTTGATCTTTTTGCGATCCCAGCCGACAGCTTCGGCAGCGGTGTCCAGGGTTTCCAGTGCACGCTGGTCCAGCGGGCCGCCGACGGCCCGTACGCGGGTGGCGATGCTGCGGGCCAGTCGCTGCTTGGCCGCCAGCGTCTTGTCTTCCTTGGCGACCTGCTCGATCAAGTTGTCCAGATCGCTCTCGTCAAGATCGGCAATGGCAGCCAGGGCGACCAGGCCTTCCTTTTCATGTGGCGGAATGCGGCCGTTGGCGGCGATGACTTCGACAATCTTCGTCCTGAGCGGCTTCAGCTCGTCGCGACTACCGGCCTCACCTTCCCCCACCCAAGTGCCGGTATCACTTTCACCGGTTTCCTGGCCGACCGCCTGACGTGCCTTGCGAAAGCGCTCCAGGGCCTCGGCGGCATCTTTCGGGCGCTCGTCCTTATCAACATCCATCATCGCCAGCAGCAGATCGTTCATCGGCTTGCCCAGAGCCGGCACGGCCACATTCGGGTCAGCGAAGCGGCCGATGGGCAGTTTGCCGGTCAGCATTCGGTAGGCGAGCACGCCGAGGGAGTAAACATCAGCTCTTGCATCAACGTGTTTGGCGCTCTCGCGCTGTTCCGGCGCCATGTAGTTGCGGCTACCGAGGCCCAGGTGAGATACCGTCGAGTGCTGGCCGTCCGGCGCCTTGGCAATGCCAAAATCCACAATCCGGATCTGGCCGGACTCGGAAAACATCAGGTTAGACGGCTTGATGTCGCGGTGGATCAGGCCCTTGCCGTGGGCGGCCGCCAGGCCGGTCAGAATCTGCTCGAGGATTTCGAGACTGCGCTCCAGTGACAAGGCGCGAGGGCGCTGGTCATCAGGCAGTTCTTCGAGCGCGTTGACGTCGAACACATCCTTGCCCAGTTCGTCGGCCAGCGCGTTGGGCAGGTACGGCATGACGTAATACGGCGAGCCATCATCGAGCTCGCCGTATTCATGGACGGTCACAATGTTGATCTCGTCTTCGAGGGAAGCCAGAATCTTCGCCTCGGACAGGAAGCGCGCCCGCAGGATCTCCAGGCCTTCCTCGTCCGAACTGGTCGCAAACGCGATCAGGTTCTCGTCCTTCGGCTTGAACACCTTGATCGCGACCTGGCGTCCGATCGCCGGGTCCTCTCCGAGAAAGACCTCCCCGAAACCGCCGCCGCCGAGGCGCTTGCGAATCGTGTAGCGGCCAATCCGGTTCATCGGTTTCCCCTCTTGATGTCCAAACGATCCCTCTCCGATTTACAAACTAGCACCAGGGATACAAGGTTTCCAATAGTCGACCCGCCCAGCCCGGGTACAAGTGGTGATGGAGCCTTGCAGTCAGCCATACTCAACTCATCGCCAGTCAGCAATCGGACGCCAGGCACCGACCGGCCCGCAGGCGCCCTGCCGGGGCGACCTGCAGCGCGGACCAAAATCGTCCAGGTCAGGATAGCTGTGTCGCCAGGGTCGCAATTCGCGAGGACAACAATGACGGTGGGCGTCGCGAAAGACCGCCTGTACCCAGCGTTGCGTGCGCCGGTTCGGACGCTCTGTACCTGCGTAGTAGACGCTCAGAGTCGTTTCCCAATCGCCGTGTCGTTCGAACAAATCTTGAATCAGATCCAGCCCGATTCGGAGATTGGCTCGAGGATCGAGCAATCGACAATGGATGCAATCCTCCGATAACGCGGCGATTTCTGGGCGCACGCCCAAAACGCCAACCCGCCCTGCCCAGTCGCGATAGTCAGCACGGCAAGCCGACATCGTCCGAGCAATCGCCACGGCATAGGCCGGTTCAAGTCCACGCGCGCTGGCTTCCTCCTCGATGACAGCAACCCGCTGAGGCGTGCACTGCCCCCAGGCTGCCGGCGCGAAAAAGGCCAGAAAAAAGACAGCAAGCATCCGGTTCATGATCAACTCCTGCATTGTGTTCACTTACCGTATGGGAGGATCAGAATTGAAATTTCTCCGACCTGAATCAGAAAAACCGTTTCGCGACGATGAAAATTCCACTACAGGGCACAGTCGGCTGAGGATTTGTACGATCATTTGTCCCTGCCGCTGCCATCCGTTTTTCTTCATGGCATTTTTCAAGTGCGTTCGGGTAGTTTCATAGGAGATTTCGTGCTTATCGGCATACTCACGCAGGCTTTGTCCGGTCAGCATCAAATTGACCAGATCCGCTTCCGTGGCAGTCATCTGGTAGCACTTTTGCAGGGTGGCGGTGAAATCGTGATTGGCTCGCGCTGGATCGCTGATAATCAGGGCCAGACGATCGTCAGCGATGCGGAACAGCGTGGCCAGCGTGCTACCAGCATGGGCGCCCGCCTCTGATGTCAGGCTGAATATTTCATATTGGTGGTCAACAATAGCCTTGGTTGCTGATTTCAGCAGAGTGTTCAGTTTTTGCTGCACCGAAATCAGGTGCCGATACCCAAGCCGGATCTGGGTTAGATCGGGCTGGATATCGCGCAGCACATGCAGTCCCCGGTCGCTGAACTCAGGCGCGTCGTACAGAGCCCATACGACCTTCTCGCGCCCCCGTTTGTTGATCCCGCTCTTCATCCCACCCCCTCCGGGTGGTCCTGTAGTAGTGCCGCCTCCGACGGGTGCAGCCCGCTACTGCCTGCCAACCGCTCTTTGGCTTGGTGCTGATCAAAGGCTAGCAGGCCGATTAGCCGCTGACATCACCCAAATGGGGTAGTTGTGCCCTCCCTCCGGCCGGCACAAAGCCTGCTTCTCTTTATGCCTGAAAGCCGGCTGACTTTCAAATAGGGCCCTTGGCATCTCAAAGGTTGGCTGCAATCCGACTGGCTGACCGCACGCGCCATCTGCGCGCTGTGGCCTGCCGCGCGTGACGGCGACGATGTGCTTTTCTATACCGACGAATCGCGCAGTGAAGTCATGGAGCGCATGGTCATGCTGCGCCAGCAGGCCGAAAAACCCTCGGCCAACCTGTGCCTGTCCGATTACGTGGCCGAGGCCGACAGCGGCGTCGACGACTGGGCCGGACTGTTCGCGGTGACCACGGGCATCGGCCTCGAAGATGCACTGGAGCAGTTCCCGGAGACCGATGACTACAGCCGCATCCTCCTGCAGTCCATGGCCGACCGCCTCTGGCCGAGGCGCTGCACCAGAAGGTCCGGACCGAGCTCTGGGGCTATGCCCCCGACGAGACACTCGACAGTCGGGGACTGATCCGGGAGAAGTATCGCGGCATCCGCCCGGCGCCCGGCTATCCGGCCTGCCCCGACCACAGCGAAAAGGCAAAGCTGTTCCGGCTGATGGAGGTAACCGACAACATCGGCATTGAGCTGACCGAGGGCTTCGCCATGAAACCGATGGCGGCGGTCAGCGGCTACTACTTCGGACATCCCGACAGCAAGTACTTCGTCGTCGGCAAGCTGGGAAAGGATCAGGTGGAAGATTACGCGGAGCGCAAGGGCGTCAGCGTCGAGCAGGCAGAGAAGTTCCTGCGGCCGAACCTGGATTACTGAAAGAAGGTTTCAGGGTTCAGGTTTCAGGAAAAAACCGATCAAAGCCCACCCCTGAAACCTGAAACCTGAACCCTTAAACCTTACTTCTACCAAACCAGGTCGTCGGGCACCGGGGGGTAGTGGCTGCCGTCGTCTTCGGGTTCGTCGCGGCCTTCCAGACTGGGGACCAGGTCCGGTGCAACTTCGCGGTACTTTTCCAGGGTCTCGAGCGAGACCAGGAGGTAGGAGCCGCGCAGGTTGACCACGCCAATCTCGCCATTGTTGAGCTGATCGCGCTGTTCGGGCGTGCACAGGACGCGCCGGATGCGCCCCATGTGCTCGAAGTAGCGCGGGACCTCAGCTTCCTTGCGGTTGAGGGTATTGCCCTTGAGAATTTCGTCGAGCTGTAGATTGCGCTTGCGGCGCTCCTCCTGCTCGGCGACTCGGCGCTTTTTCTCGGCCTCCTTTTCCTGCACCTCGGCCTTGCGCCGGGCAGCGTAGGCGCGGGCCAGGTCCGAATCGGCAGGCTTCTTCTTGCCGGCGCTGCGCTTTTTCTTCCTGACCGGGCCGCTTCCGCGAGCCTTTGCCGGACCGGGAGCACCGGCGCCAGGCTTGCCCCGGCGCCGGCTCTTTTCGGCCTGCTTTTCGTCGGTCAGCCCTGCCTTGAGCAGGGCATCCTGCAATGTCCCCATGGCGATCGATTCGTCGGCTCTTATTCCTGGGACTCGCTGTCGGCCACTTCGAGCAGCTCGACTTCGAAAATCAGGGTCGAATTCGGACCGATCGGCCCGGGCCGACCCTGCTCGCCGTAAGCCAGGTCGGAGGGAATGAAGAACTCGTACTTGCCGCCCTCGGACATCAGCTGCAGGCCTTCGGTCCAGCCGGGGATGACCGCATCAACCTCGATGGCGATCGGCTCGCCACGATCATAGGAGCTGTCAAACACGGTACCGTCGATCAGGGTGCCCTTGTAGTGGACGGTCACCTGGTCCTCGGCGGCCGGGCTGGCGCCGTCGCCTTCTTCGATCACGCGATACTGCAGGCCGGAATCGGTCACCATGACATCATCACGCTCTGCATTTTCTGCCAGGAAGGCCTCGCCGGCTTCGCGATTGGCAGTGCCCTCTTCCTCGCGCTGTGCTTCCATCTGTTGCTGGCGGCGCTGCATGAACGCCTCGCGCTCAGCCAGGGCTTCCTCTTCCGTCAGGAGCGTTTCCTCGCCGTTATAGCTGGCGCGCAAGGCCTCGATCAACAGATCGAGATCAAGGTCCATGTCCTGTTCGGCCAGAGATCCGCCGATATCCATGCCAATGGTGTAGCTCAAGCGATCTTCGGGTGTCTCGAGGGCTTCGTCCTGGGCCAGGGCCGCTGTCGAAGCACTTGCGACCAGCACGGAGCCGGCCAGAATTCGGGCAATCTTCATGAAATAGAACTCCTTGGGAAAATGGGCTTTTCGAGTTTGCCTGTGACCAGCACAATGGCGGTCAGTTCCGTCGCGGAAGTTTACCAGATCACTCAGTGCGCCTGAATCCGCCTCAAGGACTTGACTCTGTGGTGGTGTTGTACTAGAGTAGTACACCAACACGACAGCCGAAGGAGCTGACCATGTTGCCGATTTCAAAACGCCGGACATTCGTCATACCCCACAGAATGGCGCTAGTTGCAGCCGCTGTGTGCCTGGCGTTGTCCTTCACCGTCGATCGCTCGGGTATCGAAGAACAGCTCCAGGCCGAACGGACCGAAACCATGGAGCGGACCGAGGCGGTCAATCCCGAATCGGCCCCGGTAACGCAGCGCGAGCAGGCCGGAAGGTCAAGCTCGGGCGGCGACTCCAATCTCCGCCTGCTGCCCTGGTTTTCAGGCCTGTCGCGCCCATGATGGAAGCGCGCTGGGACGACAACCAGCCGATTTACTGGCAGCTGCGCGAAAAGACCGTGGCCGCCATTCTCGACGGCACCCTCCAGGAAGGCCAACCGTTGCCCTCCGTCCGACAGGTGGCGGTCGACTTCCAGATCAATCCGCTCACGGTTTCCAAGGCCTATCAGTCACTGGTTGACGACGAACTGGTGGAAAAGCGTCGGGGTGTCGGTATGTTCGTGCGCGAGGGTGCGCGTCGCATGCTGCTGGCGAGCGAACGCAAGCGGTTTCTCAACGAAGAATGGCCGCGGCTGGCGCAACGGATCGAGGGACTCGGTCTGTCGATCGAGGATCTGCTGGCCGCACGCAATAACGAGGAGAGCAATTCATGAGTCTGACCATTCACGCCCGGGACCTGAAGCGGTACTACGGCAGTAACCGGGCTGTCGACGGTATCGACCTGGAAATTCCGCCTGGACGCATCGTTGGCCTGATCGGCCCCAACGGCGCCGGCAAAACCACGGCGCTCAAAGCCATACTCGGCCTGACCGGCTACAGCGGTGAGCTCGAAGTACTCGGCCGGAAGCCCGACAAGGACCGCGACGAACTGATGGAGGATGTTTGCTTCATCGCCGACGTCGCCGTGCTGCCCCGCTGGGCGCGCGTCTGGCAGGTCATCGAAATGACCGAAAGGCTGCACCCACGGTTTTCGCGCGAGCGCTGCATGCATTACCTCAAGAACACCAAGGTCAAGCCGAAGACCAAGGTCAAGGCCCTGTCCAAGGGCATGGTCGTGCAGCTTCACCTGGCCCTGGTGATGGCCATCGATGCCAAGCTACTGGTGCTCGACGAGCCCACCCTGGGCCTCGACATCCTGTTTCGCAAGCGCTTCTATTCCAACCTGCTGAACGAATACTTCGACGAGGAACGCACGATCCTCATCACCACCCACCAGGTCGAGGAAGTCGAACACATCCTGACCGACCTGCTGTTCATCAAGGACGGCAAGCTGGTGGTCAACGCCACCATGGATGCCGTCCACGAGCGCTACCGCGAGGTCATGGTCAAACCGGATCGCGTCGAGGAGGCGCGCGCGATGCAGCCCTTGCATGAGCGTGTGCTCTTCGGCCGCCACATCTTTCTTTTCGACAGCGGTGATATCGATCGCCTCAAGGAAATCGGCGAACTGCATCGACCCAGCGTGGCCGACCTGTTCGTTGCCCTGATGGGCGAGGAATACGAAGACAACGCCGGCGCGGAGGAAGCAGCATGAGCACACGCGCGATTTCGAACCTGTGGACATTGATGCGTCGCGAACTCTGGGAAAGCCCCGGCGCGTTCAAGTGGGCGCCCATCATCATCCTGGGCCTGATCCTTTTCTTTATCGTCTTTGGACTCATTCTGGGTTCGCGCTTCGACAACGAGATGGCTTTCACCCTTGACGCCATCCGGCAGTTCGCCGACGTCCCGGCCGACCAGAAGCGACTGTTCGTGACGGGTGCCCTGTTCGCGGTTTCGGGGCTTTTTCTGCAGCTGCTCATTCTGATACTGCTCTTCTACCTTTCCAGCTGCCTCTACGACGAGCGCAAGGACCGCTCCATCCTGTTCTGGAAGTCTCTGCCGATCTCCGACAGCATGACCGTGGCCTCGAAGGTACTCACCGCCTGGCTGCTCGCCCCGGCTATCTACCTGCTGGCGGCCATCGTCACCCAGCTACTGGTGCTGCTTATCGCGTCGGGCTATGGGCTGATGGCGGGCATCAATCCCATCACGGAATTCTGGCTGCCGGCGAGCCTGCCCAAGCTGTGGTTCGTCATGGCGCTCGGCCTGCTGGTGCAGGGACTTTGGCTGATGCCCATTTACGCCTGGCTGGTGTTCTGTTCTTCCTGGGCCCCGCGCGTACCCATCCTGGTCGCGGTCGCCGTACCGGTCGCGATCTCGTTGTTGCAACACGCCTGGAGCATGCTTTCGAGCTTCAGCCTGCCGCAGATGAATGTCGGCAAGATCGTACTCGAACGCCTCGGCAGCGGCCTCATTCCGAGCAACATCGGCTGGCAAGTGCAATCCAGTGGGGGGCAGGTCGACATGAGCGACGTCGAGTTCAGCGAGGACGTATTCATGAGCTTTTCCAACAGCCTGGACTTCCTGCTGCGCCCCGGCATGTGGGTCGGCCTGGTCATCGCCCTGGCCCTGCTCGCCGGTGCAGTGTGGTTCCGGCGCCGCGCCACTGACACTTGATTTCGACGCCATTCACTCTCGTCGCCCTGGCCGCCCTGATGGCCGGGGCGATCGGGGCCCTTTGGCAGGGGGCGGCCTGGCCTTTCGTCATCGGCCCGGGCCTCGCCGCCGGCGCACCCCTGGCTTTTGTCGCGTTGCATCTGCGCACTCACAGGCCGCTGGATCATCACCCGATAACGATTTCCGTGCTCAGCGGTCTGGGCTGCGTCATCGCCATGATCGGCAGTCAGCGCTTCGGTGACGAATATGCCTGGACGCTCTATACGGCGCTGGCGGCGCTGGTTGTCTGGATGCTGTGGCAACGCGAGCAACGGCGGCGCCCGCCATCACCCTAGTGGGCCAGTCCTGCGCCCGCCCATCCGCACAGGCTTGTCAATTTGGCTCCATGCCCGTTTCCGTCATTAAATATTCGATCATTCGAATTTGTTTGATATTTGGTGCTTGAGATTTGGAATTTTTCAAGCTCGATCCATCGCTTCAAGACGAGCTGTTTGCGGCACCCCTATCGGAACTCTAAGTGAAATACCCTTATTGCGCCTGAGAATGATTTGCGTTTAGAATACCGGCCTTCAATTTCAACCAAGGATTGACGACCGATGAAACACCTCTCGCTCGCGGCAATCGCGCTCGCATTCGCCGCAACCGCCGCCGCAAATCAGTCCACGGAACCGGACCGGGAAAAGCAGAAAGAAGAAGAAAACGCCGCCCGGACAACGCAGCAAAACCTGCAGGCCAGCCTCGATCGCATGCGCATCATCGGCACCAGCGAGGACGCACGCCGCCTTTCGGGCACCAACGCTGTTGTCGACCCGCAACAGATGGAAGTCGAGCAGCAGACCGATATCAACCAACTGCTCAAGACCGTGCCGGGCGTCTACATCCGCGAGGAAGACGGCGAGGGGCTTCGCCCCAACATCGGCATTCGCGCCGCCGCCGGCGGCCGATCGAGCAAGGTGACCCTGCTCGAAGACGGGGTAATGATCGCCCCCGCGCCCTACTCGAACCCGGCCGCCTATTACTTCCCGCAGGCCTTCCAGATGCATGCCGTGGAAGTGCTCAAGGGCGCCCCCCTGCTCCGCTACGGTCCGCAGACCACTGGCGGGGTCATCAATCTCGTCACAACACCGATTCCTTTGGAAAACAGCGGCCGCATCGTTACCACCCTGGGCGAGAACAGCGAACACAACACGCACGCCTGGGTCGGCGGTCGCGAGGGCGACTTCGGCTGGCTGGTCGATACCGTCTATCGCAACAGCGACGGCTTCAAGGACATCGACCGCAGCAACCGCGACGCCGGTTTCGATATCCAGAGCTACATGCTCAAGTTCGGCTGGACCGGAGAGCGCCAGAGCCTAATGGCCAAGGCGCAATATTCCGAAGAAACCTCCAACGAAACCTATCTGGGACTGACCGATGCCGACTTCGAGCGCGATCCGAACCGGCGCTACGGCTTGTCCGAAATCGACCAGATGAACAACGACCACCAGGGCTTCTCTCTGGCCTGGGACCTCGATCTGAGCAACCAGGTCACCCTCTCGGCCCTGGCCTACTACAACGAATTCGCCCGCGACTGGTTCAAGGGCAGCTTCGGCTCGCTGATCGACGCCGCCAATGCCGGTGACGAACAGGCTCTCGCCATCCTGCACGGAGAGCTCGATGCTGCCGGGCTCGACTACAAGCACAACAACCGCGAGTACGAGTCCTACGGACTGGAACTGGGGATCGACGCCAGTTTGGGCGATCACCGCCTGCAGCTCGGCGCGCGCGACCACAGCGACCGCATGGACCGCTTCCAGCCGGTCGAAGTCTACGACCAGGTCAACGGCAGCCTGGTGTTCCAGGACACCATCGCCCCGACCGGCAGCAACAACCGCCTCGAAGGCGCCGACGCCTTTTCCTTCTGGGCCCTGGATCAGTGGCAGGTCACCCCGGACGTCAAGCTCGACCTGGCGCTGCGCTACGAAGATGCAGACACCTTCCGCCGCCAGTTCGGCACGACTGACCGCAGCACCGATCCCGCGCGCCGGAGCAGCAGCGCCAGCGAGTGGCTGCCCGGCGCATCCATGACCTGGGATTTCACCGACCATTACCAACTCCTGGCCGGCGTGCATCGCGGCTTTGCCCCGCTCAGCGGCGGCGCGACCGAAAACGACGAGCCGGAAACCAGCGTCAATTACGAGCTGGGCCTGCGTCATTTCCGTGACGACCTCTTTGTCGAGCTCGTGGGCTTCCTCAGCGACTTCGAAAACCAGGCCGAAGTCTGCTCGAACGCCAACCCGTGTAGCAATGGCGCCACCAGCGGCAGCTTCGTCACCGGCGAAGCCGTCGTCAAGGGCGTCGAGTTCCAACTCGGCAACGAGTGGCGCGCCGGCGGCCTGACCATTCCGCTGAGTTTCAACTACACCTATTCCAATGCCGAGATCAGCGAGAACAACCCCGTCACCGGCGTGTCCGACGGCGACGAGCTGGCCGACATCCCCGAACATCTCTTCAGCCTGCGCCTTGGCCTGGAGCACGTCAGCGGTTGGGACAACCACTTCGTGGCCAAGTACATGGACGAGACCTGCATCCAGGTTGGCTGCAATAACGCCGACGAGCCCTTCGACCGCACCGAGTCGCTGTTTGTGGTCGACTGGATCTCGCGCTATGCGGTCACCGATGCCATGACCGCCTTCGTGAAGGTCACCAACCTGCTCGATCGCCAGGTGATCATCTCGCGCCTGCCCGACGGCGCCCGGCCCAACAAGCCGCGCACCGGCATGGTCGGCGTCGACTACAAGTTCTGATCCGTCCCGCAGTCCGGGCCTGTCGGCAGGCCCGGGCTCTTCTCCCCTGCCCCGCGGCAAGAGCGTTGACGCTCGGCCTGCCTCGCCCTATCGTGATGCCCTCGGACTTCGATAGGTAACCCGGAATGAGAAAAGCACTGATCGCCGGCGCCGTAGCTGCGGCCCTGACTGCCGGCTGCAGCTGGGTCAAGCTCGAGCGTGGCGCCGAAGGCGTGCGCCTGGTCGAACCCTCGATGGCCACCAACTGCGAACGCCTGGGCACGACCACGACTTCCGTGCGCGAGCGCGTTGCCGGCGTGGAGCGCAGCCCGGGCAAGGTCGAGGCCGAACTGGCCGACCTGGCGCGCAACAGCGCCTGGGATCTCAACGGCGACACCATCGTGGCCGACGGCCCCGTTCAGGACGGCGAGCGGCGGTTTATCATCTACCGTTGCCGCTCAAGGTAGGATCAATCCTCCAGCGCGGCGAGGATGGCCTTGCAGAAGGCCGGCAGGTCGTCGGGCACGCGGCTGCTGATCAGGTTGCTGTCGACCACCACTTCCTCGTCGACCCAGTCGGCGCCGGCGTTGACCATGTCGTCGCGGATCGATGGAAAGGACGTGACTCGCCGGCCGCGGACGATATCGGCCGATACCGGCACCCAGCCGGCGTGACAGATCCAGGCCACCGGCTTGCCGGCATCGTGAAGCGCCCGAACCAGGTCAACCATTGCCTTGTGACGGCGCATCTTGTCGGGCGCCATGCCGCCCGGAATCACGACGCCATCGAAGTCTTAGGCTTTGACGTCGGCGGCGTTCGCGTCAACGGTAACGGCATAGCCCTTGCCGCTGTGATATTCATCCTTGCCCGCACCAAGCACTGACACCCGCGCGCCAGCCTCGATCAGCCTCAACCGCGGGTAGTGCAGTTCCAGCTCCTGGTAAGCGTCTTCGGCGAGAATTGCGATGTGCTTGTCACTGATGGCCATTCTTTACTTCGGCTATTGACGATGACATAAACAGTACTGCACTCGCTTGAAGAACTATTCAAGAGAGGCCGGGTAAAGGCAGGAATCAGGTCGCGATCTTGAAGCCCTGTTCGCGGATTTTGTGAATACGATCGCGGATCTCGGCCGCCTTCTCGAACTCGAGGTCTTCCGCTGCCTGGAACATCTCCTTCTCCAGCTTTGCGATTTCCTTCGCGGCATCCGCCGGTGAGACCGGCTCGACCGCGTAGTCGGATTCACGTTCTTCGGCCACCTTGCGCGCCGGTTTTTTCTTGCCCGGCATCTGCTGGGCGTCAGCCATGATGTCTTCGATGTTCTTGACGATGGTCTGCGGTGTGATGCCGTGGGCCTCATTGTGGGCGATCTGCCTGGCGCGCCTGCGCTCGGTTTCCTCGATGGCGCGCTGCATCGAATTGGTGATCTTCTCGGCATAGAGAATCGCCTTGCCGCGCACGTTGCGCGCCGCCCGGCCGATGGTCTGGATGAGCGAGCCTTCCGAGCGCAGGAAACCCTCCTTGTCGGCGTCCAGTATCGCCACCAGCGAGACCTCGGGCATGTCCAGGCCCTCACGCAGCAGGTTGATGCCGACCAGCACATCGAAGGCGCCCAGCCGGAGATCACGAATAATTTCGACGCGCTCGACCGTGTCGATGTCCGAATGCAGATAGCGCACGCGCACATCGTGCTCGGCCAGGTACTCGGTCAGGTTCTCGGCCATGCGCTTGGTCAGCGTCGTGACCAGAACCCGGTCCCCCTCACCTACCCGCAAGCGAATCTCCGACAGCAGGTCGTCGACCTGGCTAGACACCGGGCGAACTTCCACTTCCGGGTCGACCAGGCCGGTGGGCCGCACGACCTGCTCGGCAACGGTCTGGGAGTGATCGAACTCCCACTGCCGAGGCGTGGCCGAAACCAGGACCATCTGCGGGGCGCGTTCCTCGAACTCCTCGAAGGTGAGCGGCCGGTTGTCCATCGCCGAGGGCAGCCGAAATCCGTACTCGACCAGGGTTTCCTTGCGGGCGCGGTCGCCGCGGTACATGCCGCCGATCTGCGGGATGGTCACGTGCGACTCGTCGACGATCAGCATCGCGTCCTTGGGCAGGTAATCGAACAGGGTCGGCGGCGGGTCGCCGGGCTGGCGGCCGGTGAGATGGCGCGAGTAGTTCTCGATGCCCTGGCAGTAGCCCAGTTCGAGCATCATCTCGATGTCGAACTCGGTGCGCTGCCGCAGACGCTGCGCTTCGAGTAGCTTGCCGGCCTGTTCGAGCTGTTCGAGCCGTTCCTTGAGCTCGGCCTTGATCGCCTCGATGGCGTCGAGCACCACCTGCCGGGGCGTGACGTAATGGGTCTTGGGGAAGATCGTCAGTTCGTCGGTCTTCTCGTGCACCTCGCCGGTGAGCGGATCGAAGAAGCTGACGCGTTCGATCTCGTCATCGAACAACTCGACACGCACGGCCTCCATTTCAGAATCGCCCGGGAACATGTCGATGACCTCGCCGCGAACGCGGTAGGTGCCGCGCCGCAGCTCGAAGTCGTTGCGCGAGTACTGCATTTCGGCCAGGCGCCGGAGGATCTCGCGCTGGGGCATGCGCTCGCCCACTTTCAGCGGCAGCGTCATCTTCAGGAAAGAGCTGGGATCGCCCAGGCCGTAGATCGACGAGACGGTGGCGACGATCAGCGAATCGGGCCGCTCGAGCAGTGCCTTGGTCGCCGACAGGCGCATCTGCTCGATGTGCTCGTTGATCGAGGCGTCCTTCTCGATGAAGGTGTCCGACGAGGGCACGTAGGCCTCGGGCTGGTAATAGTCGTAATAGCTGACGAAATACTCGACGGCATTGTCGGGGAAGAAAGCCTTGAACTCGCCGTAGAGCTGGGCGGCCAGGGTCTTGTTGGGCGCCATCACCAGGGCCGGGCGCTGGACGCGCTCGATCACGTTGGCCATGGTGAATGTCTTGCCCGACCCGGTCACCCCGAGCAGCGTCTGGTGCGACTGCCCGGCCCCGAGCCCCTTGACCAGGGCATCGATGGCGGCCGGCTGGTCGCCGGCCGGCTCATAGCTCGACGCCATGCGAAAACGCTTGCTCATTGCCCCGTTTCACTCCTCAAGATTGTTTGTCCGATTATAATCGTGACTACAGTTATGGCTGTTTAATGCCATTCACTCTGAATCCAGTAGGGAGTTCTATCGTGACTTTCCGATTTGCATCACGCGTCAGCCAGGTCAAGCCCTCGGCCACCATCGCGATGGCGGCCAAGGCTGCCGAACTCAAGGCCGCCGGCAAGGACGTGATTTCGCTGAGCATGGGTGAGCCCGATTTCGACACGCCGGCGCACATCCGCAAGGCGGCGGCCGAGGCCATCGAGGCGGGCCAGACCCGCTATACGCCGGTCGACGGCACGCCCGAACTCAAGCAGGCGGTCATCTCGAAGTTCCAACGCGACAACGAACTGAGCTACGGGCCGAACCAGATCCTCGCTTCCACCGGCGCCAAGCAGAGCCTGTACAACCTGATGCAGGCCCTGATCGGCGAGGGCGACGAAGTACTGATCCCCGCGCCCTACTGGGTGTCCTACCCGGACATGGCCCGCCTGGCCGGCGGCGCCCCGGTGACCCTCAACACCTCAGCCAAGAACAACTACCTGGTCACGCCGTCCCAGCTGGAGGCCTCGATCACCGATCAGACCCGGCTGTTGATCCTCAATTCGCCCAGCAACCCCAGCGGCCGGGCCTACACGCGGGACCAGCTGGCCGCCATCGGTGAGATCCTTCTCAATCACCCGAAGATCGTCGTTTGCACCGACGACATCTACGAACACATCTGGTGGGCGAACGAGCCGTTTTCCACGCTCGCACAGGTCGTCCCGGCCCTGCAGGATCGCACCCTGGTGGTCAACGGCGTCAGCAAGGCGTATGCGATGACCGGCTGGCGCATCGGCTATACCGCCGGCCCGGCCGAGATCATCAAGGAAATGAAGAAGATCCAGGGCCAGAGCACCTCCAACCCGAGCTCGGTCAGCCAGGCCGCGGCGGTAGCCGCACTCAACGGCGACCAGAGTTGCGTGGGCGAGATGTGCAAGGCCTTCAAGGAACGCCACGACTGGCTGGTGCCCGCGCTCAACGAGCTGCCGGGGGTGAGCTGCGAGCCCGGCGAGGGCGCGTTCTACGCCTTTGCCGACTTCAGCGGCGCAATCGAAAAGCTGGGACTGGGCGACGACATCGAACTGGCCGAACACCTGCTCGAGAAAGCCCTCGTGGCTTCGGTACCCGGCACAGCGTTCGGCACGGTCGGTCACCTGCGCCTGTCGTTCGCCTGCGGCCTGGACACGCTCAAGACCGCGGTCGAGCGCATCGGAGACGCGCTTTGAGCGACGGGAACGAAAACACAGGCTATGACTCGGGGCCGGAAGCGCCTGACAGGGAAGCCGAAGGCGTCCGGCTGAGTGCCGTCGAAGCACGCGTACTCGGTTGCCTGGTCGAAAAAGAGTCCACAACGCCCGACGCCTATCCACTGACGCTCAACGCCACGACCACGGCCTGCAACCAGAAGACCAGCCGCGACCCCGTCATGAAGCTCGATCCGGGCCGGGTCGGCCAGGCCCTGCGCGAGCTCGAGCGCAAGGGCCTGGTACGCCACGATTTTTCCTCGCGCGCCGAACGCTACCGGCACACCGCCGAAAAGGGCCTGGAATTGACCCGGGCCCAGCTCGCCCTCGTCGCCCTGCTGATGCTGCGCGGCCCGCAGACCGTCAATGAGCTGTTGACGCGCTGCGAGCGCATCCACCGCTTTGAAGACGCCGAAGACGTTGCCTATACCCTGGAACGGCTGGGCCAGAAATCACCGCCCCTTGTGGTACGCCTGCCCCGCCAGTCCGGGCAACGCGAAGACCGCTACATGCATCTGCTCTGCGGGCCTGTCGACATGGATGCACCTTCCGCTGCGCCACGCGTGGCTGCGCCGGAGAACTCGCCGGACGTGGACGAACTGATCGAGCGCATCGAAGCGCTGGAGCGGCGGGTGAAGGATCTCGAGGAGGGAACTTCCTCCGGCGATTGATACAGGGAGCTTCTGAGCAACTCAGCGCAGAGTTATTCAGAGGATCCCAGTACTACGCAGCACCACGAAAAATTCCTACACCGCCCATGGTGTCTTCGCGATTTCCCCGACCCCGGCCGATGGCCGAAGCTGTGCCACACGGCTCGCAATCTGACGGGGAAACACATGACTTGGGAACGACACACCGGCCTCACGCTCATCGAGATGCTGATCGCGGTGTCCGTGATGGCCGTAATCCTCACCGCCGCCGTACCGGCCTTCGGGACCTTCATGGCCCAGCAACGGCTGACGGCAGCAGCCAATCAGCTGGTCAGCCATCTCAATTACGCGCGGCATGAAGCCGTCTTTCGCAACCAGCCGGTTGCCGCCTGCCCGAGTTCCGACGGCCACGCCTGCACCGGCGGCAATCGCTGGGACATCGGCTGGATCGTCTATCTCGATCCCGAAAAGAAGGGGCAGCCGGCCGAGCCCGAGGACGTGCTGCGCGTCGTCGAGCCTCGGGAGGCGCTCCGCATGCACTCTGCGGGGCGTTACCGCGTGCGATTCCAGGGCCACGGCGGCGCCTACGGCACCAACCTGACCATCCGCGTGTGCGACACGCAGGATTCGGAGCTGGCGCGCGCGGTAGTCGTCTCCAATCCAGGGCGAATCCGCAGCACCCGCGACGTTGATCCGGCGGAGTGCGGGGGCGATTGAGGACTTCGGGGAATCGGCATAAAAACCTTTGGAAACGCAAAGACGCTAAGACGCAAAGAAAGGGCAGGATCTTAGTATTCCTTGCCGTCTTGGCGTCTTAGCGTTTCAAGAATTTTGCTTCTCGAAGCTTGAACAACGCTCCCCGAAAGCGTAGGATTAAAACGGTTGTTTTAATCGAGCGTTTTAATGTCCGTTTCGACCCGTGATCGCATCCTGGACGCCGCAGAGCGCCTGTTCGCTGAACAGGGCTTTCACCTGACCACGCTGCGGCAGATCACCCAGGCAGCCGAGGCCAACCTGGCCGCGGTCAACTATTACTTCGGGTCCAAGCAGGAACTCATTCGAGCGATCTTTCGGCGCCGGCTCGACGCTCTCAACGCGGCACGACTCGAACGCCTGGACGCCATCGAAAGCGATTCCGACCGCCCCGATCTCGAGGCCGTGCTCGAGGCTTTCGTGGAGCCCGCGTTGGAATTCACCCGCGGCGGCGACGCGGAAGGGCAGAGGTTCATGCAGCTTTTGCTGCGCGCTTTTGCCGACCGCGACACCGCGCTGCACGAAGCGATGCGCACCGAATACGCGCACGTCATGCGCCGTTTCGCAGATGCCGTTTCCGAATCGTTGCCAGACGCCGATCCGACTCGCCTGCGGCACCAGCTCGATTTCATTGTCGGCGCCTTGACGCTGACCATGGCCGAATCGGCCCTCAAGGACACCCGCATCATCGCCGCCGAGCTGGTGCAGTTCGCCGCCGCCGGCCTGCGCGGCAGTCTGAAAAACCGTATCCCTGACAGTGCCCGACGCACCCTGGAGGCAACATCATGACCTGGTTGTTGATCATCGCTCTCATCATCGGCCTGCTCGCGCTGGCCTGGTTCCGCGCCCCGTCCTGGCTGGCCGCGCTGCTCGCGGTCGCCGCCGTGGTGGGCACGGTCTGGCTGGCCGCCTCCTGGCTGGTTATCACTCTGTACGCAGGCACCGCGATGGCACTGACGGTCGTCGCCATCCGCCCGCTTCGCCGGGTTCTGGTTTCCGATCGGCTGTTCGGCTGGTTCAAGTCGGTACTGCCGCCGATATCGGATACCGAGCGCGAGGCACTCGACGCCGGTACCGTCTGGTGGGACGCCGAGCTCTTCTCCGGCCGGCCCCGCTGGAAGAAGCTGTTCGGCATCGACAAGCCGGCGCTTTCTGCCGAGGAACAGGCTTTCCTCGACGGCGAGGTCGAAGAACTGTGCGGCATGCTCGACGAATGGCAGATCAACAACGAACTCAAGGACCTGCCGCCCGAAACCTGGCAGTTCATCCGCGAGAAGCGTTTCCTGAGCATGATCATCCCCAGGGAATACGGCGGCCTTGGCTTCTCGTCACAAGGCAACGGCGCGGTCGTCACCAAGATCGCCTCGCGCAGCCTGTCGGCGGCGGTTTCAGTCATGGTGCCGAACTCGCTCGGCCCGGGTGAACTGCTGATGCATTTCGGTACCGACGAGCAGAAGAACCACTACCTGCCGCGTCTGGCGAAAGGCAAGGACATTCCCTGCTTCGCGCTGACCTCGCCGCTGGCCGGATCCGACGCCGCTTCCATGCCCGACGAAGGCATCGTCTGCAAGGGAACCTACAAGGGCGAGGAGGTGCTGGGCCTGCGCGTAAGCTGGGACAAGCGCTACATCACCCTGGCCCCGGTCGCCACCGTTCTGGGCCTGGCTTTCAAGGCGAAGGACCCCGACAGACTGCTCGGCGACCAAAAGAACCTGGGCATCACCTGCGCCCTGATTCCGACCGACACGCCCGGCGTGGAGATCGGCGATCGCCATATTCCCGGCGGGAGCGTCTTCCTCAACGGACCGACCCGCGGCAAGGACGTGTTCATCCCGATGGACTGGATCATCGGCGGACAGGAGCGCATCGGCCAGGGCTGGCGCATGCTGATGCATTGTCTGGCAGCCGGCCGCGCCATCTCGCTGCCAGCCCAGAGCGTGGCCAACGGCAAGCTCACCAGTCTGACAACCGGCGCGTACGCGCGCGTTCGTTACCAGTTCAAGCAGCCGATCGGCCACTTCGAAGGCATCGAGGAACCACTGGCGCGCATCGCCGGCGAGACCTACCGCATGGAGGCCGCGCACAAGCTCACGCTCAGCGCGCTCGACCATGGCGAGAAACCGGTGGTGCTCTCGGCCATCCTGAAGGCCTATCTCACCGAAGCCAACCGCCGCGTGCTCAACGACGCCATGGACGTCCATGGCGGCAAGGCGGTCGTGGAAGGACCCAACAACTATCTATCCATCCCCTGGCAATCGATTCCTGTGGCCATCACCGTCGAGGGTGCCAATATCCTCACGCGCTCGATGATCGTCTTCGGCCAGGGCGCGATTCGCTGCCACCCCTACCTGCTCAGGGAAATGGAGTCGGCGGCGGATGACGACGCCAAGGCGTTCGACAGCGCCCTGTTCGGTCATATCGGCTTTGTCATCTCCAACTTCGTGCGGGCACCCCTGCTGGGGCTGACCGGCGGACTGCTCAGCCGTTCTCCGGTATCCGGGCCGACCGCAGGCTTCTACCGCAAGATAAACCGACTCAGCGCCGCCTTCACCCTGGTCGCCGACCTGTGCCTGCTCATCCTGGGCGGCCAGTTCAAGTTCAAGGAGAAACTGTCCGGCCGCCTGGCCGATGCGCTGGCCCATCTCTACATGGCCTCGACCGCGCTGCGGCGCTTCGAGGACGACGGGCGGCCGGAAGAAGACCTGCCGCTGGTGCAGTGGGCCGTGGCCGACAGCCTGAACCAGGCAGAGAACGCGATCTTCGGCGTGCTGCAGAACTTTCCGGTCGCCGGCCTGGGCGGCATACTTCGCCCGCTGCTGTTCCCGTGGGGTCGCCGGCATCATCCGGTCGACGACCGCACGACGCACAAGATGGCGCGCCTCATGATGGAAGCCTCGCCGAGCCGCGAGCGCCTGATTGCAGGCGCCTACCAGTCGAAGGGCGACGACGGCGCCGGACTGCTGGCGCAGGCATTCGAAGCGGTGCTCGAAGCAGCACCTGCGGAAATGGCCGTGCGCAACGCGCTCAAGGTCGTGCCCACGCCGGTCAACGTCGACAAGTTGGTCAGCAAGGCCGTCGCCGCCGGCGTGATCACCGAGGAACAGGGTACCGGCCTCAAGCGGGCGCAGGAACTGACCGCGAAAGTCATCGCCGTGGACGAGTTCACGCCCGATGAAATCGGCGGCACGCAGGCCATGCAGCCGCCGGTTGCCAAGGCCAGCTAAACACAGCGCATCCACGGAAAGCACGGAATACACGGAAGACAGGTAAAACGATCTCCGTGAATTCCGTGTCTTCCGTGGTTCCAGAGAATTATTGACATTCAATCCGGATTAGAAGGAACACATATGACGGACCACAAGCTCAAGGTAAGACGTGCCGCGGTGCTGGGCGCCGGGGTGATGGGCGCGCAGATTGCCGCGCACCTGACCGCAGCCGGTATTCCGGTCGACCTCTACGACCTGCCCTCCGACGAGGGCGGCCGCAACCAGCTGGCCGAGAAAGGTCAGCAGGGCCTGCTCAAGCTCAAGCCCGCGCCGCTGGCCAGCAAGGACCTGGTCGAGTTCATCCGGCCGCTGAACTTCGCCGACGATCTCGACAAGCTCGCCGACTGCGACTTCATCATCGAGGCCGTGGCCGAGCGCATGGACATCAAGCGCGACCTCTACGGCAAGCTCGCTCCGCACGTTCGCGACGACGCGATCTTCGCTTCCAACACCTCGGGCCTCTCCATTACCGAACTATCGAAGGAACTGCCCGAGAAGCTGCGCGGCCGGTTCTGCGGCGTGCACTTTTTCAATCCTCCGCGCTACATGCACCTGGTCGAGTTGATTCCGCATGCCGGCACCGACGACAGGGTCATGGACCTGCTCGAGGATTTCCTGACCCGCAACCTGGGCAAGGGCGTCGTCCGCTGCCGCGACACAGCCAACTTCATCGGCAACCGCGTGGGCATGTTCACCATGCTGTCCGTGATGCACCACGCTGATCGCCTCGGCCTGGGCTTCGACACCGTCGACGCCATGACCGGCCCGGCGATCGGCCGCCCCAAGAGCGCCACCTTCCGACTGGCCGACGTGGTCGGACTGGACACCATGGGCAATGTCATCAACACCATGCAGGCCCAGCTCGAAGACGACCCCTGGCACGCCTGGTTCAAGCAGCCCGAGTGGCTGCAGAAATTGATAGAAGCCGGCGCCCTGGGCCAGAAGGCCGGCGCGGGCGTGTTCCGCAAGGAAGGCAAGACCATCCGCGTGCTCGATCCGGAATCGGGCGAGTACCGCGACACCGACTACGGCCTGCCCGACGACGTCCAGAAGATCCTGTCGATCAAGGACCCCGGCGAGAAACTTGCCGAGCTGGCCAAGTGCGAAAACGAATACACCGAGTTCCTGTGGTCGATCCACCGCGACCTCTTCCACTACTGCGCCTACCACCTGGCCGAAATTGCAGATAGCGCGCGCGAGGTCGACCTCGCCATCCGCTGGGGCTACGGCTGGAAAGTCGGCCCGTTCGAAGTCTGGCAGTCTGCCGGCTGGAACAGGATGGCCGAGCTTGTCAACAAGGACATCACCGAGGGCAAGACCGGCGTCGATGCCGGCCTGCCCGAATGGGTCAACCAGATCGATGCCGTGCACACGCCCGAGGGCTCCTGGGCTGGCGACCAGGCGCGTTACCTGCCGCGTCCGGATCTGCCGGTGTTCCAGCGCCAGTACCAGCCGGTGCGGCTGTTGGGCGAAAACACCGAGTCGGGCACAACGGTGCACGAAAGCGACTCGATTCGCCTTTGGACCCTGCACGATGACGTACTGATCGCCAGCCTAAAGAGCAAGATGGCAGTGATCGACAACGGCGTGGTCGAGGGGCTCAACCAGGCTGTCGACCGGGCCGAGTCGGACTTCGAAGGCCTGGTGATCTGGCAGCCCAAGGGACCCTTCTCGGCCGGCGCCAACCTCAAGGCTGCCGCCGAAGCGATTCAGAAGGGCGATTACGACAGCGTGCGCGAACTGGTGGCCGGGTTCCAGGCCGCCAACCTGCGCCTGCGCTATTCCTCGGTGCCGACGGTCGCCGCCGTGCGCGGTCTGGCGCTGGGCGGCGGGTTGGAGCTGGCCATGCACACCGCGACGCGCGTGGCGCACCTGGAAAGCTACATGGGCCTGGTCGAGGCGGGGGTCGGACTGGTGCCGGCCGGCGGCGGACTGGGCACACTGGCCATGCAGATCGTCGACGACACCAAGGCCGGAGACACCCATCCCCTGCTGGAGAAGCGCTACAAGCAGGTCGCCATGGGGCAGGTCGCCGGCTCGGCCATGGAAGCGAAGGAGATGGGCTACCTGCGCGAGCACGACCGCATCGTGCTGCACGAGCACGAGCTGTTGCACGCCGCCCACCACGAGATCCGCGCCATGGCCGCCGCCGGCTACCGGCCGCCGCTGTCCGGCCGAAAATTTCCGGCCGCCGGCGACGTCGGCATCGCCACGCTCAAGATGCTGCTGGTCAACATGCTCGAGGGCCACTTCATCTCCGAGCACGACTACGAGATCGGCTCGCGCATCGCCACAGTGCTCTGCGGCGGCGAGATCGACCGCGGCGGACAAGTCGACGAGGAATGGATCCACCGCCTCGAGCGCGAGCACTTCCTCGAGCTGGCCACCATGGACAAGACCCAGGAACGCGTAGCCCACATGCTCAAGACCGGCAAGCCGCTGCGCAATTGATCCAAACAATCAAACAAGAGGAACCACGGAAATCACTGAACACACGGAAAAATGCATCAGGCATTTCCGTGACTTCCGTGCCTTCCGTGGTTCCAGTTGAATGAATACGGCAAAGGAATTTCAATCATGAGTGATGCATACGTAGTTGCCGCCGTCAGGACGCCCGTCGCCCGGGCGTTCAAGGGCGCTTTCAGAAATTATCGTCCCGACGACATGCTGGCCCACGTGATTCGCGAATCGCTGGCCGAGGTCCCCGAACTGGACCCGGCCCGCGTCGAGGACGTGATCGTCGGCTGTGCCATGCCGGAAGCCGAACAAGGCATGAACGTCGCCCGCATCGGCGCCCTGCTCGCCGGCCTGCCGGACAACGTGCCCGGCGTGACCGTCAACCGCTTCTGCTCGTCGGGCCTGCAGACCGTGGCCATGGCCGCCGACCGCATTCGCCTCGGCGAGGCCGACGTGATGATCGCCGGGGGCACCGAAACCATGACCATGGTCCCGATGATGGGCCACAAGGTGGCCATGAACCCGAAGGTCTTCGAAGACGACAACGTCGCAATCGCCTACGGCATGGGCATCACCGCCGAGAAGGTGGCGAAGAAATGGGATGTCTCGCGCGAGGACCAGGACGAATTCGGCTACCAATCTCACCAGAAGGCCATCAAGGCGATCGACGGCGGCGAATTCACCGAGATCCGTCCGGTCACGGTCACCAACCGCGTGCCCGGCCCCGACGGCACGGTTCGCGAGACTGAAACCGTGGTCGACACCGACGAGGGGCCGCGCCGCGACACGACGCCCGAAGCGCTGGGCAAGCTGCGCACGGTCTTCGATACAAAGGGGAGCGTGACCGCCGGCACCAGCTCGCAGATGTCCGACGGCGCGGGTGCACTGATCCTGGTCTCCGAGCGCGTGGTCAAGGAGCTCAACCTCAAGCCCCTGGCCGTCTTTCGTGGTTTCTCGGTCGCCGGCGTGCCGCCGGAAATCATGGGCATCGGCCCGATCGAGGCCATTCCGAAGGTGCTCAAGCAGACCGGCATCGGTAAGAACGACCTCGACTGGATCGAGCTCAACGAAGCCTTCGCCGCCCAGGCACTGGCAGTGATCCGAAACACCGGGCTCGATCCCGACAAGGTCAACCCGCTCGGCGGCGCCATTGCCCTGGGTCACCCCCTGGGCGCGACCGGCGCCGTGCTCTCGGCCAAGCTGATCCACGGCCTGCACCGGCGAGACCAGCGCTACGGCATGGTCACCATGTGCGTTGGCACCGGCATGGGCGCGGCCGGGATTTTCGAAAGAGTCTGAAATAAAAAAAGGCGACGCAGGGGATGCGCCGCCTTAACCCCCCAGCAGGTCCCTAAAGGGACCTCTGGGTGCGCCCGTACCAGCAAACGGGCTGACCTGCCAAAGCTGTTACGACATAGTGTGCCAAGCCGCGCCCGATTAGCATAGAAGCAAATCAACCCGAATTCAGGTAGGAAATCCACCCGTGGCGTTGTAGGAAATTTCCTACAAGTGCCGCCTGCGATCCCGCCAGAAGTCGCGCAACTGGGCCCGCCAGTAGATGCCCTGCCCCACGGCGCGACCCAGCAGACCGCCGGCCCAGACGGGCCGCCAGCGTTCGAACTCGGCCAGGCGCTGACCGTCTCCGCAAAGCGCCTCGGCCAGCACTTCCCCCGCCAGGGTGGTCGTGGCCATGCCATGCCCGCCGAAAGCCAGCGCGTGCCACACCCCGTCACCGGTGCGCCCCAGCAGCGGCATCTCATGCCGCGCGTAGCTCATCCAGCCGCCCCAGGCGTAATCGAGCCGGACATCGGAGAGGCCCGGAAAGACGCGGGCGAGGTCACGCCGCATCAGGCGGCGAATGGCGGCGGGGGAGCGGCCGGCCATGGAAATGCGCCCACCCCAGAGCAGTCGGGTATCGGGCAGCGGCCGATAGTAGTCGAAGGCAAAACGCGTGTCGTAGACCGCCACCGGCCGCGGCAGATAATCCCGAAGCCTTTCTCCCAGGGGCTCCGTCACGGCGATATAGGTGGCCACCGGCTGGAGCGCACGCTGAACCGACGGCACGAGCCGGCGATCGTAGCCGCCGGTCGCCAGTAAGACCTGTTCGGCATCCAGTCGCCCCTGTTCGGTCTCAAGACGCCAGCCGGAACCATTGCGGCGTATCGAGCGCACGCCCGAGTTTCCGAAAACACGCCCACCCCCTGACTCGATCACCGCCGAGAGGCCGCGAATGTGCCGCAGCGGATGAAAATGAAAACTACCGGGCTCGAACAAACCACCACCGTAGCGCGACGAGGCGACCCAACCCCCCATTTCCGCAGCCGGAATCCATTCCAGTTCGAAGCCGAGCCGTGCACGCATCCTTTCAGCCGTTGCCTGCAGGGTCTCCGGCTCGTCGAACCAGTCCGCCAGCACGACGCCGGCATCATTGACCTGGCAATCGATACGGTATTGCTCGATGCGTCGGCGGATCAGCGCGACAGACGCGCGCGTGTGGCCGTGCAAACGCGCCGCGACGTCCTCGCCGACCTGGTCGATGAGATCGTCATTGCCGAGCGAATAGCCGGCGAACACGAAGCCGCCGTTGCGCCCCGAGGCACCGGCGCCCGGCTCCCCGGCTTCGAGCACGACGACATCCGGCATGCCGCGCTCGACCAGGCCGACCGCCGTGGCGATGCCGGCCAGGCCACCGCCCACGACCGCCACCCGGCAGCGTTGCGCGCCTTCGAGAGCGGCCCAGTTTCGCGCGCCGGCTTCGGACTGGTACCAGCTCTCGCCGGGCCACTGATCAGCCCCCGAATTCATGGCAGTGTGCCGCTCGGGTGATAACATGGATGGATAAAACTCAAGGAGGTGCTCATGGGCAAGTCAACCAAGTACGAAGCCAAGGTGCCGGATGAACACGGCATCATCCCGTACACCGACGAAGAGCATAGCGTCTGGCGCGACCTGTATGCACGCCAGATCGAGGTCATTCAGGGTCGCGTGTGCCAGGAATTCCTCGACGGCCTCGAGATCCTGGACCTGCCGACCGATCGCATTCCCCAGCCCACGGAAGTCTCCGAAGTGCTGCGCGAGCGTACCGGCTGGGAAGTGGCGCCGGTGCCGGCCCTGATCAACTTCGACAAGTTCTTCAAGCTGCTGTCGGAAAAGAGATTCCCGGCCGCCTCGTTCATTCGCACGCGCGAATCGATGGACTATCTGCAGGAACCGGATATCTTCCACGAGATCTTCGGCCACACCACCATGCTCACCCACCAGGCCTTCGCCGACTTCACGCACGCCTACGGCCTGGCCGGCGTGAAGGCGACCAAGAAAGAACGCGTCTTCCTGGCGCGACTGTACTGGTTCACCGTCGAGTTCGGCCTGATCCAGAACGGCAGCCAGTTGAGCATCTACGGCGGCGGCATCGCTTCCTCCCCTGGCGAGACGATCTACTCGCTCGAAAGCGACGAGCCGATTCGCCGGCCGTTCGACCCGATCGACGCGCTGCGCACGCCGTACCGCATCGACATCTACCAGACGGTCTACTACGTGCTGGATCAAATGGACGACCTGTTCGAGCTGGCCAATGCCGACCTGCTCGCCCTGATCCGCAAGGCCCGCGCACTGGGCGAGTTCGAGCCCACTTATCCACCCAAGAACAAGGAAGCAGCCTGATCATGTCCGATACCCTGACCGACAAGAAGTGCGCCCCCTGCGAAGGCGGCACCGATCCGCTCGGTGGCGATCGCGTTGAGGAATTGCTGGCCCAGATTCCGGGCTGGCAGGTCGACGACGACGGCAAGAAGATCTACCGTCGCTTCGAGTTCAAGGGCTTTTACAAGACCATGGCCTTTGTCAACGCCATGGCCTGGATCGCCAATCAGGAAGGGCACCATCCCGACTTCGAGGCGGGCTACAACTTCTGCCTGATCCATTTCACCACCCATGCCATCGACGGGCTGAGCGAGAACGATTTCATCTGCGCAGCCAAGGTCAACGCGCTGCTGGATGAATAGCCGGTCTCCCGCCCGCTCGGGGGTCTCACTGGCCGACGACCTGGCACGCGCCCGGTCGACGGTCAACGACATCATCGTCGACAAGGAAACGGTCGTCGATCTCGCTTTTGCCGCTCTGCTGGCCGGCGGCCACCTCCTGATCGAGGATCTGCCGGGTGTGGGCAAGACGACGCTCGCCCATGCCCTGTCGTTGGCCGTGGGCGGCAGCTGGCAACGCATCCAGTTCACCAGTGACATGCTGCCGGCGGACATCCTGGGCGTGTCGATCTTCCGCCGGGAAGACGAACAATTCGAGTTCCGCCCCGGGCCCGTATTCGCCAATGTCGTGCTCGCCGACGAGATCAACCGCGCCACGCCCCGAACGCAGTCCGCCCTGCTCGAAGCCATGGCGGAAGGCCAGGTCACCGTGGACGGACACACGCACCGCCTGCCGCAGCCGTTCTACGTGATCGCCACGCAGAATCCGCTCGACCTGACCGGCACCTATCCATTGCCCGACTCGCAGCTCGATCGTTTTCTCCTGCGGACCCGCATCGGTTATCCCTCGGCCGCCGAGGAACGGCGGCTTCTGACCGAACCGGATCGCCGCGAACTCCTGCAGGGGATGAAGCCCGTACTCGACCCGGCACAGGTGCTCGAATTGATGGACATGGCCGCCAGGCTGCACACCTCCGAGCCGGTCCTGGACTACATCCAGTCGCTGGTGGCGGCCACGCGCTCGCATCCGGGGGTCAGGGCCGGCCTGTCGCCGCGCGCCGCTCTGGCGCTGACTCAGTGCGCACGCGCGCACGCGCTGGTCATGCAGCAGGATTTCTGCCTGCCCGACAACGTGCGCACCGTGTTTCCGGCCCTGGCAGGTCACCGCCTTCAGCCAACCGCCGACTCGCACACGGACGGCGACGCCGTTGCGGCGGAAATCCTGGAGTCCACTCCCGTTCCCTGATGGCGACCGCCACCGGATCACCGGCCGAATCCCGCCGCCCGAAACTGCTCGACCGCTGGCTGAAGAGGCGCACCCGCCTCGACCTGCCGCTGACCCTGGCCTACCGGCGGATTTTCATTCTTCCCACGCGTTTCGGCTGGATGCTGGGCTTGCTCATGGGCGCGATGCTCATCGGCAGCCTCAACTTCAACAACAACCTCGGCCTGTTCACGACCTTCGTCATCGCCGCGACGGCGGTCAACTCCATGCTGCTGGCATTCCGCAATCTCGATGGACTGCATCTGCGCCACGGTAGCGCCCGGCCCGTGCACGCCGGCGACCCCGTCACCTGGCGTCTGGCGGCCGTCAATCACGGTGAGCGCGACCGGCACGGCCTGCGTCTCAAGGGGCCCGGCTCCGATACTGTTTTCGCCGTTCCTTCCAGTGAAACCCGCGAGATCACGATCGAGCTCGACGCCCGTCGGCGCGGCTGGCACCGGCCCGGACGGCTGCGAGTCGAGACCACGCAGCCGCTCGGGCTTTTCCGCGCCTGGTCCTGGATCGAGCCGAGCACGCCTTTCCTGGTCTGGCCGCAGCCCGCCGCCCACGCGCCACCCCTGCCCGGGGGCGGTAACGCACAAAGCGCCCACCACAAGCAAGCTCGCGAGGAAGGTGAGGACTTTCACAGCCTGAGACGCTGGCGCGAAGGCGACCCGCTGCACCGCATCGCCTGGAAGGCCAGCCAGCGTCACCAGACTCTGCTTTCGCGCGAGTTCCAGCGCGAACAGTCGCGCGAAGTAGTCCTCAGCCTGGAGCGCGCGCCCGGTCGCGACCGGGAAGAGCGCATTCGCATCGTCACTGCCTGGATCCTGCGCGCCGAGGAAGAGAACCGACCGTGGGCGCTCGACCTGGGCGACGAGCGCTTCGGACCCGATCGCAGCGAAAGCCATAAACATGCCTGTATGCGGGCACTGGCGGAGTTGTGAAACAAGCCGACCCGCCGCTACCACTCGGTCCGGTCGCCTGGACGATCGCCGCCTTTCTTGTCGCGGCCGCACCCCACCTGCTGGCCATGCCTCCGCTGCTAGGCGCCGTGGTCGTATTGCTGTGCGGATGGCGATTGCTTGCAGCCGGAAAGGGCTGGCGGCCGCCGCCGGGCTGGCTGCGGCTGCTGCTCACCGTAGGCGCCATCGCGCTGCTCGCTGTCGGCTTCGGCGGTCTCTGGGGTCGACGCGCGGCAACCGGCCTTTTATGCCTCATGCTGGCGGCCAAGATGCTGGAACTCTATCGCCTGCGCGATTTGCGCATGGTGGCCTCGGTCTCGCTGTTCCTGATCGCCACGCAGTTCCTGTTCGACGAAAGCCTGGTCTACATCGCCTACCTGTTCGGCGGCGTACTGATCGCGATCGGCGCCCTGCTGCGGATCCAGCTGCTGGAACTGGGCGAGGCGATACCCCGTTCCGGAAACCGCAGGATCATCCGGGACGCGGCGCTCATGCTTCTGGCCGCCCTTCCGGTCGCCTTGATCCTGTTCGTGAGTTTTCCGCGCCTGGCCGAACCGCTGTGGGGGCTGCCCGACGAGGTGATGGACGGCAAGACGGGACTGTCGGACACCATGTCGCCGGGCTCGATTGCCGATCTCTACATCGACGACTCGGCCGCATTCCGGGCCGAGTTCAACGCGACGCCGCCTCCGCCGGAGCGGCGCTACTGGCGCGGACCGGTTCTCTGGCGTTTCGATGGTGACACCTGGGAGCGGGCCTTTCTGGCCTCGCGTACACCCGCTACCAAGGTGCCTCCCGGACCCGACGATTTCCTCTACACCGTCCAGCTCGAGCCGCACGAACGTCGCTGGCTGTTTGCCCTGGACTATCCGGTTACAACACCGAACGAAGCGCGTATCTCGCTGGATTTCCAGGTGACTCGCCGCGATCCGGTCACCGCGCTGACCGAATACCGTATGCGCAGCAATCCCGGCTTCACCGACATGCCGCAGTTGCCGGAGAGTTTGAGACGCCTGGCGTTGAGCCTGCCGGAAGACCGCAACCCGCGCACCCTGGAGATGGCTCGACAATTGCGCGAACGATTCGAAGACGACCGGGCCCTCATCGATCACGTGCTCGACTGGCTGCGCGAGGAACCCTTCTATTACAGCCTGGAAACCGCACCACTCGGCCGCCACGGCGCCGACGAATTTCTATTCGATCTGCGCAGGGGCTATTGCGAGTACTACGCTTCCGCATTCGCAGTGCTGATGCGTGCCGCCGGCATACCGACGCGCGTCGTCACCGGCTACCAGGGCGGGTACTGGCAGGAAGGCGGCCAATACCTGCTGGTTCGACAATCCGACGCACATGCATGGGTCGAAGTCTGGCTCGCAGAGAGCGGCTGGACCCGGGTCGATCCAACGGCTGCGGTGTCACCGGCGCGCATTCAAAGCGGTGCCCGCGTCGCCACCGGCGACGCCACCGGACTGGACTGGATAAGCAGCCTGCGATACCGCTATGACCGGCTGCAGCACCTGTGGAACGCCTGGGTACTGGGGTTCGATGCCGACCAGCAACAAAGCATGATGCGCTTCCTCGGGCTGCCGCGGCTCTCCAGCACGGGGATGGCGCTGCTCATGGTCGGCCTGCTCGGCCTGACCATTCTCCTGCTGGCCTGGGCCTGGCTGAAGCGTCCCGCGGGTTCACGCGATCCGGTCCTGCGCGCCTGGCTCAGCTTCATACACCGGATGCGCCGCCGCGGTCTCGGGCCGGCAATCGGTGAGACACCGCTGGCCTGGGCGAAACGAGTCGCGCCGGAACTCGCCGAGGGTGAAAAACTTCACGAACTCGCCGAAAGCTACTGCCTGATCCGCTACGGTGATCATGAGGACGAGAAGCTGCACGAGCGCTTTATCGACCAAAGCCGGAGGCTGCCCACCGACAGGGTTGAACCGCCGAGCACGGCCAGCGTCTAAGCTGGCAGCAGATGATGCTGCCCACATTAAGGATCCCGATCATGAAAGCCTTGATTACCCTACCCGGCCTGGTTGTATCGGCCTTGCTCGCAGCGGGCTGCGCCACGGTTCCGCCTGAACCGCTCGGCGGTGAATTCGGGAACCTGACGCCCGAGCAGTCCGGCGACCGAAACGTTGGTGAACGGGTCCGCTGGGGCGGCAGTATCGTCGATACTCGCCCGGGCGAGTCGGAAACCTGTATCGAGGTTCTCGCCCGCACTCTCGATGCGCGCGCCCGACCCCGCTCCGGTGATGCCGACGAAGGTCGTTTCCTCGCCTGCCGTGATGGCTTCGAAGACCCGGCCGTGTTCGAGGGCGGACGCGACATCACCGTTGTCGGAACGCTGACCGGTTTTGTGGAAGGCAACATCGGAGACTTCCGTTATGTCTACCCGCGGGTCGAGGCGGACACCCTGTTCCTCTGGAGCGAGGAAGTTCCGGCCCGCTACTACCATGACCCCTGGTACTACCGCGATCCGTGGTGGCCTTACGCGCGTTTCCCATGGTCGCGCTCTCGCTGGTACTTCTCGAGCCACATCATCATTCGCTGACTGACCGGCGGAACTGTTTTTTGATACAGTTTCGGTCATGCAACTCACACCGCGCCAGCAGCAGATTCTGGAGTTCATCGAACAGCGTGTGCTGTCGGACGGGCTGCCGCCGACGCGCGCGGAGATCGTGACGCACTTCGGCTTCGCCTCCCCCAATGCGGCACAGTGCCATCTCCGGGCGCTGGCCCAGCGCGGCGCCATCGAACTGCGCCCGGGCCGGGCCCGGGGTATCGTTCCGACCGGCAACCTCCCTGCCCCGGAAACCGCGGATCAGCCCCTGCGCAAACTGCCGGTCATCGGGCGGGTCGCCGCGGGGTCGCCGCTGCTGGCGATCGAAAACCTGGAAGACGAGTTGCAGGTCGATCCCCATCTTTTCCGGCCGCAACCCGACTACGTGCTCAAGGTCCGCGGCGACAGCATGACCGGCGCCGGTATCGACGACGGCGACCTGCTGCTGGTGCACCGAACGCCGGAGGCGCACACGGGACAGATCGTGGTCGCGCGCATCGACGACGAAGTCACCGTCAAGCGCCTGCGACGACAGGGCCGGGGCATCTTTCTGGACAGCGAGAACCCCGCCTACACCAGTATCCATGTCAAGCCGGGCCGCGATTTCGCAATCGAGGGACTGGCCGTGGGAACCATTCGCTCGTTTAACGCAAACGCAGGCTGACAACACCGCCGTGCCGGATTCAGTAAACTGATCGGATACAACCAATCCCCGTACCCCAGCAATAAAGGATCTACAGCATGATCGCCAGGATATTTACCGCGGCCCTATTGTCCAGTGCCGTTCTGATTTCTGGAACCGCTCACAGCGAGCCGATTCCAGCCGAGGCTCTGGCCAAGGTACCCAATATTCAGTCGGTTTCGATGAGCGCTGACGGCCAGCAGCTGGTCGCCATCATTGCAGTACCCGGCTCGGAGAACAGCGAAACAGCGCTGGCCACCTGGGATCTCGAGAACATGGACCAGCCGCCGCAGATTACCCCCAGCGGCAAGATGAAGTTCATCGCCGCCAGCGCCCTCAAGGCCGACCGATTGCTGGTCCTGGGCCGGCAGGAATGGACCGGACGGCTGAGCGGCTGCGGTGAAGGCAAATTTTCCGGCGCCACCAGGACGTTCGTCACCAAAGCCTACCTGACCGATGCCGAGCACGAGGATTTCGAGGAGGCCTTCGCCAAGAACGTACGCCGAATCGGCATCAGCAAGGACACCCAGCTCTGCCTGGAGCTCAGCGGCGAAGCCTCGCTGGTCAGCAACCTGCCGCTGGACCCGCACAAGGTCATCATCCAGCAGCTCAACGGCCTGACGCTTCAGGGCAATTACTATCTCTACGACCTGCGCGACGGCAGCACCGAATTGCTGGTCCGATCGAGCGCCGGCAGTACACCCAGCCTGTTTCACCCGCGAACGGGTGAAGTGCTGGCCCGCAGCGAACTGGAGTCGGTCGACGGCGAGTACCTCCAGCGAGTACTGCTGCGCAACGACGAAGGCGAATTCGACGTTCACGACAAGCTGACTACGAAACTGAGCGACCGTCATTCGGTCAGCGTTGCCGGAATCGACGAGGACAGCGGCAAGTTATACATCCTGACCGACCAGTTCTCGGACCAGGTCCAGGCCTGGATGTACGATCCGGCTAAGAAGGACTTCGACGACGAGCCCCTGGTCGCGCACGAGGAATATTCCATTGGTGGGTTGGTATTCGGCAATCAGCCGTCGAACTTCAACCAACTCCTTGGATTCCGCATTTCCGGCCCGAAAATGCAGACCGTCTACGTCGATCCGGACATGCGCAGTATCCAGAAAGGACTGGAACAGGCGTTTCCAGATCAGGCTGTTTCAATAAACGCCTACACCGACGACCTGGATACTGTTCTGTTCACGACCAGCAGCAATCGCCACTCACCGACCTACCACCTGCTGCGCAATCGCAAGCAGGTCGAATCCCTCGGCAGCCAGCGCCCCTGGATCGATCCGGAGGAAATCGGCGAGCAGCAATGGGTAAATTACGAAGCCCGCGACGGGATGGAGATTCCGGCCATACTCGACCTGCCGGCCGGTTGGGAAAAGGGCGACGAACCGCTCGCGACCATCATCCACCCTCACGGCGGCCCGTGGGCCCGCGACGCCATGGGCTGGGATGGCTCCGGATGGGTGCCGTTCCTCACCTCACGCGGCTACGCCGTGCTGCGGCCACAGTACCGCGGCTCCGCGGGCCTGGGCCGAGAACTCTGGCTGGCCGGTGACAAGGAGTGGGGCGAGAAAATGCAGGACGACAAGGACGATGGTGCCCGCTGGCTGGTCGAGGAAGGCATTGCCGACGAAGATCGCATTGCCATATTCGGCTATTCCTATGGCGGATTTGCCGCCGTGGCCGCTACGGTGCGGCAGAACGGACCATACCAATGCGCCATTGCCGGCGCACCCGTCAGCGACCTGGGCCGCCTGGGCGTGACCTGGAGCGATAACCGCCTCCAGCGCATTCTTCAGGGTCAGACGGTGACCGGCATGGATCCCATGCGCAACACCGACAAGGCCGATATCCCGATCCTGCTCTACGTCGGCGACCGCGACGTCCGCACACCCGCCTGGCATGCCGAGAACTTCTACGATGCCGTCAAGGAACACGTACCGGCCCGCTTCGAACTGATCCCGGACATGCCGCACAGCATGCCGTGGTATCCGCGGCACCAAACGAAGACGTTGGGGCTGATCGAGGACTTCCTAGAGAACCAGTGCGGGATGGCGCCCAGCGCCTGATCCTTCGGCGTCAGTGCTGACGATGGCCCGCCGTGTCTTCGGATACGGCGGGTTTTTTATGCCTGCTCCGCAGGCTCTAGATGGCACACTTCTAGCTAGCGGCATATCGGACGATGGACGCCACCGATCGCATTGGCAGCCTCGACACTTCAAAAGAGGTTTCGCCCGGCTTGCTTCGCAAGCTCTTGCGGTGGCTCCTTCAATGCCTTGTCGGCCAGCAGCTCATTGCCCCGAGGCCGCGGTGAGGGCTTCGACACGTCAAAGGCTGTTCCGCCCGCCTGCTTCGCAGGCTGATGGCGGGTAACTTTTCTCTTGCGCGAGAAAAGTCACCAAAAGCGCGCTTAAAACATGGCGGATGCGTCTCAAGAGTATTCCGGGGGAGTGGCTTCACAGGATTACGGCTGGGGCCTTGCTCTAGCCCGGCCGCATTCATTGAGGCTTCGATTCAATGCTTGGCGTGGCCTGACCGACTGCCACGACCTCGATCAATGCCAACAGCGGCGCTGAAGCGCCCACACTGGAGGCACAGATGTCACATCTCCAGCTTTGCCCATGGCGACTGGAAGTTGGCCGTATCGAAGTCATACCGTTCAGGTGCGGGCTACGCCCAAACTCTACCGAAGACGCCACCCAATTCGACCGAGCAGGAGCGAAGATGTAAGCAAAATACTGAAGCCCGCACACCAGTTTGGTCCTGCGGCGCTTCCGCAATCTTTTCAGCGCGCTTTTGATTCCTTTTGCCGCGCGAGGCAAAAGGAATTCGCCGCAAGAGCGCGCAATGCGCGCCGGGCGAAACAGAAGTTGACTTGTCGAGGCCACCGAAGCGACCGGTGGCACCAACTGGCCCAGCGACAGGTAAGTTGATGACCCCCATCATCCCCCTGCGGAGCAGGCACAAAAAAGGGGCGGCGCTCGCGCGCCGCCCCAAGGTCTTCAGAAGCGTCTGATTGCTTAGAAGTAGTAGTTGAACCGAACGAATCCGGTCCGTCCACGCATGTCGTACTGGGTCGCATTGAGCGGCATATTGCCGCGACGGGTTACAACACCACTCGATACGAGAGGAGGCGTCTCGTTGAACAGGTTGCGAACCCCAGCCAGCACCGACCACTTGTTCTGCTCGTAGAGCACCGAAACGCTGTTGATCAGGCCACGCTCGGCCGTGATGTCTCGGTAAGCCGGGTCGAAACCGAAGTACGTCGTTTCTTCATCCAGATCACGCTTTTCATCCGTACGGCGGATGTACTCGGTGTACCAGGTGAAGGTCCAGTCGTCGCGATTGAGTGCCAGGCGCAGGTTGCTGACCAGCTTCGGACGACCGATGGTGCCGTTACGGTTGTTGTCGTCAAAGCCCTGGGCCAGGCTCGGATCGAACAGCTGCTCGAGATCCTCGAATACCCAGGTGCTCTGGTTCTCGACCACCAGGCGACCGAAGGAGAACAGGCCGTCGTAGCGGAAGTTGACGTCGACACCGCGCGTCTTCTGACGATCCACGTTCAGGAAGGAATCACGAACTTCGGTGATGGCGAACGGCGCCGTCGGGTTGTCCCCCGCGTTGCGGTCGAACAGATCGCAGAAGGCGTTCGGGAAGTTGGGCGAGCCGTAGCAACCACCCAGGATGGCCCCGCCGCCGAGGCGAGCAACCTGGTCTTCGACCTCGATCTCGAAGTAGTCGACCGCGACGCTGAAGTCCGCGAAGGACGGCGTGAGGATCAGGCCGGCAGTAAACGCGTCGGAGGTCTCGGGCTCGAGAAGGCCCAGGCCGCCGCCGGAGACCACGGTCGCCGAAGAGGCGCCGCCGGCGAAATCGTCTGGAATATTGGCCGCCGCACAGTTGGCACGGATGAAATCGTTCGTGCTTTCACCCCATTCGATACACGGATCGATGGCCAGCTGGCCGACGAATGCCGTCTGGTCGCCCAGGAACAGTTCGTACAGTGCCGGCGAACGATAGGACGTGCCGTAGGTGCTGCGCAGGCGAATCGTCGGGTTGATCTGCCAGTTCAGACCTGCTTTCCAGACCGAGTCCGAACCGGTGGAGTCGTAATCGAACACGCGGCCCGATGCATTGACGGTCAGCGACTCGAAGAACGGCTTGCCGGCAAGCAGCGGAACCTCGATCTCGGCGAACGCTTCGACCACCGAGTCGTCGCCCTTGGTGACCTGTGCCGAGGATTCGCCCCAGAGATCGCCATTCTGGGCCAGCTGACTCGGCTGATCGTCGATGCTGAAATCGCGATATTCGGCACCGAAGGCCACGCCAACCGGACCGGCCGGCATGTTGAACAGGTCGCCGGTGATGATGCCGGTGGTCACGAACTGGTCGTAGACGGTATTGCCGGTCTGGTTCACACCGACGGCATCAATCAGCGCCTGCATGTTCTCGCCGCTGAGGATACCCGGGCTGAAGTAGTCGACATCCGGGCCGTCCGGGTCGAAGTCGATATCACCCGAGCGCGAGGCCACGATGGAGTTGCGGGTGTAGTCGCCGTCCGAGTAGGAGTACGAAGCGTCCATCGACCAGGTCCACAGGCTGTTGCCGAAGGTGCCTTCCAGGCCGGTGGCGAAGTAGTAGAAATCGACGTCGACACCCGTATTCGACGGATAGGGCATCACGGGCTGCGCGATACCGGATTCGACCGGAACGGTGAAGTTCGGGTTCTCCGGGTAGCCGAATCCGAAGGCCGAGCAGGGCGGCTGGCCTTCCATGCCGCAGGCGCCGGGGATAACCGCATTGGCGCCGGCCATCAGCGGGAAGAACTGGCGCCAGCCGCGCGCTTCGGTTTCACGATTGTTGTACAGCCATTCCGTGTCCCAGGTAACCCCACCGGCGACATCGAGATCGAACTCCGAGGCGCCGTACAGGCTCATGCGTTCCTGGCGGTTGATGGCCGTACCGGAACCGACGAACGGAAAGTTGAGGACGTCCTCGTAGAATGCCTGGTCGACCTGGTCGTAGCCGGCGTTTTCGCGCGGGCGATAGCCGGGAATGAAATTGCCGCCGCGGCCATCCGGTGACGGGATGAAGCGAGTACCGAAAATCGCGTCGATAACGGTGTTGGCGTAAAGGTTGTTGCAACCCGACAAGTCCGTGCCCGCGATAATCGAGCGGTCTTCGCGATCAATGCGATTGCCGTCGGCGTCCGAGAAACGATCTTCGGGGCAGCTCAGGAAATCACGATCACCAATTTCGAGTTCTTCCTGCAGGTGATATTCACCGGCGACGACGATACTGCCGTTGCGGAAGTTCCAGCCGTAGGCGCCGGAAGCGTCGTAGACCGCACCACCCGATTCCTCCGGCACGTTGGCCTGGAGGGAAATTTCACCGCCGTCGAGATTCTTGCGGGTAATGACGTTGACCACACCGGCCACGGCGTCGGAACCGTAGATCGAGGAAGCGCCGTCCTTGAGAATCTCGACGCGCTGGACGATCACCGACGGAATGACGTTGAGGTCAAAGGCGCCGACCTGACCGCGCGTTCCGGCCGGACCGGGCCGACGGTTATTGAGGACAACCAGCGTACGCTGGGCGCCCAGGCCACGCAGGGACAACGAGTTCACGCCCGTTCCACCCTCGATGACGAAGCCACTGAAGGTGTTGTTGAGCTGGGTCGCACCCGCCGCCACGCTCGAGCGCTGTAGGTACTCGGTCGTATCGACCTGACCAACCTGCGCCTGAGTTTCGGCCGAGATCACCTGGACCGGCGACGTGGAGCTGTACTCCTCGCGACGAATCAGCGAGCCGGTTACCTGAACGCGACCAAGATCGGCAGCTTCATCCTCGTCATCGGCTTCGTCCGTCGTCTCCTCGGCGACGTCCTCTTCCGACTCGGCGTCCTGGTCCTGCGCCATGACCGGCGACCACACCAGCCCCAGCAAAGCGAATAAAATCAACAGGCTGGCCAGGTCCAGCCGCTTTCTAATGAGGGTCAACATCCCTACGTTCTCCCTATGAAGTTACGGAATCGTTAAAAAAGTATAACGGTTCGAAACTCGAGGGGCAATTACCTGAAGTCAATTTTTTGGGAAATTCGATATTCAGGGGTGCAGAGAGAATCGATCTCGATCGGCGAGAAATGGCAGCTGCTCGCGAAAATCGTCGAGCGCGGCACGATCCAGCCGAACGCGCCCGCAACTTTCGACATTGCCGATCTCAAGCATCCGGGCGCCGTCGAAGCGTCGGAGAACCGTATCGCCGACATAATCGAGGTCATTGCCGTCCCGGCCGCAGCGATTGACACCGATAACGTAGGCCTGGTTCTCGATCGCGCGGGCCTTGAGCAGACTGCGCCAGTGGTCGGCGCGCGGCGCCGGCCAGTTGGCGACGAAAAGCTGGATATCGAAGTTTCGGTCGTTGCGGCACCAGACCGGAAAACGCAGATCAAAGCAGACCTGCAGATCGATACGCCAGCCGCGCCACTCGACGACCACCTGCTGGTCGCCAGCGGTGTAACGCTCGTTCTCACCGCCAAACTCGAAGCGATGGCACTTGTCGTAACTGGTCAGCTCACCCTCGGGCGGCATGAACACCATCCGGTTGAATCGTCGACCGCTGCCGTCGTCGATAACCAGGCTTCCGGCCACGACTGCGGCACGCGCGCGGGCCTGCTCGCGCATCCAGGCCACGCTGGGCCCTTCCATCGTCTCGGCTTCCAGCCCGGCATCACCGAGAAAACCGGTGGAGAAGGTTTCGGGGATGACGTAGAGATCGCAGCCCGGCTGGGTGTCCATCAATGCCGCCAGGCGGCGGCGGTTGGCTTCCGGATCCTGCCAGACGAGGTCGGCCTGGACCAGGCCGACCTCGAGATTTTCGGCAACGCGTGTTGCCATGACCGATCAGGCCTTCTGGATGGCCTCGACCAGCGCGTCGGCGAAGCCGGAGGTCTTGACCTCGGTAGCGTCGTCACGCTGACGGGCGAAGTCGTAGGTGACCGTGCCGCCGACGACCACCTTCTCGAAGGCGTTCTCGATCAGGCGACCGACTTCCGGCCAGCCGATGTAGTCGAACATCATCACGCCCGAGAACAGCAGCGAGGACGGGTTGACCTTGTCCTGGCCGGCGTACTTCGGCGCGGTGCCGTGGGTGGCCTCGAACACCGCCACGTGGTCGGCCATATTGGCGCCCGGGGCGATGCCAATGCCGCCGACCGAGGCGGCCGCCGCGTCGGAGAGATAATCACCATTGAGGTTCATGGTCGCCAGCACGTCGAATTCGGCCGGGCGCAGCTGCAGCAGCTGGAACATGATGTCGGCGATACGATCCTTGATGACGATCTTGCCCTCGGGGCGCTTGCCGTCATGCTTTTCCCACAGCTCGTCCTCTGTGATGGTCACGTCGCCGAACTCCTCGGCGGCCAGCTCGTAGCCCCACTTGCGGAAGGCGCCTTCGGTGAACTTCATGATGTTGCCCTTGTGCACCAGGGTGACCGACTCACGGTCGTTCTCGATGGCGTACTCGATCGCCTTGCGCACCAGGCGCTTGGTGCCGAACTCGGAAATCGGCTTCACACCCAGGCCGGCGCCCTCGAAGAACTTCGCGCCCATTTCCTCGCGCAGGAATTTCGCCAGCTTCTCGTTGTCGGCCGTGCCGGACTCGAACTCGATGCCGGAGTAGACGTCCTCGGTGTTCTCGCGAAAGATCACCACGTCGAAGTCGTCGGGATTTTTCATCGGCGAGGGCACGCCCTGGTAGTACTTGACCGGGCGCACGCAGGCGTAGAGATCGAGCGTCTGGCGCAGGGAAACGTTGAGGGAGCGGAAGCCCTCGCCCACCGGCGTGGTCAGCGGGCCCTTGATGGCCACGTTGAGCTCCTTGATCGCGTCCAGGGTTTCGTCGGGGAAATAGTCACCGTCGTAGATGCCCGCGGCCTTCTCGCCGAGATAGAGCTCTGCCCAGTGCACCTTGCGCTTGCCGCCGTAGGCCTTCTCGACCGCGGCGTCCCAGACCTTCAGGCAGGCCGGAGTGATGTCGACACCGATTCCGTCACCTTCGATGTAGCCGAGAACCGGCTCGTCGGCGACAACCAGCTTGCCGTCTTCGACGCGAATCTTTTCGCCCGATTCGGGCAGTGAGACGTGCTTGAAACCCATCTTGCATCCTCTTAACGGTAAAGACGTTAGTTTAGCATCGCTGTGTCACTGCTCGCTGCCGACCATGGACTCGAAAAGGAGGGAAAATCACGCCTGGCCGACGGCTGCCATGCTGTCCCTCTCGCTACTGCTGCACGCGGCGCTGCTCTTGCTGCCGCTGACGGGACCCAATAACAAAATCCCGCGGCGAGGCGCCCCGATGATCGTCCTCGACCTTCTACCCCCAAAAACCGAACCCTCACCCGAAAGCAAGGATCAGCGCCCGAAACCGGAGCGATCGCCGCCGAAGGAAGGGCAGCAACCGGGCGAGCCGAATGAGCCCGAAGCCCGGGCAAAGCCACAGGACACAGCGGAGCAATCCATCACTCGGGAAACACCATCCGCGCCCGACCCAGCCACTCCGAGCGCCTCGACCGAACGGGTTCAAGCCCGGATCCTGACCGCTGCACGTGCGCTCGGCCGGGAAACCGAACGAACTGGAGAAGATAAAGGGCTGCAGTACGACTCGGTTCCCGACTTGCCCTCGGGGGTGGGCTGGCTCAACCAGTACACCGGTCGCGTCCGACCCTCGCTCGACCGCTGGCGGAGCAACGATGGAAGCATGAACAGTCGCATCGTGACGGCCTCCGGCCAGGTGTACTGCACGCGCACGCCGATGCCGACGATGGAGCAGATATTCAACCCTTCGATGGGGGGCGCGGCGACGATGATCTGGCGCTGTGGCCGGGAACGACCGGAGCCGCTCGACGAGGCGGATCCGTGGGTGCGGCGGCCGAGTAGATAGGATTGGGAATTCGGGATTCGGTGTCCTTGGGGATTGGGTTGCACGGCGCAAGGCCTGTCGACGCTATGTGCTCCGCCTCCGAGAGCGATCCCGAACCCGGAACGCCGAACCCCTTCTTTCCCCGAAACCTGAACCCTCGATCAGCCAGAGCGATCGACCTGCTTCGTGACCCGGGCGGCCACGTCCAGGCAGGCTGCCAGCAGCTCTTCCTCGGTTGCGAGGATCAGGTTGGCCGCATCGCCCAGCGGAATGTAGCAATCGGCACCGGTGAGCCGCTTAATCGGACGGTCTGCCACGCCGGCCTCGACCAGTGCCGTGACGACCGCCTCCCCGATGCCGCCATCGGGCCGCCCCTCGTCGAAAACGACTACGCTGCCGCATTCGGACGCATGGCGGGCGATGGCCTCGACGTCCAGGGGCTTGATCCAGCGAAGGTCGAGCACGCGAACGCGCGCGTTCCGCTGCTCGGCCAGCGAGCGCGCAGTGCGCAGCGCCATGGGCACGCCATTGCCGAAGGTGATGACCAGAAGATCGCTCGCTTCCTCGTTGTAAACCCGTGCCGTGTAGGGTTCGAGGTATTCACCCGGCGCCGGATAGGGAAAGCACCACTCGCCGTCGTCCTTGGCGTGCAGATCCTTGGTCATGTACAGCGCGATCGGTTCGAGAAATGCCGACACACGGCCGTCGACCTTCGCCAGCGCCGTCAATGTGCGCAGCATTCGAGCGGCATCGTCACCGCGTGACGGGCAGCCGATGACCAGCCCGGGAATATCACGCAGGGCGGCGATCGAGTTGTCGTTATGGAAATGCCCGCCGAACCCCTTCTGGTAACCCAGGCTGGCGATTCGCATCACCATCGGGTTGCGGAAGCGGTTGTTGGAGAAATACTGCAGCGAGCAGGCCTCGCCGCGAATCTGGTCGCAGGCGTTGTGGAAATAGGCCAGGTACTGGATTTCGGGGATAGGCAGGTAGCCCATGGCGCCGTAGCCCTGCGCCAGGCCGAGGATGGTGGTTTCGTCGAGGAGCGTATTGAAGACCCGGCGCGGCCCGAAACGCCAGGCCAGTCCCTTGGTAACGGTGTAGACGCCGCCCTTGCGCGCCACGTCCTCGCCGAAGGCCAGCGCTTCGGGATACTTGACCATCAGGTCGGTCAGCGCGCGGTTGATTTGCACCGCCAGGTGCTTGGCCGGCTGATTCTCCGGCAGCAGGCGTTCGTTGCCGAATACCCGCGTGCGCTCCTCTTTCTGCGGCATGCGAGCGGCTTCTTCGGCCACCGCATCGGGGCTGAACGGCGCCAGAGACTTCATGACCTCGTCGCGGGTGGTGATACGCCCCGCCCCGTCGGCGCGGTCGGCTTCGGCCAGGCAGCGTTCGGCGAGCGTTCGATAACGTTCCCGGATCTGGGACGGCGTCATCACGCCGCGTCCGACCAGCACTTCTGCCGAGATCTTGAGCGGATCGCGTGCCTCTGCGGATTCGAGCTCGGCGCCGGGACGGTACTCGATTTCGAAGTCGGTGCCGGCATGCCCCATTAGACGCGTGGTCTTCAGATGCAGGAAAACCGGTCGGCGACGCGTGCGGCACTCGTCCACGGCACGCTTGACCGCGTCATGACCCTCGATCAGGTCCAGGCCATTGGCATAGTGATAGCTGATGCCATGACGATTGCGCATGCTGTCGGCCACCCAGTTGGTCGGGGTGGGCACGGAAATGCCGATGTCGTTGTCCTCGCAGACCAGCAGCACGGGTACCGGCAGGCTCTGGTGTCGCGACCAGGCGCAGGAGTTGATCGCCGTCTGGGCCGCGGCATGGTTGAGGCTGGCATCCCCGAAGCTGCATACGACGATCGAGTCCGAGGGCACCGGCAACTCGTGCCGGCCACCGCTGCCGTGGGCGATCGCCAGGGCCGTACCGACCGCCTTGGGCAGGTGGCTGGCGATGGTCGACGTCTGTGGCAGCACCCAGAGGTCGCGATGACCCCAGACCTTGTGCCGCCCGCCCGAGGCGACGTCCTCGCGTGCGGCCGCAAAGCTCAGGCAGGTATCGCGAACAAAATTCAGCCCTTCACGCTTGCGATAGCGCTCGGCCATGAAGCCACCGGAGCGATAGTGCAGGAAGGCGGGGTCGGTGGCACGGGTCAACCGCCCAACCAGCGAATTGCCCTCGTGCCCCGACGAGCCGATGGTGTAGAAAACCTTGTTCTCCAGCCGCTTGATACGCGCCATCAAATCGAGCTGACGCGAGACCATCTGGCTATCGAACAATTCGAGCAGGTCGGAATTGGGCACTCCGGGCCGGTCAAAGACCGCCACGCGACCTTCCTCGATCGCAGCGAGATGATCGAGGAAGTTCTGGTCGACGACTTCCGCTCTATTAATCTGCCGGGAAGAAGATGAGCTGGCCATGCAGAAAGGATCTTTTATTTATTGGTCCACAGATGAACACTGATAAACACAAATTTGACTGAACATCTTTCTCGGGGCCGTTCGTTGCGCGGAGAGATCATGCATTCAATGCCGGCTCCAGAAAGACAACCTCGGTTTCATACAGGGTTTTGCTGTTCTTTATCTGTGTGTATCTGTGTTCATCTGTGGACAAAATTTTCATTCAAAAGGCATTGTGGCCGGTGAGCTCTCGGCCGATGATCAGCTGGTGCACGGTCTCGGTACCTTCGTAGGTAATCACCGACTCGAGGTTCAGCGCGTGGCGGATGGCCGAGTACTCGAGCGTGATGCCGGAGCCGCCGAGCAGGTCGCGACATTCGCGGGCGATGTCGATCGCCATGCGCACGTTGTTCCACTTGGCCAGCGAGACCTGGCTGGGATGCAGCCTGCCCTCGTCCTTGAGCCGGCCCAGACGCCATGACAGCAGCTTGGCGCTGGTGATGCGGCGCGCCATGTCGGCGAGCTTGAGCTGGGCGCTCTGCGTGGCCGATACCGGGCGGCCGAACAATTCTCGCTCCTCGCAATAGTCGAGCGCCTCTTTCAGGCAGGCCGTGGCCGCGCCGATCGGCCCCCAGGTAATGCCGTAACGCGCCTGGTTGAGGCACGAAAGCGGGCCCTTCAAGCCCTTTACGTTGGGCAGTCGGTTGGCGTCGGGCACGCGCACGTTGTCGAAGTAGAGCTCGGAAGTGATCGAGGCCCGCAGCGACATCTTGGCGTGAATATCGCGCGTCGAATAGCCGTCGAAGTCCTTTTCGACGATGAATCCCTGCACACCGTCTTCGGTCTGCGCCCAGACGATGGCGATGTCGGCAATACCGCCGTTGGTGATCCACATCTTGGAACCGTTGAGGATCCAGTCGTCGCCGTCACGCTTCGCCCGCGTCTTCATGTTGGACGGATCGGAACCGCCCTGCGGCTCGGTCAGGCCAAAGCAGCCGATGACGCGACCCGCCGCCATTTCCGGCAGCCAGCGCTCTTTCTGAGCCTCGGAACCGAAGGCATGGATGGGATACATGCACAGCGAGGATTGCACGGACACGAAGCTGCGAAGCCCCGAATCACCACGCTCGAGCTCCTGGCAGATCAGGCCGTAGCTGACGCCGTTCAGACCGGCGCAGCCGTAGCCCTCCAGGCTCGAGCCAAGCAGGCCGAGGTCGGCAATATCCGGGATCAGTTCGTCGGGGAAACGAGCTTCGTCGAAGCATTTCGGAATCAGGGGCAGAGCCTTCTCATCGACGAAACGCGCGACCGAGTCACGGATCATCCGTTCCTCGTCGGTCAGCAGGTCGTCGACATCAAAGAGATCGAGCGGATCGAGTGAGCGCATTGACTATCTGGCAGTGGATTGGACCAAGCCTCCTATTGTACGTGATCGGGCTGAAACCGGTACTGCGGAACCGGACAAGAAAGCCCTGCGCGGGCGCGGGGTTTTGACCGGCTCGCCCACCGGTGGTAAAAAAACACGAAGGCTCGGGCGTTGGCGTCCGGCAGACAGGCGGCCTGAAAAGTCAATCCGCCTTCCATCCCCTGCCGCGCTCCGGCCTTCACCCGAAACGGAGGTGGAACATGAAACGTTGCATTGTCGCTCCCCTGGCCGCCATCATGCTGGCCGCATTCTTCCAATTGGCATTGGCCGACAACCAGGCGCCTGCGAAAGCGCGCGTGGTGGGCGGCCCGCCCAATCCGGTCCAATATCTTTACGAAGTCGAGCTGACCGCGATCAATGGCGAGCGCATTATTCCGCGCGATATGCTCACGCTCGAGCCGGGTGAATACATCCTGACCGCCCGGGTGCCCGCCCAGGTCACGGAAGCCGCGGTCGGCCAGCGCAAGCGCCGTTGGGCTGAGGACGTGAATTTCGACATCACGCTCGAGCCCGGCCGCGACTACAGCGTTCGGGTCAAGTGGAATCGAGGCAACCTGCAGAAGCCTTACGAGTTGGTCATCGACGAAATCCGCTGACAAGGGCCTTCTCGCGAGTGCCGCCCGAGGCCAGTTGCCGCTCAGAAACCGGCGGTGGGATTCAATTGCCGCAGGTTGTTCCCTCCGCCGGAACCGGCTGGGTATAATAGGCCCTTCGATTTTCCCACTGGCGAGATTTCATGCTAAAGCGAATTCTTGTCGTCGCGTTTGCGGTAATGCTGAGCCACGGTGCGACGGCGCAGGACCAGAACGAGGGCGACCCCGAGCACGGTCGCGTAATTGCCTACACCTGTTTCGGCTGTCACGGCGTGCCGTACCAGAAGAACATCTACCCGACCTACCCCGTTCCGAAGATCGGCGGCCAGACCTACGGCTACCTGGTTTCGGCATTGAAAGCCTACCGTGAGGGCGACCGTCAGCACCCCACGATGAAGGCACAGGCCAATACCCTGAGCGATGAAGACATTCGCGACATTGCCGCCTATTTCGTCAGCCTGAACGAAGGAGACGAATCATGAAGCCGTTCTTCCTGACCCTGACCGCTTCCCTGCTCCTGGTCGCCGGCAGCGACGCGCTGGCCGCCGGCAATGCCAGTCGCGGACTCGAGAAGTCCCAGTCCTGCCAGGCCTGCCATGGCAAGGACGGCAACCAGGCGGCCACGCCCGACACGCCCGTTCTCGCCGGACAGCACGCCGGCTACCTGGAATACGCACTCAAGCAATATCGTTCCGGCGAACGCCAGAACGCCCAGATGAACGGTTTTGCCAGCGGCCTCAGCGACCAGGACATCGCCGACCTGGCGGCCTGGTACGCCAGCCAGGAAGGGCTGGTGACGCCGAAGGTCGACGAGTAGCAACCGGGTTTCGGCCGGCCTCCGGCCCGATCGAGAAAAGGCCGCCGGCGTCGCGCTGGCGGCCTTTTTTGTTGCCGGGTGCATCCTGGGCGCTTTTCGCTCGCCTGCTCCGCAGGGTGATGGTTAGTGGTTCATGAGCTCCGCTGCCGCTGGGCTGACTGATGCCGCCGTAAGCGGTGCGAGTCTCGACAAGTCAAAGGCTGTTTCGCCCGGCCTGCTTCGCAGGCTCTTGCGGCGAGTTACTTTTTTCTCGCGCGAAAAAAGTAACCAAAAGCGCGCTGAAAAGATTGCGGAAACGCCGCAGGACCAAGCGGGTGTGCGGGCTTCAGTATTTTGCCTCCGTCTTCGCTTCAGCTCCGTCTAGACACAGGGCGTCTTCGGCGTGCCCAGGGCGTAATCTGCATTCTGATGGCCCGACCTCGATCACTCCCGGCTTCGGCTAGGCCATTGCAGGTCACTTCGGATGAATGCGCCCTGGCTCTGGATCCAGGGCACCGACCTCGAACGCTCGCTTTCGAAGTCGTGAGGCTACGTGCAGGCCTGTCAAAACGGACGTCGAAAGCCCGCCTGCGTCTCAGAGAGTCAGAACGAAACCCCAGACAAAATACTGAAGCCGCGCCGCAAGAAGGTTCGTGAGAGGAATCCGTCAATCTTTTAAGCGCGTTTTTCGTGCCTTTTTTCGCGCATGAAAAAAGGTACCCGCCATCAGCCTGCGAAGCAGGCGGGCGGAACTGCCTTTGAAGTGTCGAAGCCCGCACCGCGGCCGGGGGCAACAAACTGTTTGCCGATGAGGCATTGAAGGAGCCAAGGCAAGAGCGCGCGAAGCACGCCGGGCGAAACAGCCTTTGAAGTGTCGAGGCCACCGAAGCACCCGGTGGTGCCAACCGGCCCAGCACCCCCGGACTTAAAGCGCCCCTTTAATAGTAGGGATTCTCGCCACTGGCGTGATCAGTGGCATCAACCACCTGTCGCACCTCGGGCACAGCTTGGCGCAGCGTCGTCTCGATGCCCTGTTTGAGGGTCACGTCGACCATGCCGCAACCATGGCAACCGCCGCCGAACTGCAGCACCACGTCCTTGTCCTCGGTGACTTCCACCAGGCCGACCTGGCCGCCGTGGGAGGCAACCATGGGATTGACTTTCGTTTCCAGCACCCAGGCCACCCGCTCTTCCAGCGGAGCGTCGTCGGACGGCGCCTGGCCCTTCAGGCCGGGCGCACGAATGCACAGCTCGCCGCCCATACGGGTGGTCTCGAAATCGATCATGGCCCCGTCGAGGGTTTCAGCCGAGGTTTGCTCGACGAACAGCTGGAACGCCTGGCAGTCCACGGCTTCGTCACTGTCGGCGTTCTCGCCAGGGCCGCAATAAGTCAGCTCCACGTCGGCCGAGGGCGTGCCCGGGTTGGTCACCCGCAGACGCAGGTTGGTACCGTCGGGCTGCTGGCCGAGGAGGTCGGAGAAATAGTCGCGGGCCGAAGGAGTGACGGTCAGCATGCTGCGATCCCGTAGTGAGGGTGTGACAAGTATGTGCCGTCGGCTCAGGCCGCTTTCAAGCGTGCCGTCAACCACGGCAATGAATGATCGTAGCGCCAGTCGATGCCTGAATGGGTGCCGTCGAACTCCTCGAAATGATGCTCGACGCCTTGATCGACCAGAGTTTGATGCATCTGTCGCGTCCCGTACTGGATGAAATACTGATCGCGACTGCCCACGTCGATCCACAGACCCGCCAGGTCGCCCAGCCGACCCGATTCGGTCGCCGCGCGCCGGGCTGGATCGAAATCCAGCCAACGCTGCCACACGGACTCGTCGAGCTGACAGGTGTGCAGGTCAAATGGCAGACGCAGGCCCAGCGGGCAGGAATGATCCGGCGAGTAGCTCGCCGCCAGGCACAGCGTCATCATGGTGTGGAAAGCTGCCCCACCCGGCCGCTTGTCGCGCCAGAAGGTTCGCACGAAGTGCTCGATATCGCCGTCGTGTCGGGCCAGCACGCTGGCCGCCTGTGGAAAGTCGCCCAGGTAGGCGCGGTCGAATCCGGCATCGCCGGCATGGCTGGCCGCCGCTGCCCAGTGGCCCGGATGCGACAGGCTCAGATGCAGCGCCCCGAACCCCCCCGAGGACTTGCCGAAGACCGCTCGGGCAGCAGGCTCCGGAATGGTCCGAAAGGCGCCGTCGATGGCGGGGATGAGCTCCTGGGTCAGATAATCCGCATAGGCGCCCATGGCCGGCGAATTGACGTACTGGTTACCGCCGAGACTCGTGTAGCAGTCCGGAAACACGACGATGACCGGCGCCATCTCACCGGCTTCGATCAGGCGATCCAGCCGTTCGGGCAGATTTTCGCCGTGGTTACGCCAGTTCACCTGTCCGGGACCGGCATTGGTGTAGGCAGCCAGGCACCAGAGCACTGGATATCGTTGATCACTGTCGGCATAGCCGGCCGGCAGGTAGACCGGATGCCGACGATGTGCCGGATCACCCAGAGGATTGCCCTCGAGCAGGCGGGACTCATGATCGAAAGAGACTACCTGCCCGCGATGAGCGGCGGAATCGGGTCGAAATCTCGACATGACTGTTGCTCCGAGATCGGAAGTTCGCGGTGGATGAATGGAGACGCGCCGGTGCCGGGATCAGCCGCTTAGTGGAATCACCTTTCGGTCGCGTCGGGGCACCTTGCCCAGCTCCGGCACGAGCTCGAGCAGGATGGTCCTGAGCTCACTGTTGTCGTAACGCATGACGGCGGCCTCGGCCCGGCGCAGCCTCTCGTCGATGCCGTCCAGGCCCTGACTCGCTCCGCGCGAGAGGAAAATCTTCTCATGCGCGGTCGTGGCGTACGACTCGTCTTCATGGAACAGTTCTTCGAACAGCTTTTCACCCGGGCGCAGGCCTGTATAGACGATCTCGACATCGCGGCCGGGTTCCTTTCCGGCGAGACGAATAAGCTGCTCGGCCAGGAAACTGATCCGCACCGGCTCGCCCATGTCGAGAACGAATACCTCGCCGCCACGACCGAGTACGCCCGCCTGCAGGATGAGCTGGCCGGCCTCGGCGATTGTCATGAAGTAGCGGGTGATTTCGGGATGCGTGACGGTCACGGGCCCGCCGCGCCGGATCTGCTCATTGAACAGGGGCACGACCGAACCGGTGGAATTGAGGACGTTGCCGAAGCGCACGGTGATGAACTTCGTGTCCGAAGACTGATTGAGATGCTGTGCGTAAAGCTCGGCAATACGCTTGGTCGCGCCCATGACGTTGCACGGGTTGACCGCCTTGTCGGTGGAAATCAGCACGAACGTGCCGACACCGTAGCGGACCGCCGCATCGGCCACGCGGCGCGTTCCGACCACGTTGTTGCGGAACGCTTCGCGCACCTGATTCTGCAGCATCGGCAGGTGCTTGTAGGCCGCGGCGTGGAAGATCACCTCGGGACGTGCCCGCTTGATCACCGTTTCCACCGTGGCCGAATCGCACACGTCACCGAGCACGGCCTCGACCATCAGATCGGGAAACTCCGCCCTGAGCCGATAATCGATGCTATAGAGATTGAATTCGCTGTTGTCGAGAACCACCAAACCGGCCGGATCCAGTCGAGCGATTTGTCGACAAAGCTCGGCACCGATCGATCCGCCGCCGCCGGTCACCAGTACGCGCTTTCCGGCCAGGCCGGCGCGAATCGATTCCCAGTCCAGCGACACCGGCTCACGGCCAAGCAGGTCATCGATGGCAACCGGCTTGAGATCGTCGAAGCGCGTCAGCGTCGCGCCCAGTTCCTTGAGCGTCGGCACGGTTCGGAATTCCACGCCGGCGCGTTCGCAGATCTCGACCACTCGCTGCATCTGCGCATTGGTCGCCGACGGGATCGCAATCGCCGCCATGTCGAGGTCGGCTTCGCGGGCAATGCGCGGCAACCCGACGATGTCGCCCAGCACCGGCACGCCGTCGATTTCCGTGTGGCGCAGGCTGGGGTCGTCGTCCAGAAATCCGACGATGTCGAAACCGCCCCGACGGCGCAACTCCGGAAGCAGCAAACGGCCCGAGCGCCCGGCACCGAGAATGACCGTGCGATGGGTCTGGCGCCGACGGTGGACTTCCAGGCGCATGTCCTTGAAAACTCGGTACATCAACCGGGGCACACCCAGGTTGAACAGCAGCAAGGCCGGAAACAGCCAGACCATCAGCACCATGAGCTCAAGCGGCGCGTCCAGGACCAGGAGAACGGCCGCTCCCGAAACGGCGGCCAGCACGGCGGCACGAACCAGGTTGCCCAGATCCGGCAGGCTGGCAAAACGCCAGACGCCTCGATAGAGGCCGGCACGCCAGTGCAGGAAACCCTGGAGAATGATGATCAGGTTGGCCTCGATGACCACCTGTTGCCAGTCCATGGACGGGCTGCCCAACAACCAGAGCGATGCCAGCCGTGCCAGCAGCCACGCCGCGACGACCATGATCAGGTCATGAGCGACAACCAGTGCACGCAAATTGAGAAACGACCCTCGCTTTTCCGGCTGTTCGATCACAATCACGCCTTAGTAGTTATTCACTAGTCGCAGCCGACTGGACGACCCGCCACCCCACGGCAAGAATTACCGCCAGACCGGCAGCCAGAACGGTGTCCAGATGCGGCCAGCGAACGACGGCCGCGATGATCGGCAACACCAAGAGCACATTGATCAACTGGTAAAGCCCGAACACCCGGGCATGACTCCAGCCCAAATCGAGCAACCGCTGATACGCATGCTGCCGATGCGCAGTATACCACTGCTCCCCCCGACGGACGCGCGAGGCCAGGGTCGCGGTCGTGTCGACTACGAACAGCGATGAAATCATGAAACTCACCCAGATGCTGATGGCCCCGGTCGTCGCCCCAAGAACGGCGCAGCTGGCCACCATGGCACCCAAGGAAAGGGAGCCGACATCCCCCATGAAAATCCGAGCCGGCGGCCGATTCCAGAGTAGAAAACCGCCCCAGGCTGCCGCAGCAGCGAGCGCAAAGGCCGACAGATCCGAGTGACCACCCAACTCGAAGAGCACTGCGCTAACTGCGCCTGCCCAGAGTCCCTGCCCCGCCGCCATGCCGTCGGAGCCATCCATGAAATTGTAGAGATTGATCAGCCAGATCACAGCCACGACACCGAGACCGCTCCAGAGCCAGGTAGCGCCAATCGGCACACCGAATACCGACACGGTGTGTAATCCGCCCACGGAATAAAGCAGGAACACAGCTACCGCGAACTGCGATAGAAAACGCCAACGCGCGAGCAGTTCATGACGGTCTTCCAGCCAACCGACTACGGCCATGAAAACCACCACAGTCATGGGCTGCCACCAGCCGGCCAGCGCCCCTGGCCAGGCTACCCAGATCAGCACCAGTGCGGCGACGATCGCCAACCCGCCGCCGCGCGGTGTCGGCTCGGCGTGGCTGCGGCGCGCACCGGGCAGATCCAGCAATCGATCGCGCAACAGGCGCCGGCGCAGCGGCCACGTAAGAACGGCCGAGATCATCGCGCCGGCAAGAAAGAGCCAGCCCGTCGGCTCGACCATCACTCGCCAAGCACGCCCGTGATCGCGCGCGTCGTGTTCCAGCGCCGACAGCCCGGGCAAAGCCAATGCCAGGAACTGCCGCTGAAACCGCAGTGCTCGCAACGGTATCTCGGCTGGTCTTCGAGCAGGCGCTGCAGAATATCCTGGATCAGTTCCGGGCCTACCTCATCCAGGCTGGCGCCCTGCCGGTAGACGAGATCGATGAGGTAGTCCAGCCCGCGGACAGTGGGGCGCTTCGAAAGATGGGTGAGCAAAAACGCAACGGCGGAACGCGGATCCCGTGCCGCCTTCATGCGCGCCAGAGCCAGAATCGCCGTCGTCATGGGGCTGCGTTCAACCAGGGCTTCGAGCCATGATTCGAATTCCGCCAGACGATCGGCCCGCTGGTGACTCTCCAGTACGGCATCGAACGCAAAACTCAGGCAGTCCGGATCGATTTCGCAGGCCAGCCGGTGATGCTCGGCAGCATCCTCCCATTCTTCGTCACGCGCGGCGAGTTCAGCCTGGATCAGGTGCGCGCGGACGCTGTTCGGGTCATAGCGCCGAGCCTGTCTCAGCGAGCGGCGCGCGGCCTCGATATCGCCTCCATCGAGCGCCTGGCGTGCCAGCTCGCAGTGGAAACTGGCAATCAGGGACGTTGATCTTTCACCGTCGACCTGGCGAAGTCGACGAGCTTGCACGATCGCATTCTCCCAGTCTTTTTCCTGCTGGTAGATTTCGAGCAGCTGACGCACCGGCCGAATATGAGAATCATCATGATCGAGCAGATCGGAGAAAAGATACTCGGCACGGTCCAGCAGACCTGCCTGCATATAGTCTTCGCCGAGCTCCATCAGCGCCTGCGCGCGTTGCTCATCGGTCAGACCCGGGCGGGTGATGATGTGCTTGTGAAAGCGAATGGCCTTGTCCATTTCGCCTCGCCGCCGAAAAAGGCTGCCCAGGGCCAGATGAGTCTCGACCGTGTCGGGATTGACCTCGACGAGCTTGAGGAAGACCTCGATGGCTTTGTCGGGCTGCTCGTTGAGCAGGTAGTTGAGTCCGCGAAAGTAGTTACTGGAGAATGCGCTCGCACGCTTGCGGTTGCGGCTCGCGCTCTGGCGCCGTGCCAGGTACCAGCCACTGGCGGCGGCAATCGGCAGGAGAAGAAAGAGTACGACCAGTTCAGCCATTGGGCCGATCAGTCAGTTCTGTCCCCTTGTCTTTACTGCGGGAGCGATTCGAGCGCTGCAGGCGGCCGGGAAGATAGAACAGCAACCAGGCCAGCACCAGGCCAGTCACAAGGCCAACGGCCAGCGCCAGCAGCACCAGCGCTCCGAGCGGCAGGGAGACCTGGAAAACGAGCAGGTCCAGGCTGACCGCATCGGCATTCAGCACGCCGACCACTAGCCCGGTTACGGCAGCGGCAAGAACGAGAAGAATCAGGAGCCAGCGGAACATGCGCTCATCAGTCCGACGATGTCCCGTCGTTGACTCGCTCGCGCAGCGCCTTGCCCGGCTTGAAATGCGGCACGTACTTGCCCGGCAGGGCTACTGATTCGCCGGTGCGGGGGTTGCGCCCCATCCGGGGTGGGCGATAGTGAAGCGAAAAACTGCCAAACCCGCGAATTTCGATTCGTTCCCCTTCCGACAGGGCCCGGCTCATCTGCTCGAGAAGACAGCGAACCGCCAGTTCGACGTCGGCCTGGCTGAGGTGGTTCTGCTCCCCGGCCATGCATTCGATCAATTCGGATTTGGTCATAGCCCCTCCCCGCGCGGGACCGATGCGGCGCCATCACCGTGCGATGGCGCCTTGATCGGCAGCGTCGGTCTCAGTCGTCCTTGTTTTCGAGCTGCTCCTTGAGCAGGTCGCCCAGCGTCGTGCTGCCACCGCTTCCAGAGCGCTTGTACTGGTCGACCGCGTCGGCCAGCTCGGCGTCATCCTTGGCCCGAATCGACAGGGTCAGGTTGCGAGTCTTGCGATCCAGGGCGACGAACTTGGCTTCGATCTTGTCTCCTTCAGAGACCATCTTGGTCGCGTCGTCGACGCGTTCTTCGGACAGGTCGGAGGCCCTGATGTAGCCGTCCACGCCGTCGGCCAGCTCAACCACAGCGCCCTTCGGATCAACCGACTTGACCGTACCGTTGACGACGGAACCACGCGGATGCTCGGCCATGTAGGTGGCAAACGGATCCTGCTCGAGCTGCTTGATACCCAGCGAGATGCGCTCGCGCTCCGGATCGACGGCCAGCACGGTCGCTTCGACTTCCTCACCTTTCCGGAAGTTGCGGATGGCGTCCTCGCCCGGGGTCATCCAGGAGATGTCGGACAAGTGAACCAGGCCGTCGATACCGCCTTCCAGGCCAATGAAGATACCGAAGTCGGTAATCGACTTGATCGCCCCGGAGACCTTGTCGCCCTTGTTGTGGGTCGCGGCGAAGGCTTCCCAGGGGTTCGGAGTGCACTGCTTCATGCCAAGCGAGATACGGCGACGCTCTTCGTCGACATCCAGCACCATGACCTCGACTTCCTGGCCGACGTGAACCATCTTGGCCGGGTTGACGTTCTTGTTGGTCCAGTCCATTTCGGAGACGTGAACCAGGCCTTCGACACCGTCCTCGATCTCGACGAAGCAGCCGTAGTCGGTGATATTGGTGACCTTGCCGAACAGGCGGGTCGTCGGCGGATAGCGGCGATCGATATTTTCCCAGGGATCGTCACCCAGCTGCTTGAGACCGAGCGAGACGCGCATGCGCTCGCGATCGAAACGCAGCACGCGCACTTCCAGCTCATCGCCGACTTCCACAACCTCGGACGGATGGCGCACGCGCTTCCAGGCCATGTCGGTGATGTGCAACAAGCCGTCGATACCACCCAGATCCAGGAAGGCACCGTAGTCGGTGAGGTTCTTGACCACACCCTTGACCACTGCGCCTTCGGTCAGGCGTTCGATCAGGTCTTCGCGCTCGGCGGCGTATTCGTGTTCCACCACCGCGCGGCGGCTGACAACGAGGTTGTTGCGGCGACGATCAAGCTTGATGATCTTGAACTCGAGATCCTTGCCCTCGAGATAAGCGGGGTCGCGAACAGGACGAACGTCGACCAGCGAACCGGGCAGGAATGCGCGGATTCCGTCGATGTTGACCGTAAAGCCACCCTTGACCTTGCCGGAGATCTGACCGATCACGTTGTCTTCGTTCTCGTGGGCCTGATCCAGTTTGGTCCAGACCCGGGCCCGCTTGGCCTTCTCGCGCGAGAGGCGGGTTTCGCCGAAACCGTCCTCGACGGTATCCAGCGCCACTTCCACTTCGTCGCCCACTTCCACTTCCAGTTCGCCGTCCGGCTTGCGGAACTGGTGGATGGGAACGATACCCTCGGACTTCAGCCCGGCATTGACGATGACGACGTCGTCGCGGATATCGACAATTCTGCCCATGACGATCGCACCGGGGCGAAGGTCCTTCTCGGCAATACTCTGTTCAAATAGTTCGGCAAATGATTCGGTCATTACGCTTGGTTCTTCCTGCAAGATCTGCGCTGCGTTGGCATTCAAGGTGCGCTTTTCTCTCTGGTTTCCGCGTCCAGTCGACAGACGCTCGTGAAAAAATCCGACCTCCGCGAACCGCGGGGCCGGGACTTCGCTTCAGATTTTCCTTTCACCATCCAGTCGCTCGGCGACCAGATCGAGGAGCCGTTCGACCACCTGTTCCAGCGCCAGTTCGGTCGAATCGATGACCGTCGCGTCCGGTGCCGGAACCGTCGGCGAGACGGCTCGTTCACGATCCCTGCGGTCGCGCTCGGCAAGGTCATGAAAAAGACGGGAGAATTTAACACTTTCTCCTTTTTCTTTCAACTGTTTATGCCGGCGGCGTGCGCGTTCGTCCACGCTGGCGTCCAGGAAGACCTTCACCGGCGCGTTGGAGAACACCACCGTTCCCATGTCCCGGCCGTCGGCCACCAGGCCCGGTGACCGGCGGAATTCACGCTGCAAGCCCAGCAGTGCGCGGCGCACGGCTGGCTTGGAGGCCACCCTCGACGCCATGATCGATACCGCCTCGCTTCGCAGCCGCTCGTCGACGGCGCGGCCGTCGAGCAGAACGACAATGCCGTCCTCGCCCGCGCGAAACTCTAGATCCAGCGTCTCGCACACTGCCACCAGGGCCGCTTCATCCTCCGGATCTACGCCGCGATCGATCGCGGCCAGCGCCACCGCGCGATAAACCGCGCCGGAATCGAGCAGGTGCCAGCCCAGGCGCTCGGCCACGATCGCCGAAACCGCCCCCTTGCCGGCGCCGGAGGGGCCGTCGATGGTGAGCACCGGCGGCTCGCCGGTTGTTGGCTGGTTGGCTGGTTGGCTGGTTGGCTTGTTCACGTCAATTGCTTGGCTTATTGGCTTGTTGGCACGGCATTATAGGTCGACTCCACTACAGGCTACTGCCGAACCAGCGAACGAGCCAACCAGCAAACAAGCGAACCTTTATTTCCACTCCATCTCCGCCCCCAACGCTCTCATGTCATCGACAAACCCCGGATAACTCGTTTCGATCCACTCGGCATTGTCGATAGCGACCGGACCCTCGGCGACGAGGCCCAGCACCGCCAGGCTCATGGCCACGCGGTGGTCGCCGTGGCTGTCCACTTCCCCGCCGCGGATCCGGCCACCAGTGATGATGGCGCCGTCGTCGAGTTCTTCCAGCTCAACGCCCAGCCGGGCCAGTTCACGGCACATCACGGCGATCCGGTCGGATTCCTTGACGCGCAGTTCGCTGGCACCGCGAACCCGGGTCCGGCCGCCGGCCGCGGCGGCAAGCGCCATGATCAGGGGAAACTCGTCGATGGCCAGCGGCACCAGATCGGGCGCGATATCGACGCCGGACAGGGAACTGGCCGAAACGGTCAAACGGCCAAGCGGCTCCCCGCCTTCGGTCTGGTCACCCTCCATTACCAGGCCGGCGCCCATGGCCTGGACGATCTCGATGACGCCGCTGCGGGTCGGGTTGAGACCGACGCCATCCAGCTTGATTTCCGAACCTTCCACCAGCAAGCCTGCCGCCAGGATAAAGGCAGCCGAGGACAGGTCCCCAGGCACGTCGATACGGCATCCCGACAGCGACTGTCCACCATGGATGGCCACGCCCGGATCGCCGTCGTGCAGTGACGCCCCGAATGCCGGCAGCATGCGCTCGGTATGGTCGCGGCTCACCCCCGGCTCGACCACCACGGTTTCTCCCTTGGCAAACAGACCCGCCAGGAGAACGGCCGACTTGACCTGGGCACTGGCGACATTCAGCGCATGCCTTCTCCCAATCAGCGGAACCGGTTTGATGACCAGCGGTGCCCTGCCCTCCCGGCTGTCGATTCGCGCGCCCATCAACGCCAGCGGGTCAATGATGCGACTCATCGGCCGACGCGACAACGATGCATCTCCGATCAATTCGATCCGGGCCTTCTGCAGGCTCGGATGCCCGGCGAGTGCGCCGGCCAGCAGGCGAATGCCTGTTCCTGAATTGCCGAGATCGAGCGGTGCCTCCGGCGCCCGCAGCCCCCCACCATGCATGCGAATAATGCCGTCGGATTCGTCGATCCCGGCGCCCAGCCGCTGCATCGCGCCGAGGGTGGCGCGCGTGTCGGCGCTTTCAAGAAAACCGCGGATTTCGGTTTCGCCGGTGGCCAATCCACCCAGGATGGCGGCACGGTGCGACACCGACTTGTCACCCGGCGGCCGGTATCGACCATTCAGCGCCCGAGCTGCGGGAGCGACGATCAACCTCATCGGCTATAGCACTTCCGACAAGGCTGAAAGCAGCCGTTCATTCTGCTCGGGTGTACCGATGGTGATGCGCAGATAGTTGTCCAGGCCGTAGTTGCCCACCGGTCGTACGATCACGCCGCGCTGGAGCAGTGCCTCATTGAGTTCGGCCCCGGACCGGTCGAAGCCGACCAGCAGGAAATTGGCCGCCGAGGGAATCACCGAAAGCCCGAGCTGATCCAGGCCGGCGGACAGCTGCGCCATACCCTCGGCGTTCATCCTGCGCGTGCGCTCGATGAAATCGTGGTCGTCTAGCGCGGCCCGCGCCGCCGCCAGGGCCGGCGCGTTGACGTTGAAGGCCGGTCGCACGCGGTTGAGCAGGTCGGCGATGCCGGGATTCGACAGCGCATAGCCCACGCGCAGGCCGGCCAGACCATACGCCTTGGAAAAGGTCCGGGTGACGACCAGGTTGGGAAACTCCTCGAGCCAGGTCGAGGCATCGCCCAGCGTGTCGGACTCGGCGTACTCGGTGTAGGCCTCGTCGACCACGCAGATGACGTGTGGCGGCAGCGAGCCGACGAAATCCTTCAAACGCTCGCCGTCCAGCCAGGTGCCGGTCGGATTGTTGGGATTGGCGACGAAGACCAGCCGCGTCTGGTCACCAACTCGCTCGAACAATCCCCGCAGGTCGTGCCCGAGCGGCATGGCCGGATGATCGACCGGCAGCGCCGGGGCAATGTTGGCCTTGGCACCCACCATCTGCGTAGCGATCGGGTAGACGGCGAAGGCGTACTGCGAAAACACCGATTCCAGCCCCGGCTGCAGGAAAGCCTGTGCGAGGAACACGAGTACATCATTGGAGCCATTCCCCAGGGTGATCGTCTCCATTGGTACGCCGTGCTTCTCGGCCAGGGCCTGTTTGAGATGAAAACCGTTGGCGTCAGGGTATAACCAGACATCGTCGAGCTCGGCCCGCGCGGCCTCGAGCGCTTTCGGGCTGGAACCGAGGGGGTTCTCGTTGGAGGCGAGCTTGATCGAGTCGCTCACACCGTACTCGCGTTCGAGCTCGTCGATCGGCTTGCCCGGCGTGTAAGGCGTCAAATCCCGCACACCCGGTGCGGCCAGATCAGAGTAATCGCGTTGCTTCATTCAACTTCCTTCAAAAACATCAAAAACCTTAAATCCTATATGTCCACAGATGAACACAGATAAACACAGATATAAGAAAAAGACTTAAAAAACAAAAAACAATCATTTGAACAGGACAGCCTGTTCCAGCGTGAGCTAGCTCTTGTCACTCGAATTGATTTTGTTTTTATCCGTGTTCATCTGTGTTCATCTGTGGACAATATTTTTTCTTTTTCAAGAATCACCACTTAGGCACCATCCTCGCCCGGCAGGCGGCCGACGACGGCGCGGGGGTAGCAGCCGAGGATGCGGACCTGGGCTGCGCGGGTCTCGATCTCGGCCAGGGCTTCCTTGAGCCCCGGATCGTCGACGTGCCCTTCGACGTCGATGAAGAACGTGTAGTCCCAGCGGCGCTCGCGCGAAGGGCGCGACTCGATTCGCGTCATATTGACGCCGTGTTTCGACAGCGGTTCGATCAGGCCGAAGAGCGCGCCCGGGCCGTCCAGACCGGCGACCATCAGCGTGGTCTTGTCCACGCCCGAGGGCGGCAGTAATTCACGACCCAGCACGAGAAAGCGCGTCGTATTGTCAGCGTGATCCTCGATATTGGCGAACAACACGGGAATGCCGTAGATCTCGGCTGCGTTACGCCCGGCGATCGCCGCCGCATCCGGCGCGTGGCGAACCCGGCGTGCAGCCTCGGCGTTACTGGAAACCGCGATCAACTCGGCGTGCTCCAGGTGCCCGGCCAGCCACATCCGGCACTGCGACAACGACTGCTGATGGGCATAGACTCGTTCGATCTCCCCGAGCGATCGAGCCCGTGTCAGAAGATGCTGGTGAATCCGTAACTCGACTTCGGCGGCGATGCGGACATCCGAATGCATGAACATGTCGAGCGTGTGGGTGACGATGCCCTGCGAGGAGTTTTCGACCGGCACGACACCGAAGTCGACCTCGCCACCCTGCACGCGCCGGAACACTTCGTCGATACCGGTCTCGGAGCTGGCGCTGACCGAGTGCCCGAACTGGGCAAACACCGCCTGCTGGGTAAAGGTGCCTTCCGGACCGAGGTAGGCGACGCGCAGCGGCTCCTGCTGGGCCAGGCAGGCCGACATGATTTCGCGAAACAGTCGCAGCATGACCGAGTCGGCCAGCGGACCTGTATTGCGTTCGATCACGCGGCGAAGCACCTGGGCTTCGCGATCGGGCCGGTAATACTCGGCCGGCGTGGCCGCCTCGCCCTTGGCCGAGCGCACGGTCTGGGCCAGTTTGGCGCGTTCGGCGATCAGACCCTGGATCTGCTCATCGAGCCCGTCGATCTGTCTACGGATCTCGTTGAGGTCGATCTTATCCGTGCCGCCGTTCGAATTCCCGCATGAAGTCAACGAGGGTCTCCACCGCATCAAGGGTCTGGGCATTGTACAGGCTGGCCCGCAGGCCGCCGAGGGCGCGGTGCCCTTTCAGTCCCTGCAGACCGATTTGCTCGGCTTGCTCGACGAACTTCGGCACCAGCGCCTCCTCGGCCGGCCAGAACGGCACATTCATGACCGAACGACAGTGCTCGGCTACCGGATTGGACCAGAAGCCGGATTCGTCGATGGCGTGATAAAGCAGCCCGGCCTTGGCGCGATTGCGATCGGCCACGGCTTCCAGCCCACCACGGCGCTCGATCCAGCGAAGCGTCTCGAGCGCGGCATACCAGGCCAGGCCGGCGGGCGTGTTGTAGAGGCTCAGTTCCTTCGCCCAGCTGCGATAGTCCAGAAAACGCGGCAGATTCTCCGGGACACGTTCCAGGAGATCGCGCCGAATGAGTACCACCGTCAACCCGGCAATCCCCAGGTTCTTCTGCGCCCCCGCATAAGTGACCGCGATATCGCTGTAAGGATAGGGCCGGGACAGGAATTCCGAGGACAGATCGGCGGCCAGAGGCACCGCCACCGTCGGCGGCCGTTCGTACTGGATGCCATGAATGGTTTCATTGCCGGTGTAGTGCAGGTAGGCGCAGTCGGTCGGCAAGTGACCCATTTCGGGTAAATCGGTGAAGTCGACATTCTCGCTGCTGCCAACCACTTCCACGTTCGTAATGCGCTCGGCCTCGGCCAGGGCCTTCTTCCCCCAATGGCCGGATATCAGGTAGGCGGCCGTGCGATCAGCGACCAGGTTCATCGGCAGTTGGGCAAACTGGCAGTTGGCGCCGCCGTGCAGCAGCAGCACGGCGTGCTCCTCGCCAATACCGGTCAGCTCGCGCAGGCGCTGGTGCAACTCCTCGGCCACCGCCATGAAACGCGGACCGCGATGCGAGACCTCGGCAATGGAGGGCGATCCGTCGGCCGACACCGCCAGGGCCTCGCTCAACCGCTCGCGCACTTCCAGCGGCAGCATCGAGGGACCGGCGGAGAAGTTGTGGATCGTCATCTAGGTTTCAGGTTTCAGGGGTTCGGGGTTCGGGGTTCGGGGTTCGGGGTTCGGGGTTCGGGGTTCGGGGTTCGGGGTTCGGGATAGCCCCGGTGTCTTCCATGCGCACGGCGAGTAAGGCACCAAGCTCATCGGCAACCATCCTGCGGCTTCTGCAAGCGATCCTGAACCCTGAACCCTGAACACCTGAGTCATTTATGCCGGAATTTCGAGCCGCTGGAGGCCACCCATATACGATCGCAGCGACTCGGGCACGACGACCGAGCCGTCGCGCTGCTGATAGTTTTCGAGCACGGCGACCAGGGCGCGGCCGACGGCGAGGCCCGAGCCGTTCAGGCTGTGGACCAGTTCGGGTTTGCCGCTGTCCGGATTGCGCCAGCGCGCCTGCATGCGTCGGGCCTGGAAATCCCCGAAGTTGGAGCATGATGAAATCTCGCGGTAGGCCTGCTGGCCGGGCAACCAGACCTCGAGGTCATAGGTCTTGCGCGCCGAAAAACCCATATCGCCGGCACACAGTGTCATGACCCGGTAAGGCAATTCCAGCGCCTGAAGGACCCGCTCCGCGTGGCCGGTCAGCGCTTCCAGCTGATCATCGGAATCCTCGGGACGGACGATCTGTACCAGCTCGACTTTGTCGAACTGGTGCTGACGAATCATGCCGCGCGTGTCTTTGCCGTAGGCGCCGGCCTCGCGCCGGAAGCAAGGGGTATGGGCAACGAACTTGAGCGGCAGCGCATCGGCATCGACAATCTCGTCGGCAACCAGGTTGGTCAACGGCACCTCGGCGGTCGGAATCAGGTAACGCGCCGGATCGTCGTCGATGGTGAAGGCGTCGTCGCCGAACTTGGGCAACTGGCCGGTACCCTGCATGGCCTTGTCCAGCACGAGATAGGGCACGTACATCTCGCGATAACCGTGCTCCTGTGTATGCAGGTCGAGCATCAATTGGGCGAGCGCGCGATGCATCCGGGCCACCTGACCACCCAGCACCGCAAAACGACTGCCCGAAAGTTTGGCGGCTCGTTCAAAGTCCATGCCGGCGAGCAACTCACCGAGCTCGACGTGATCGCGTGGCTCGAATTCCAGTTCGGTCGGCTCGCCGAAGCGGCGCACTTCGGTGTTGTCGGACTCGTCGTCGCCGTCGGGGACAGCATCGTCCGGCAGGTTGGGCATATCGAGCTGAACGCGCTCGAGCTCGTGGCGCACCTGCTCGAGCTCCTCGCTCGCTGCCTTGAGGTCATCACCCAGCTGGCCGACCTTCGCCAGCAAGGGTTCGATGTCCTCGCCAGCGGCCTTGGCCTGGCCAATCGACTTCGAGCGCCGGTTGCGCTCGGCCTGCAGCTCTTCGGTCTTCGTCTGAAGTTCCTTGCGCCGCGCCTCCAGCGAGGCATAGCTCTCGATATCGAGGTGATAACCACGACGCGCCAGCTTGGTGGCGACGCCTTCGAGGTCGTGTCTGAGTAGTTGCGGGTCAAGCATGAGTGCCGTTCTCGAGTCCAGTTACGGAAGTTTCTCGCAATGGCGCAAAGGCGCAAAGGACGAAATGAAATTAAAAATCAATGAATCGCCAACAATTAATGGCGATCCGTGCACTTCACTGTTTTCTTAAATATTAAACAACTTTGCGACCCTTGCGCCTTTGCGCCTTTGCGCCTTTGCGAGAGGCTTTTGATATTCAATCCTTGAATGGGTGCCGCAGGATGACGTTGGCGTCGCGTTCCGGCCCTGTCGAGAGCATGTGGACCGGAGCTTCTATCAACTCCTCGAGGCGATCGAGATAGGCGCGCGCTTCCGGGGGCAGTTTGTCCTGCTCGGTCAGGCCCTGTGTCGATCCGTCCCAGCCCGGCATGTCCTCGTAGACCGGCGTGGCGCGTTCCCATTCCTCGGCGCCCACCGGAAAGCCCTCGACGCCATCGTAATCGACGCAGATTCGAACGCGCTCGAAGGCGTCGAGCACGTCGAGCTTGGTGATGCACAGTCCGGTCACGCCGTTGATACGCACCATGCGCTTCAGTGCCACGGCATCCAGCCAGCCGCAGCGGCGCGGCCTCCCCGTCGTGGCGCCGAACTCGACGCCGCGCTCGGCCATCATCTTGCCATCGTCGTCATGCAATTCCGTCGGGAAGGGGCCGGATCCAACCCGGGTGGTGTAGGCCTTGGTGATGCCAAGCACATAATCGATATCGCCCGGACCGACACCCGTGCCGGTCATGACGCCGCCGACAGTGGTATTCGACGAGGTCACGAAAGGATAAGTGCCGTGATCGATATCGAGCAGGCTGCCCTGGGCACCCTCGAACAGAACGGCACGCCCCTCGCGGCGCAACTCGTGCAGCTCGCCGGTGACATCGGCGAACATCGGCTTGAGTTCTTCGCCCATGGCCGCGGCCTCTTCGGCAATCTGGTGGCCATCGACAGGATCGGCGTCGTAATAGTTGGTCAGCAGGAAGTTGTAGTAGTCGACCAACCCGCCAAGTTTCTCTTCGAGCCGTACGGGATCGGCCAGATCGGCCAGGCGCAGGCCCATTCTTGACGCCTTGTCCTCGTAAGCCGGCCCGATGCCCCGGCCGGTCGTGCCGATGGCTTTCTTGCCGCGCGCAAGTTCCTTGGCCCGATCGAGCGCCTCATGAAAGCCAAGGATAGCCGGACAGGCAGGGGAAATCCCCAGGCGCGAGCGCACGTCGATGCCTTTGTCTTCCAGGCCGTGAATCTCTGACATCAGGGCGTGGGGTGCAACGACCACGCCATTGCCGATCAGGCAGCGCGCGCGGTCGGTCAGCACGCCGGAGGGAATGACATGGAGGACGGTCTTTTTGCCACCGACCACCAGCGTGTGACCGGCGTTGTGGCCGCCCTGGAAACGCACCACCGCATCGGCGTCGTGGGCGAGCAGATCGACGATCTTGCCCTTGCCCTCGTCGCCCCACTGGGTACCGAGAATCACGACGGATCGAGACATTAGTTTTTCCCCGGAGTGAAAGTCAGCCGACAAGGTGAAACATCACCGCGCCGATGAGAATCAGCACTACGCCGCCCGCCCGCAGGTGGCGATCGGGCAGCTCGGAAGCCTGGCTGACCATGTTGCGCCAGCCGCGGGGGCTGATGGCCGGCATCAGCCCCTCGATAATGAGCACCAGGCTGCCCGCCAGCACTAGGTCGCCCCACATGGCGTCGAATCAGTCCTGCTGATTGTCGAGATACCGGAAGAAGTCCGACTCGGCATCCAGCAGCATTACGTCGTTCTCGGTGCCGATACTGGAATTGTAGGCCTCGAGGCTGCGCCAGAACGAGTAGAAATCACGATTCTGGTTGAACGCTTCGGCATAGATGGTGGTTGCCTGGGCGTCACCTTCACCACGCAGGCGCTGCGCGTCACGCTGGGCTTCAGCCAGCAGGATGCGGACCCGGCGATCGGCATCGGCGCGTATCCGCTCGGCTTCCTCGCGACCGAGGGACCGCAGCTCGTTGGCGTACTCGGTCCGCTGCGTTTCCATGCGGTCGAAGACCGATCCGAGCACTTCGTCGGTCAGCTCGATCTTCTTGATCCGCACGTCGACGACGTCGATGCCGAAATCCTCGAACCGGCGGTCGGCACGCACCAGCAGCTCTTCCATCATTTCGCGGCGCTGCTCGGACACGACTTCGCTGAGCGTGCGCTGGGCGAACTCGTCGCGCAGGTCGTTGCGGATCAACTCGGACAAACGCGCGCGGGTGAATACCTGGTCGCCGCGAGTTGCAACGTAGTAATCACGCGGATCAACGATGCGCCACTTGACGTAGTAGTCCACCTCGACGAACTTCTGCTCGGCGGTATTCATCTGTTCCGGGCGCATGTCCATGGTCATGAGCCGGTTGTCGAACTTGCGGATGTTGTTGATGAACGGCACTTTCAGGTGCAGCCCGGGCTCATAGTCCGCATTCACCACTTCACCGAGCCGGAACCGGATCGCGTATTCGGTTTCCTTGACGATGAAAAGGCTGCTGATGCCGACGACCAGCGCCACGATCACGAGAATGGGTAGTAGAAGTCTCATCTCAGCGCCCCTCCCTGCCGGTACGGCTACGCGGGTCGTCCTGGGCCTGGCTGCGGCCCGACCCTCTCTGGTCTTCCTGCGGGATCATCGGCGGCGGGGGAGACGCCCCCGAGGCGCCGCTTCGAAGGCGATCGATCGGCAGGTAGAGCATGTTGTTGCTCGACGACGCATCCATGAGAATCTTGGCCGAACGCCCGAAGACTGCCTCGAGCGTCTCGATATAGAGACGCTCGCGCGTCACTTCCGGTGCCAGCTCGTATTCCGTCAGTAACGCGACGAAACGATCGGCCTCACCGGTCGCCTCGGCGATCTTGGCGTCACGGTAACCTTCCGCCTCCTCGAGTACGCGGGCGGCTCGACCGCGCGCCTCGGGCACTTCCTGGTTGGCATAGGCCTGCGCCTCGTTGGCGAAGCGGATCTGATCCTCGCGCGCCCTTACGACATCGTCGAAGGCCTGGCGGACCTGCGACGGCGGCCGAACTTCCTGCAGGTTGAACGAGGTAATCTCGATACCAACCTCGTAACGGCCGATGATTTCCTCCAGCAGCGCCTGGGTGTCCAGGGCGATCTGGCCGCGGCCGATTTCGAGGATGAAATCCATGTTGTTGGTGCCCACGATTTCGCGAATGGCGCTGTCGGCGGCATGAGACAGCGACACTTCCGGTTGGGAAACATTGAACAGGAAGTCTTCCGGTACCAGTACGCGGTACTGGACGGCATAGGCCAGATCGATGAGATTCTCATCGCCGGTCAGCATTCGGCTGGAATTCTCCAGCGAGCGCACCCGGCTGACATTGACCGTCTGCAACTCTTCTACGGGCCTGGGGAAGGTGAACTTCAGGCCGGGGTTGAGCGTGCGGTTGTATTCGCCGAACCGCAGGACGACGCCGCGCTCGGATTCGTCGACGATATGGATCGAGCTCCAGGCTACCCAGATGACCAGCAGCAGCGCGATCAGCCCGATGATCGGCGCGAATGAACCGCCGCCCGAGCCGCCCTTGCCGCCACCGCCGTCGTCGCCACCGCCCATGATTTTCTTCAGGCGTCGCTGTACATTGGCAAACACTTCGTCCAGGTCGGGCGGCTGTTGACCGTTGCCCCCTTTCCAGGGGTCGCGATCACCGCCGCCGCCACTGCCGCGTCCGGGTTCATTCCAGGGCATTGATCTCTCCGTGATGTCGTCCTGCCAGCGGGCATACGGTGCGCGAAATGTCACCGTGATCCAGTCGTCGAAAATGGCCCGACGACGCCCGAAGCTCGGAAGGGATTAGTTTAACAGGAGTTGCTCGGCCAGTTGACCATCCGCACCTTTCAATCGGGCCAGTTTCCGGGCATCGCGCTGATCGAGATCGACATCCAGGCAACACGAGCCGTCGTCTTCGACTTGTTCGTCCAGTACAACTCCGAGATCGAACAGGCGCGAACGCAGCCGCTGCCCCTCGACCGGGACGTGAATCCGCCGACGGATCCGGCCCTCGGTGAGGCGCTCGGTCAATGCCATGCTCAGTTCATCGAGCCCTTCGCCGGTCTCGGCGGACAACCACACCGCAGTGATCCGGCCGGCCGCGTCGCGCTCGAGACCGGCCGCGCGCTCGGTCAGGTCTACCTTGTTGAACACTTTCAGCATGGGCAGCTCGCCGGCGCCGATATCCTCGAGCACTTCCTCGACGACCGACTGCTGCTGCAGGCGGTCCGGGTCGGCGGCGTCGATCACGTGCACGACAAGGCTGGCCGACAGCGTTTCCTCCAGCGTCGACCGGAATGCAGCGACCAGCTCGTGGGGTAGCTCCCGGATGAAGCCGACCGTATCCGACATCAACACCGACGAGCCGGCCAGACCCTCGATACGGCGAACCGTCGGGTCGAGCGTGGCGAATAGCTGGTTGCGCGCCATCACCTCGCCGGCGGTCAGGCGGTTAAAAAGTGTCGATTTGCCGGCATTGGTATAGCCGACCAGGGCCACCAGCGGCACCTCGCTGCGATTGCGCGCGCGCCGACCCTGATCGCGCCTTTGCTGGACCTTCTCCAGCCGGGCGGTGAGCTGCCGGATGCGGGTTCCGAGCAGGCGCCGGTCGGTTTCGAGCTGGGTCTCGCCCGGACCGCGCATACCGATCCCGCCGCGCTGTCGTTCGAGGTGAGTCCAGCCGCGCACGAGTCGCGTCGACAGGTGGCGAAGCTGGGCCAGTTCGACTTGCAGCTTGCCTTCATGAGAGCGCGCGCGCTGCGCGAAGATGTCGAGAATCAGCGTAGTTCGATCGAGTACGCCGCGCTCGAGGCTTCGGGCGAGGTTTCGCTCCTGAACGGGGCTCAGCCGGGCGTTGACCAGGACCAGTTCAGCTCCGCTGGCTTCAGCGCGTTCACGCACCTCGTCGACCTTTCCGCTGCCGACCAGGTACTTGGGATCGGGCGTGTCGCGCGGCGCGAGCACCTCATCAACCACCTCCAGGCCGGCCGACCGGGCCAATAGGCGAAATTCGGTGCGCGATTCCTCGCCCTGTTCGGGACCCAGAAGCGGATGCAGCAGCAGCGTTCGGGAAGCGCCGGCGGCAACCGATGGCGCGAAATCTTCAATCAGGGTGTTCATCCTCCGCCAGCTCACCCATGTGCACGTTGCGCGCGGGCACGATGGTGGAAATGGCATGCTTGTAGATCATCTGGCTGACCGAATTCTTTAGCAGCACCACGAAGTTGTCGAACGACTCGATCTGCCCCTGCAGCTTTATGCCGTTGACCAGGAAGATCGACACGGGTACACGTTCACGACGCAGCGCATTGAGAAACGGATCCTGCAACGACTGACCCTTTGACATCTTGACTCTCCTTGGAAGTTCTTATTTGGCTTAGTAATTTTTATGGGGTCGACGCCAGGTCGGAACCCGGCCGCGGGCCGGAGCACATTCAATCGGACGATTGCCGAGTCTGCAATTGTGCGAAAAAGCCACCTACCTGCCTGAAAATCAACTCAATTGTACGTTCTTGCAGCGAATCGTGCCACAACGTGCCAGGCAGTCTGCGCAGCGCGGTCAACTGCCGCTTGGCCAGTTGGCGGGTTGCGGCGATCGCCTTGCCTCGGCATTCGGCCGCATCCAGACCGCTGTCGAGCGCCTCCCAGACCTGACGATAGCCGACACTCTTCATCGAAGCGTGATCGCCACTCAGGCCTGGCCTCGCTCGCAAGCGCTCGACTTCGCCAACAAAGCCGAGCCCGAACATCTCGTCGAAACGCCTTTCTATGCGCTCATGAAGAATATGGCGATCACGCGGCGTCAGGACAAGGCGCAGGGCATTCAGCCGGGGAAAGCGATTGTGGCCGTGGTGGGCGCTCGGGCCGCATCCGGTCAGGCGCAGGATTTCGATTGCACGCTGGATGCGCTGGGTATCCCCGGGCCTTATGACGGCCGCAGCGGCCGGATCCTCGCGCGCCAGATCGGCATGCAGGGCCGGCCAGCCTCGTGTTGCCGCCTCGGCGGCGATTTCGCGCCGAAGCGCCGGATCGGCCGGCGGCATCGGATCCAGGCCATAGAGCAATGCGCGGTAATAGAGCATGGTGCCGCCAACCAGAACGGGCCAGCGCCCGGCGGCATGGATACGCCGGATCTCTGTTTCGGCATCGGTGGCGAATTGCGCCGCCGAGTAGGTGTCCTCCGGGTCAAGGATATCGATCAGCGCGTGCGGGTAGCGACCCAGGGTAGCGGCATCGGGTTTGGCCGAACCGATATCCAGCCCGCGATAGACTTGCGCGGAATCGACGCTGATCAGCTCGACGGGAAAACGATCGTGCAGCGCGAAGGCGGCCGCCGTCTTGCCGGCCGCCGTGGGCCCCATCAGGAAAACCGCCGGCGGCAATTCACGCTCGACTGAAATCCTACTGGCCACGCAGGAAGAGGCGATCCAGGGCCTTCATGTCGAGCTGCACCCAGGTGGGTCGGCCGTGGTTGCACTGATCCGAACGCTCGGTGCGTTCCATGTCGCGCAGCAGGGCATTCATCTCGTCGATATTCAGACGTCGATTGGCGCGCACCGACCCGTGGCAGGCGATGGTCGAGAGCAGCTCGTCGAGCACCGTCTCGATGCGACGGCTCTCACCCAGCTCGACCAGATCCGCCAGCACATCGCGCACCAGGCCCTGGCCGTCGGCACGCGCCAGCAACGCCGGAACCGCCCGGATGACGACCGCTTCGGGACCGGCCAGGCCCAGCTCGAAGCCGAGCCGCTGGAGATCGTCGACATGCGCTTCCAGCGCCTGCGCCTCGCGCTCGGAAACGGCGATCTTCTCCGGCACCAGCAGTTGTTGCGAACGCACCCGTTCCTCGCGCCAGGCCTGCTTGAGCTGCTCGTAGACGATGCGCTCGTGGGCGGCATGCATGTCGACGACCACCATACCGTCGGCATTTTCGGCCAGCACGAACACGCCGTGGATCTGGGCCACGGCGAACCCCAGGGGCGGAATGTCTTCCCTGCTCTGATCATTCAACGGCAGCGGCGCCCTTGCCAGCTCGGCGTATCGCGATACCGTCTCGGCCACGCCCAGGCCCAGGCCGGCCTGGTTGGCGCCCTGTTGCTGGCCGAATGCTGCCGAAGCAGCGGCGTGTGCGCGGGAGGCGGCTGCGGTCTGTGCCGCCTCTCCTCCCGGATGCGTGCCGGACAGGGCATGGTGAATGGTTTTGAACAGGAAATCGTGCACCAGCCTGCCGTCGCGGAAGCGGACCTCGTGTTTTTGCGGGTGTACGTTGACGTCAACGCGCTGGGGGTCGAGTTCGAGCACCAGCGCGAAGGCCGGTTGACGGCCGTGGAAGAGTACGTCGCGGTAGGCCTGTCGCACGGCGTGCGCCACCAGGCGGTCGCGCACCAGGCGGCCGTTGACGAAGAAGAACTGCAGGTCGGCCTGGCTGCGCGAAAAGCCGGGGCGCGCGATCCAGCCGGTGAGCCGCAGGCCCGCATGGGCTTCATCGATCATGATGGCCTGCTCCATGAAAGCCTCGCCGCACACGGCCGCCACCCGCCGGTTACGCGACGCTTCGTCAGCAGCCGGCCCGAGGCTGCGCACCACTCGGCCGTCATGCGCCAGATCCAGGGCCACGTCCATGCGGGCCAGAGCCAGCCGCTTGAGCAGGTCGTCGATATGACCGAACTCGGTGCGCTCGGTACGCATGAACTTCCGGCGCGCCGGGGTGTTATAGAACAAGTCGCGAACTTCGATCACGGTGCCTTCGGGCATGCCGGCGGGCCTGACCTCGCTGACCACTCCACCCTCGGCTTCGACCTCATAGCCGCTGTCGGCGCCGGCCACGCGGGAAGCCAGGCGCAAACGGGAAACCGAGGCGATCGACGGCAGGGCCTCGCCCCGGAAGCCCAGGGTGGCCACGCCCTCGAGGTCCTCGAGCGACTCGATCTTGCTGGTGGCGTGGGCGCTCAGCGCCAGCGCCAGTTCGTCGCGACCGATGCCGCAGCCATCGTCGGACACCCGGATACGCCGCGCTCCGCCGCGCTCGGCCTCCACACGAATTCGCCTGCTATTGGCATCCAGGCTGTTCTCGACCAGCTCCTTGACAATCGAGGCGGGCCGCTCGATGACTTCACCGGCGGCAATCTGGTTGACGAGATGAGCGGGGAGCTTGCGGATCGGCATGGGGCACAGTTTACCGACTGCGACCGCTTCAATGGCATTGCTTCGTTCGGAAAACCCAAAAAAAGCGTAACCACGGAAATCACGGAAGTGCACGGAATATACCGACTTGAATTTTCAAGACAGGCCGGCGTGTATGGCAGGAGGCAGGTGCTCCAGCCGCCAGGCTGATTTAACTCCGTGTATTCCGTGCTTTCCGTGGTTCCAGATTTTCTTGGGGCTGACTCAGGAACCGGCGGGGATGACCAGCACCGCGCCCGGATGGATGACGTCGCCGTCGATGTTGTTGGCCTGGCGAATCCGGGTCACGCTGGTGCGGTATTTCTGCGCGATCACGCCCAGGGTGTCGCCACGCTCGACGATATGCCGGTTGCCGTCACGGTTGGCCGCAATCCAGGTTCCCTGCGGTGCGGTTTCGAAAAAGTGCCTGCGCACACCGTTGACGATGGCTTCGGACACTCGACGACGATGCGAGCCGTTGTTGAGGTTGGCCTCGTCGTGCGGATTACTGATGAAACCGACTTCCACCAGCACGCTCGGGACATCGGGCGAGCGCAACACGACGAAATTGGCGCGCTCGACCCGATCTCGATGCTGCTTGCCGACCCGGGCGAGCTGACCGAGGATGGCTTCGGCCGCCTCGGCGCTGTATTCCATGGCCACGTTCTGCGACAGGTCCAGCAGTACCGAACTGAGCACATCGTCACCGCGATCAAGCTTGACCCCGCCGACGAGGTCCGAACGGTTTTCACTCCTGGCGAGCAGGCGCGCCGCTTCGCTGGATGCACCGCGGCGCGAGAGCACGTAAACCGAGCTGCCGCGCACGCGGCGATCCCGGAAGGCGTCGGCGTGGATCGACAGGAACAGGTCCGCTCGCGCCTCACGCGCCCGGGCATAGCGCTCTTCGAGAGGAATGTAGTAGTCGCCGGTGCGGACCAGCACACCGCGCATACCCGGCTCATCATCGATCCGCTGCTTGAGTTCACGCGCCAGGGCCAGGGCGATATTCTTTTCGTGGGTGCCCGACGGGCCGATGGCACCCGGATCCTCGCCGCCGTGACCGGCATCGACGGCCACGATCATGTCGCGCTCGCCGTCCATGGCCGACTGAACGGCCTCGCGAACCCGCTCACCGGATGACTGGCCGTCTTCGGGATACAGGTCGACGACCAGCCGATGACCGTACTCGCCAGCCGGTGCGAGAAGGAAACTCTTCGGGCGCGCTTTGCCCTCCAGGTCGAGCACCACGCGCAGGTCGTTGCCCTCACGCACGCCGTGACGAACGCTCCGGATAACGCCGCTGTGCTCCTCATCGAGATCCAGCGCCCGCTCGAGATCGACGCCGTCGATGTCGATGACCACTCGCGACGGATCTTCAAGGGTAAAAAGCCGATAGTCCACGCGCTGATCCAGATCGAGGACCGCTCGCGTGCTTTCCGGGCCGGCCCAGACGCGCATATTGCGCAGCTCTCCCGCCACAGCGGAAACAGAAACCGCCACCAGCAGAAATCCGATCAGCCCCGTCAGCTTGCGCATATGAATTCGACCCTCGGCCGCAAGTTCCCTTCAATCATGCACCTATGGCCGTGTTTTTTCAAGTCAAATCGGAGGCTTGCAAGTACTTTCCAGAACTGGCCTCGGAAAAGCTCGCCAACTCGCATGGCGAGAGCCCGTTAGCTTCCGCACGGCAATTCGCTAAAGCCAGAATCGGTAATCGTGTCTTGAATAAGGGCGCTGCACGATGGATGGGACACCGCAAGATGCCCGCCCGCTGGCCTCAGACCGATTCGACCCGGATATCAAGCAGGCGCGAGAGCTCCCGGCGACGAGGCGGTGCCAGGATATCGCCCAGGGTGTAGGCGTCGAGGACGTCGAGAAAGGCCGTGCGCGCTTCGACCAGCATGCCGGTCAACTCGCATGCGGGCGTAATCACACACTCATTGCCCGGGCGCAGGCATTCGACCAGGCCCAGATCCGGCTCCATGGCCCGGACGATCCGGCCCACGCTCAGTGAGCCGGCCTTCGCCGACAGGGTCAGACCGCCGCCGACACCGCGAACCGAATCGATGAACCCCTCGGCGGCCAGCTGCTGCACGACCTTCATCAGGTGATTGCGCGAAATCCCGTAAGCCTCGGAAATCTCCCGGATCGTGCAACGCCGGTCGTCATGCAGGCCCAGGTAGATGAGCACGCGCAGAGAATAATCAGTGTATTGGGTCAGGCGCATCGCGTGATTTTAACCTGCCGGGTACCGGCTTTTGTATAGTGAACATTCACATATTTCGACGAAACCATCGCTCGGGGCCCTCATGAAACGAGATTTTTCCGACACCCGAGTGTCCGAACTGGACACCCACGAGGTCTTCAACCAGCCCGCGGCTCTGACCAATTACGATCCTTACGGCTGCCATCCCGCCCTGCAGGAAACCCTGTTGCGTGAAGGAGCGGGCGCTTTCGAAGGTCAAGTCCGCGACTTCGGGCGCCTGGCCGCATCGGAAATCGGGCCTCTGGGTTTCGACGCCAACGAGTTCACACCAAGACTCAGAACGCACGACCGGTTCGGCCATCGCATTGACCGGGTGGATTACCACCCGGCCTACCACCGCATCATGGAGATCGGTCTGGGCCACGGACTGGCCAGCCTGACCTGGTCGAACGAACCCGGCGGACGCGTCGCCCGCTCGGCCATGATGTTTCTCCATAATCAGTTCGAAGCCGGTACGATGTGCCCGATCACCATGACCCACGCGGTCGTTCCCGCGCTGCGCGCACAACCCGAAATCGCGGCCGAATGGGAACCGCGTGTACTTTCCTCCACCTATGATCGGCGCTTCCTGCCGCCCGAGGAAAAATGGGGCGTGACCCTGGGCATGGCGATGACCGAGAAGCAGGGCGGCTCGGACGTACGCGCCAACACGACCCGCGCGAGGCCGCTGGGTTCGGGCGGCCCGGGCGCTGAATACGAACTCACCGGTCACAAGTGGTTCTGCTCGGCCCCGATGTGCGATGCCTTCCTGACCCTGGCGCAGGCCGAGGCGGGCCTGAGCTGTTTTCTGGTGCCCCGCTTCCGGCCCGACGGCTCGATCAATCCCTTCCGAATCATGCGACTCAAGGACAAGCTCGGCAATCGCTCCAACGCATCGTCGGAAATCGAGTACCCGGGCACCTGGGCGCAAATGGTGGGTGAACCCGGACGCGGCGTGGCCACCATCATCCGCATGGTGGCCGAGACGCGCCTGGACTGCGTGATCGGGTCAGCCTCGCTGATCCACAAGGCCACAGTCGAAGCCATCCACCACTGCCGCGGCCGTGACGCCTTCGGCGCCAGCCTGGTCGATCAACCGCTGATGAGCAACGTGCTCGCTGACCTGTCGGTCGAATCGGAAGCCTCGATGACCCTGGCGATGTTCCTGGCCGGCCAGTTCGAGCGGGCCAGCGGCGGCGACGAAGAAGCCGAATCACTGGCACGTATCGCCACGCCGCTGGCCAAGTACTGGGTCTGCAAGCGCGCCGTGGGGGCGATCAACGAGGCCCAGGAATGCCTCGGTGGTGCCGGCTACGTCGAAGAAAGCATCCTGCCCCGGCTCTACCGCGAGGCGCCGGTGAACGCCATCTGGGAGGGTTCGGGCAATATCCAGTGCCTGGACGTGCTGCGCGCGGCCACTCGCGACCCGGCTTCGATCAAGGCTCTGCTGGATCGCCTCGAGGCCCAGCGCAGCGCACACGCGGGGATGGCGAGTCGCCTCGACGAAGTAAAGCAGCTGCTGCAGCATCCCGAGCAAGCCGTCCCGCGGGCCCGGAAGCTGAGCGAAAACCTCGTCTTGTGCCTGCAGGCCGCAATTCTGATCGAGGCCGACAGCCCGCTGGCCGAAACATTCTGCAACGCGCGCCTCGCGCCGAGCGGCTCCGGCCTTTACGGCGCGCTCGGGCAAGGCACCGATTCGGCGCAAATCGTGGAACGCACATTTGCTGTCTGAACAGTCTCGAATTGAGCGGTTGAAAGCGCCGCAGGCCCGCTCCATGTTAGGTTGTTCATCAATCTACAAAGCAGGATCATCATGGAAATTGCCAACAACACCGTCGTCAGCATCGACTACACCCTGACCGGAGACGACGGCCAGGTCATCGACACCTCGGAAGGTCGCGAGCCGCTCGAATACCTCCACGGCCACCAGAACATCATTCCGGGGCTCGAGAAAGCCATCGAGGGCAAGGCCGAGGGCGATGAACTGGAAGTGGCGGTCGAGCCCGAAGAAGGCTACGGTCCCTATCGCGACGAGTTGGTGCAGGACGTACCCAGGGAAGCGTTCGACGGCGTCGACAAGGTCGAGCCGGGAATGACTTTCCGCGCCGAGTCCAACGCCGGCCCGATGACGGTCACCGTCAAGGAAGTGGGCGACGATACCGTAAAAGTCGACGGCAACCACATGCTGGCCGGCCAGACGCTCAACTTCCAGGTCGCCATCAAGGGCGTGCGCGAAGCCACCGAGGAAGAAGTCGCCCAGGGCACCGTGGCAGCCTGACCGGCCGGCTTCACGAACAGTTCATTAACTGAAGGGCTTCCCGCGGGAAGCCCTTTTTCGTTGTGCCCGAGCGAATGGGCCTGACCGGATTAGGTATCATCGATCGGACCTGCCTTCCGGAACATTCGTCATCGAGCGCCCATGAAATCCTGGCATGCCCTGTCCGCGGCCCAGTCCCTCGACAAGCTGCAATCCGCTGCTGGCGGGCTGGACACCGCTGAAGCCGTCCGCCGGCAGGCCGAGTACGGCCCCAATGCACTGCCGAGCAGTCCACCCAGGCCCTGGTGGCGGCGCCTGCTGGCCCAGTTCCACAACGTCCTGATCTATGTGCTGATCGCAGCCGCCACGCTGGCCGCGGCGCTCGCCCACTGGGTCGATGCCGGCGTGATCGCCGCGGTAGTGATCGCCAATGCACTCATCGGACTCGTTCAGGAAGGCAAGGCCGAACGTGCAATGGAAGCCATCGGCCGCATGCTGGCAATGAAGGCCCAGGCCCGGCGTGACAACCGCTGGCAGAATATCCCTGCCGAGGAGCTGGTGCCCGGCGACATCGTGCGCCTGCGGGCGGGCGACCGGGTGCCGGCCGACCTGCGCCTGCTCGAGGCCCACGGCCTGCGCATCGATCAGGCTGCCCTGACCGGCGAGTCGGTGCCAGTCGAAAAAACCGCTGAACCCGTCGACGAGGACACGCCCCTGGGAGATCGGCGCTGCCTGGCACACTCCGGCACCCTGGTCGGCGGCGGACAGGCCACCGGCGTTGTCGTCGGCATCGGCAGTGACACGGAACTCGGCCGCATCAGCAGCATGATCGAGACTGTCGAGACCGTAACCACCCCGCTGCTGCGGCAAGTCAACCGATTCGGCAGGATGCTTTCGGCCGTTCTGGTGATTTTTACCCTCGCGGTGATCAGCCTCGGGTTGCTACTGCATGACATGCCGGTGGACGAGGGCTTCCTCGCCGGCGTGGCGCTGATCGTCGCCGCCATTCCCGAAGGGCTGCCGGCGATCATCACCATTACCCTGGCCATTGGCGTTCAACGCATGGCCGCGCGCCAGTCCATCATACGAAGGCTGCCGGCCGTCGAAACCCTCGGCTCGGTCACGACCATCTGTTCGGACAAGACCGGCACGCTGACCCGCAACGAGCTCAGGGTGCGAAGAGTTCTGGGCACCGCCGGTGATTTCACGCTCGCCGACCTGCCCGGCGAGGATTCGTCGATTCGGGCCCTGGCAGAGGCGGCGTTGCTGTGCAATGAAGCGGAACCGGGCTCGAGCAGCAACGACCCGATCGAGTTCGCCCTGCTCGCACTGGCCGAACCGGCAAGACTGGATATCGAGGACTTGCGTCATTCATCCCCGCGCACAGCGGTGCTGCCGTTTTCCTCCCATCGCAAGTTCATGGCCACCGCCCACGGTCGTAGACTGATCATCAAGGGTGCTCCGGAAACCATCCTCGACCGCTGCACGCACATCCTTGGGACTGACGGGCGCGAGCCTATCGATGTCGAGGACTGGAGGGCGCGCCTCGACAGTCTGGCCAGGGATGGCCTGCGCATGCTCGCACTGGCACAACGCCAGGCCGATGCGCCGATCGAGACGCTTGACGATGAAGCTGCGCTCGGCGAGGAATTCGACCTGCTCGGCCTGGTCGGTTTCGCCGACCCGCCACGCGCGGAAGTGCCCGCTTCGATTCGAACCTGCCGCGAAGCGGGTATCCGCGTGAAGATGATCACCGGTGACCATGCCGCCACCGCCGGGGCGATCGCCCGTGAACTCGGCCTGTCCGCCGACGGCACCGTGCTCACCGGCCCCGAGATCGACCGGCTCGACGATGCCGCACTGGCCGAGCGTTCGACAATGGTGGATGTCTACGCCCGCACCAGCCCGGAGCACAAGCTCAGGCTCGTTACCGCCCTGCAGGCCCGCAACGAGGTCGTGGCCATGACCGGCGACGGCGCCAACGACGCGCCGGCGCTCAAGCGGGCCGACATCGGCGTGGCCATGGGCATCAAGGGCACCGAGGCCGCGCGCCAGGCGGCAGAGATGGTGCTGGCCGACGACAACTTCAGCACCATTGCCGCGGGCATCGAGGAAGGTCGCGGCGTCTACGACAACATCCGCAAGGCGGTGCTGTTCATTCTGCCGACCAATGGCGCCGAAGCACTGGTCATCGCGCTCGCGGTCCTGGCCGGACTTGCGCTGCCCATCACGCCGGTACAGATCCTGTGGATCAACATGGCCACCGCCGTAACCCTGGCCCTGGCGCTGGCCTTCGAGCCCACAGAGGGGGACGTGATGCGCCGACCCCCGCGTCCCCCATCGGAGGGCCTGATCACCGGCTTTGTTGCCGCCCGCATCGTCTGGGTCGGACTGGTGCTGACCGGTGCCACCTTTGCCCTGTTTCAATGGAGCATGGCCGGCAGTGGCGACGAAGCGCTCGCACGCACGCTGGCGGTCAACCTGCTGGTCGCCGGCGAAATCGTCTACCTGTTCAATTGCCGACGCCTGTTTGCGCCAAGCCTGACTCTTGAAGCCCTGACCGCCAACCGCTGGGCCTGGGTGATGGTCGCCGTCCTTGTTGTTCTGCAACTCGGCTTCACCTACCTGCCATTCGCACAGTGGGTTTTCGGCACCACCGGCTTGTCGCTGTGGCACTGGCTGCTGATTCTCGCGCTCGTCCTGCCCCTGATGCTGCTGGTTGAACTGGAGAAGTGGTGGTGGCGGAACCGCCGCCCCGCCGCAAGCTGATCATTTCTGCGCCGATGCCGTTGTCGGACGCAGACCCGAGGCAATCAGGGGCGGCACCAGCAACACGTAAGCCAGGCAGGCCAAGCCGATCGTCCGCAACTCGACCGCGAGATCGAACAACAAGCCCAACAGCACGGGTCCGGCCGCCGTGGACAACACCATCAGGGCCGCATACACGCCGCGAATCATGCCCAGCCGGGCAGTGCCGAACAATTCGACCCAGACGGCGCCGCTGACCACGCCGTTGATGCCCGCGCTCAGGCCAAGTCCGGCAAACATCACCCACATGGCGATCATGGGCGGCAACAGGCCGAGTGATAGGACGCCGAGCCCGAGTGGCAGCAGGTAGACACGAAGGAGTGCGCAGGCGCTGAAGCGGTCAACCAGTCGTCCCCCGGCAAATGCCGCCAGGCCCTGCATGGCGGCGAACAGAATGAAACCGGAGGCAACCTGCGACAGTGACCATCCCAGGCGCTCGGCCAGCGATCCCTGGTGCAGGAAAAGCGCCGTAACCACCAGCGGCGAGACCAGCACCACCGAAAGTGCGCGCAGGAAATGCCCGTGGACGAAAAGCTTGCGGCGCGACGTGATGGCCGTGAACCCGCCGGCATCGGACGGCGCGGCGTCACCACCCTGCCCGACCAACGGCCGCGCCAGCCACCACAGCAACGGCAGTGCGCTGAAAACGACTGCAGCGGCAGCCAGCATCCAGACACTTCGCCACTCCAGCCAACCCAGCAGCCCGGCAACCAGGGGTGGCAGCAAGGCTTCACCGGCAATGAACCCGTAGCTTGCCATCGCCACTGCCCGACCCCGTCGATGAACGGTATAACGGGCCGCAGCGACCACCGCCAGGTGCCCGGCCAGTCCCTGGCCGGCCAGTCGCACCATGAAAAGGCCGGCAAATAGCATGGTCGCGTACGGCGACCAGGCAATCGTCGCCGCACCGATCGCCAACAGGATCATGACCAGCGCGATTGACCGGCGCAGCGTCAGGTGATCGGCGATCGCGCCAAGCCAGAACATGCTCAGGCCGCTGAGGAGCGTGGCCGAACCGTAGAGCGTGCCCAGCGCCGATTCGCTCAGGCCGAACTCGGCGCGGAAATCCGCGCCGAACAGGCCGATGTAGAAGGTCTGGCCGAATGAGGAACACAGCGCGGCCAGGAAGGCGAAGCGGCCCGCCGGGGGCAGGCCGCCGCGGCGGTCGTCAGGCATGCCTCTTCCCCGGCCGGCGCGAGGCCGGCGCTGTTCGCGAACCGGAAGTCATGCCAGCAGTCTAGCGGCTGCGCGTCTCACGCATGACAATTTTCACCCGAAGTTGCCCTTGAGCTGAAGCCAGGCCGTGCGCCCCGGCTCGGGGATGCGACCGGCCAGCGCGCCCAGTTCGGCGGCACCGCGCTGGAGATGCTCGGTGTAGCGGCGGTCGAACAGGTTGTCCACACCCGCGGTCAGCGTCCAGCGCCGCGACAGTCGGCGACCGGCGTAGAGCGAGACGACAGCGAAGCCCGGCGTCGGCGTGGTATCCAGGGAGTAGATCGTTCCGTAACCGGGATGGATGCGGTCCTGTCGATCGACGGCCCGCAAGAGCGCGCCGCCGAACCACTGCGCGTCGTCGTAATCCAGGCTGATCGTCGCTTCGAGCGGCGGCGTCTGGGCGAGCGGCACGTCGTCGCTGTCGTTGTCGGAGCGCACCCAGGCCAGGCTGCCTCCCAGGGCCAGGGTCTCGCCGAGCGCATAGCGCCAATCGGCCTCGGCCCCGAACGTGGCGGCGTCCACGTTGCGCGCTTCCACGGGTTCCAGACCGGGCGCCACGATCAGAATGTAATCGTCGATCCGGCCGTAGAAGAGCGACAGTGTCGTGCTGAGCCGCTGCCCGCGGTAGCGGGCCCCGAGGTCGAGCTGCGTCAGGGACTCGTTGTCCAGGCCGAACACGCGTTCGCGCTCCCAGTAGTCGGGCGCTCGCTCGGCGCGCCCCAGTCCCGCATAGAAGCCCAGCGGCCGATCGGCCAGGCGGTGCTCATAGCGCGCGAAGGCGCTGACCTGCTCACGACGATCGCTTCGGCCGGCCGAAGCCCCGCCGAAACCGTCGACCAGGGCCCGGCCGCGGCCATGGTCGACGCGAAGCCCCCAGACCGTCTTGCTGCGCTCGGACAATGGCCGCTCCAGTTCGACGAAGCCGCCGGCATCGGTAAATCGCGCGGTGTCGATGCGGGAGGTCTCGTCGAGCCGGGCCACCGCCGGTCCGCGAAGCATACCGTCGCGGTGCCGGTTTTCGATCCAGTCGAGGCCGGCATGAATGACGAGTTCATCGCCCGGACGAATTTCACCGGTAAGCCGTCCACCCTGCGTACGCCGTTCCGGAAAGCGGACCATCGGCATCATCGGCGGTTCGCGCAGGGTGTAGTTATCCATGACGTGATCCACGTCGTTCTGGAACAGAAGCAGCTCCAGTTCGCTGAGCCAGGGCGTGATGTCGTCGCGAACGACGCGCAGACTGTAGCCGCTGCGGTCGAAACGCGTACCGTCCATCATGCGATCGTCGTAGGCCGCCTCGCCGTCGCTCCTCTCGATGCCCAGCTCGATGCGGGTGCGTTCATCCGGCGTCCAGCCGGCCAGCAGGCTGCCGCTCCAGCGGTCGTAGCTCGAATGAATGCGCTCGCCTGATCCGTCGCGATAGTCGTCTCGACTCGACCAGGTGCCGATGAAGCGTGCGTAACCGCGTTCACTGCCGAACAGGACCTCACCGGTACCGTCGCGGCGATCGAAACGGCCCAGCGTCGCGCCGAAGTAACCCTCGCGGGCCGGACCGTCGAAGACGGGATCCTCGCGGTCGAAGCGCACGACCCCCGCCGCGGATGCTCCATAACGGACCGACTGCGGCCCCTTGATCACCTCGATGCGATCAAAGGCCTCGGGGTAGACGTAGGCCGTCGGGGGATCCATGCGCGAGCCACAGCCGCCCAGCACGGTGGTGTCGTCGAGCAGGATGTTCAGTCGCGACCCGCCCAGGCCGCGCAGCGCCGGATCGCCGCTCGTTCCGCCCTTGCGGGAGAGCGCGAAGCCCGGAATGGACTTCAGGTAGGAACCGCCGTCATGGGCCGGCAGGGGCAGACGCGGCTGGCGCGGGTCGGTGGTGACACGAAAGGGATCGCTCATCACCGCAGCGGTGACGACCATTGGACTCAGTGCGAGCCGGTCTTCGAGCATTTCGGCGATCGTGCGACCGCCCGACTGGTCGTCTTTCCGGATGGTTTCTTCCGGGACGGATACTTCCGCTGCCCAGGCGGGCAGGCAAAACAGGACGGCAAGCAAGCCGCCCGATACAAACAGTTTCATTGCATTGTTCCTCTTGCTGATTGGGCGCAAGCGCGGCTGTCAGGGCCTCGTCGCTCGCGCGCTCAGGTTCGGTTGGATTCGTTCAGCAAGGGGAAATGGGAGGCGCTCTCGCCGGAGGCAGTCCGACCGGATCGAGCAGTTCGGGAGTTCGGGCCGGATCGGCAGCAGAAAGCGTGACTGCATATCGAGCCGGCAGCGAAGGCAGCGCCGACAGCAATCCGCCCGGGAAGAAGGCATACGCCCAGGGGCATTCCGCCGAGAGCGATTCCTCGACCTCGACCGCCTCGCCGGTATCCGGGTCGATGACCACGGCCACCATGCCTTCGGGGGTACACAGGCGAACAACGCCGTCCTCGTCGGGCATGTAGCCGTCGGCAACCAGCGAACGCAGCAGGACCGCCGCCAGCAGCAGCGCCGTCAGCCAGGTTCGATGGTGAAATTGCAAGTTCGCGCTCCGACTGGCCCGAGACGGGCAATTGAAGCCTTGAATATTAGATTATAAGCAATTACGGAAACGCCGGGTTCGGAATTCATCGACCGGCCCGACGGCTGAATCGGGCGAAACCCGGTTATCAGTCGCCGCGGTGGAAGCGGCGCAAACGACGCCGTTCGCGCTTGTCCGGCCGGCGCGCCGGGGCAGTACCCGCGGCCTGCTCGAACCGGCGTTCCTCCATCCGGCGCTCACGCGCCTTTCGGCCGGCCTCGGTTTCGGTATACATCGCCTGAGCCATCGGCGCGGAGACGCGCTTCTCGCCCACCTGGTCGACAACGACCTCGAACCGCATCTCGCCCTTGGTGATCTCGAGTCGATCGCCGCAGCGCACCAGACGCGAAGCCTTCGGAGCGGCGCCGTTGATATCGACCTTGCCGCCCTTGATGGCCTGCTGGGCCTTGCCGCGCGTCTTGAAAAAACGCGTGGCCCAGAGCCACTTGTCGAGTCTGACCGATTCGGCCATGGATATCAGCCTCCAGCGAAGATCATAGAGTTCCAACGCCTGGAAAAATCAAAACCCTCAAACCACTGAATACACGGAAATCACTGAATGAAATAAATTTGCTCTTTCCGTGCATTCCGTGTCTTTCCGTGATTACGAGGTTTTTCCTTTCCGTTCGTTTATGGGGGACTGCTCCAGCTCCGAGAGTCTCTGGTTGATCGAGCGCAGCTCGGCCAGAAGCTGGCGGCGTTCCAGGTCTTCCTCGTCCTGGTGAATGGACTGGGTGGCGGTCACGATGATCGCGATGAACAGGTTGAGCACCATGAAGCTCGAGACCAGGATGAACGGCACGAAGAAGGCCCAGGCCCAGGGGATGGCTGCCATCATCGGCCGCGCGATGCCCGAGGACCACGATTCGAGGGTCATGATCTGGAACAACGAAAACAGGCTGGCCCCCAGGCTGCCCCAGTACTCTGGGAACTGCTCGCCGAAAAGCATCGTGCCCATCACGGCGAAGACGTAGAAGACCAGCAGCAGCAGCAGCGCCGTCCAGCCCATGCCCGGCAGGGCGCGCAGAAGCGACTCGATAATCACCCTGAGCTTGGGCACCTGAGAAAGCAGGCGCAGCACCCGCAGTACGCGAAGCGCGCGCAGGATTTCCAGCGGGCCGGCCGTGGGCACAAGCGAGACACCGACAACCAGGAAATCGAAAACGTTCCAGCCGGAACGGAAGAAACGCGGGCCGAAAGCGACGAGCTTGAGCGTGATCTCGACGATGAACACGCCCAGAATGGCGGTGTTGGCCGTGATCAGCAACTCGCCGAAGCGATCCATCACCGCCGACGAGGTTTCCAGGCCGAGGATGATCGCGTTGACGACGATCAGCGCGATAATGAAGCGGCTGAACGCCCGGCCTTCGACCCAGCGGCCCAGCCGCTCGCGCCAGCCATTGGCGGGAGCCGGCGCCAGCGCCTCCCCGTCAGGCCGAGGCGGCATGATCGTCGTCGTTCTGGCCGTTCTTGCCCAGGGCGTCGACCAGCAGGCTGTTGACGCGCTTGACGTAGGCGGCCGGGTCAGCCAGTTCGCCGCCTTCAGCCAGCAGCGCCTGGTCGAACAGGAGTTGCGAGAGTTCGCTGAAACGCGACTCGTCGTCTGCGGCGGCCATGGTCTCGAGCAGCGGGTGAGCGGCGTTGATTTCGAGGTCCGGCTTGGTCTCGGGCACTTCCTGGCCGGCCTGGCGCAGCATTTTCTGCATCTGCAGGCTCATGGCGTCGTCGTCGCTGACGATGCAGCCGGGCGAGTCGGTCAGTCGTGACCCGGCGGTCACGTTGCCGACCTGCTCGCCCAGGGCCTTCTTGATGCGGCCGGCCAGCTGCTTCGCGGATTCGTCCGGCTCGGCCTGGTCTTCTTCGAGGTCGAGCTTGCCGCTGGCCGCGGACTTGAGCTGCTTGCCCTTGTACTCGTGCAGGTGGGCGACCAGCCACTCGTCGATGCGGTCGGTCAGCAACAGCACCTCGATGCCGCGCTTGCGGAAAGCTTCCAGGTGGGGCGAGTTCTTCGCCACCTTCAAGCTGTCGGCGGTCAGGTACCAGATGGTGTCCCGATTGTCATTACCATCGTCGGACATGTTTTCGATATAGCTGTCCAGGCCGACCGATTCATCGTCGGACTTGCTCGAGGCGAATCGAAGCAGCGAGGCGATGCGCTCGCGCTGCTCGAAATCCTCGATCACGCCCTCCTTGAGAACGCCGCCGAAAGCCTTGTGGAACTTGTTCCAGGCCTCGCCGCCCTCGCCGGCCAGCTTCTCGATCAGATCGAGCGAGCGCTTGATCACCGCGGCGCGAATCTTCCGGACCAGCGGGTTGTCCTGCAGGATCTCGCGCGAGATATTCAACGGCAGGTCGGCCGAGTCGATCACGCCGCGCATGAAACGCAGGTAGCGCGGTACGACCTGCTCGGCGGCATCCATGATGAATACCCGCTGGATGTAGAGCTTGACGCCCTCGCGCTCGTCGCGGTTGATCAGCATGTCGAACGGCGCCTGCGACGGCAGGTACAGCAGCATGCTGTAGCGCTGGCTGCCCTCGACATGATGGTGGGCCCAGCTCAGCGGCTTTTCCTCGTCGCCAGTCAGGCTGGTATAGAACTCCTGGTATTCCTCGTCGGAGACTTCCGACTTCGCCCGCGCCCAGAGCGCCTTGGAATCATTGACCGTTTCCGACTCGTCGTCCTTGCCGGCCTCGGCCAGGCGGATCGGAAAGGCGATGTGGTTGGAGTAATGGCGGATGATGCGCTTGAGCTGCCAGTCCGAGAGCAGGTCCTTGTGATCGTCGCGCAGCGTAAGCTCGATCGTGGTGCCCTGCTCCTCGCGCTCGATCGCTTCGATCTGATACTCGCCCTCGCCCGTGGAGATCCAGCGCACGCCGTTGTCGGCCGACTCGTCGGCGCGGCGGGTTTCGACCGTGACCTCGGAGGCGACGATGAAAGCGGAGTAGAAACCGACCCCGAATTGGCCGATCAGCGCGGCATCCTTCTGCTTGTCGCCCGACAGCGACTCGAGGAAATGCTTCGTGCCCGAACGGGCGATGGTGCCGAGGTTGTCGATCACCTCTTCGCGGTTCATGCCGATGCCGCGGTCGGAAACCGTCAGTGTGCCCGCCTCGCTGTCGAAGCGGATATCGATAGCCAGGTCCTGGTCGGCCCCCTTGAGGGCATCGTTGGTCAATGCCTCGAAGCGCAGCTTGTCGCTGGCGTCCGAGGCATTGGAAATCAACTCGCGCAGGAAAATCTCGCGATTGGAGTAGAGCGCATTGACCATCAGCTTGAGCAGCTGATGGACCTCCGTGTCAAAACGGCGGGTTTCCGGGGCGTTTGCTTCACTCATGGCAGCGTCATTACGGTTGTCGGCACTGCTGACGAGGTGGGCGCAAACACCCCCACTTTCAAGTCGCTTCCTATCCTATTCAAGGCCGATGCCGAGAACGTCCTTGCCTTGCCGGAATTTCACGTCCACCGGGATACCGGCGGTGTCGATGCGGTCGAGGTCGGACTGCAGTTCCTCGCCGATCACGCCGAGTTCGTCGAGCATGCGGCCGGCCTTGTCGTAATCGCCGTCACCCTGCATCACCAGGATTTCGCGCGAGAGCGCGTCGATGGCCTCGCTGAAGCGGTCCTTCACGACGCGGAAGTGACCGTTCTCGTCCCGCTCGAAGGCACCGAAATCTGCGAAATAGTTGAAGCGCATCATGTTGGCGCGGCCGTGGGCGCTCGAGGCGCCGAATCGGACCGAGCGGAAAATGCCGGCCAGGAAGGTGACGTAGTAATCCATGATGTCGCCCTCGAGTTCGCCGGCCTCGCTGAGCTCGCGCACCATGTAGAGACCCAGCACATCGGCCTTGCCCTCCTCGTGCGGGCTGGCGTGCTCCTTGAGTGCGGCGCGTACCGTGCCCTCGCCTTCCACCAGGTTCTTGATGCCCAGGCCGTGGGCCACCTCGTGAAACATGGTGTTGCCGAAGAAGGCGTCGAAGCTGATGTGCTCGCGCTGGTCCTCGGCGATGACCACATCGGCGATCGGCAAGAGGATTCGGTCGAACTTGGCGCGCATGGCGTTCTTCAGCTGCGAGCGGCGCGTGCCCTTGGCCAGCTGCACTTCCTCGTCGTTGGGCAGGTTGACGGCGATCGTCTTCGAGCCGGCGTTGGAGTCGCCGGCGTAGTAGACCACGTCGTAGGCGTTGAGCTCGGCGTCGCCGCCCGGCTCCTCGGCCTTGTAGGCTTCGGGTACGGGCAGGTTGCGCTGCAGCTCGGGCAGGAACTCGGCAAAGCGCGCCAGGCGCTCGCTCCACTCGAGATCCTTGATCAGCACGTAAGCCTCGAAGGCCGCTTTGTAACCGTAGCGCTGGTCCTCATAAGTCTCGATCGGGCCGTAGATCAGGTCGACCTTGTTGTCCTCGACGTCCATCCAGGCCAGGTCGGAAGGCTGGTAGCGGTTGGTCACCAGCGCGTCGGCCCGCAGCTGGAGGTAGCGGGCAAAGCTCTCGTTCTCGGCCAGTTCGGCGGCGCGTTCGAGCATTTCGGCCGCGTCGGCCAGCCGCTCGGCGTAGAACTCGTTGTAGGGCTCGACCGTCAGCTCGCCGGCGTCATCGCGGCGGATCAGCGTGTAGAGATCATCCTTGCGGCTGTCCTCGAGGGCCTCGAACTCCTCGTCGCTCATGTCGGCCGGATAGAAATTGGCGCCGGGCGGCTTGGGCCCGTACCCCGGCACGAAGGGCCCGTTGCCGGCCAGGCGGTCCCAGGGACCGTAATTGATGCGGGCGAACTCGCGCGCGGCCCCGTCGTTGATCTGCCCGAGCAGGGCATCGCGGTCGCCGAAAGCCTGGTGCCAGAACAGGTCGTCCATGATCCGGCTGGCGTCGATCAAAACCGCGACCATTCTGCGCTGATCGTCGCTGAGGTGGCCCAGGTCCGTCTCGAGGGTGAATTCCGAGTAAATCTCCGGCCGTGGTTCGGCGACGGCTTCTTCCGCGCGCTCGGTCGCTTCGGACTCAGATGCGGCAGAAGGCTGTCCGGCCGCCTGTTCCTCACTTGATCCGCTCTCGGAAGCGGTCGAATCGCCCTCGTCGCCAACACCACCGCAAGCTGCCAGGTAAATACAAAGGAAAAGCACTGAGATTGTCTTGTTCATGACCGGAACTCCGTCGACATGATGGGCAGGAATGCCCGGAATTCTAACCCGCAACCCTGTCCGCGTTTGCAACCGAGCGGCAGCCCTCGCATAATTGGCGCCCCGCTCGGTCACAAATTCGGCCCGAATCGGGACCTTACGACAACAAGAAGCCAAAACCAGCACATGCGGCAAAGCTATTACATCACCGTCACGGACTACCGGGGCTCGCGCCACTTCACCCTCGACCAGCTGGTTCGACGCGTCATTGCCGGAGCGGCCATCGGCCTTGCCGTTGTCATGGTCGTCGGTGCGGCCAGCATTCTGCTGCTGTCGAACAAGGTCGGCTCGCTCAACGGCCAGGTCGCCGAACTGGCTGCCGAAAAGGAAAGCATTCGGGCCGACAAGGATCGCCTGGCCGGTCAGCGACGGGAGCTGGAGCGGGAAGTCCGGCAACGCAGCCGCGAACTGGCCGTTCTCGGCACCGAGGTGCAGCGCATCGAAACCCTGGTGGGCCTGGAGTCCTCAGACGAGCGTCCGCTGGCCCGGAGAATCGACACCGCCGCGCAGACTGCTTTCGAAAAGCGGCTGATGCTGCGCTCGATCCCCAGCGGCTTCCCGGTGCAGTCCGGGCGCGTGACCAGCAACTTCGGCATGCGCCAGCATCCCATCCACGACCGCGAGGCCCTGCACGGCGGCGTGGACCTGCGCGCCAAGCGCGGAACCCCCATCTATGCCACCGCCGACGGCGTGGTCGAATGGGCCGCCGTTCACCAGAGTTCCGGCCTGGGCAAGATGGTCAAGCTGGTCCACAACTACGGTTTCTCTACCATCTACGGCCATCTCGACGACATCGAGATCGACTCGGGCAGCTACGTCAAGCGCGGCGACCTGCTCGGTTATTCCGGCAACACCGGCCAGTCGGCCGCGCCGCACCTGCACTATGAGGTTCGCTACCTGCAGCGCCGCCTCGACCCTTCACCCTTCCTGCGCTGGTCGCTGGAGGAATACGATGTGCTTTTCAGCGAAGAGGATCGCGTTCAATGGGAATCATTAACCGAGGTCGTCCGGACGGCAGCCAACACGCCGGAACGACCGTCATTGCAGCAGGTTCAAAGCTTGTCGGCGACCTCGCCCTGAGCGACAACCTGCACGTTGACGGACAAATCCAGGGAAACGTTCAGTCCGAGGCGGAAGTTGCCATCGGACAGGAAGGCCAGTTCAAAGGCGAGCTACAGGCCGAGCACGTCCTCATCAGCGGACGCTTTGAGGGCAACATCGATGCCAGAAGGCTGGAAATCGTGGCCGGCGGCCGGGTCGAGGGCGATGTCACGGTGGCCGAGCTGGTAATCGAACCGGGCGCCCTGTTCAACGGCAATAGCCGAGTCCGCGAAACACAGGCCCGAGCCACGCCACACCCCGGGGACAATCCCAAGAAGACAGCAAAGCCCGAGCCAGTAGAAGAAAAGAAGGTACAGCCAACTTCCGAGGCCAAGGCCGGCTAGCCCCCGAACGGCAAAAGTTGCGACGTTTGGAACATTCGAATTTCGGTCATTCGAATTTGTTTGGTACTTGGTGCTTCGGATTTGGAATTTTCAGTGTCGAGCTAGTGCCAGAAAGCAGCCTGCCTTGCGACCATCCTTAACCGAAGCTCCCACCCGTCAGCCCCAGCCACAAAAAAGGCCAGCCGCCCGGCTGGCCTTTTTTCTGTTCGAAGCGTTGTCCGCTTCAGGCGCTGGCGCGCCTGCGACCCGAGCTCGAAAGCTTTTCCTTGATCCGGGCAGCCTTGCCTTCCAGATCGCGCAGATAAAACAGCTTGGCGCGGCGCACCTTGCCCTTGCGCTTGACCTTGATCGATTCGATCAGCGGGCTGTAGGTCTGGAAAACACGCTCCACGCCGGTGCCGTGAGACACCTTGCGCACTGTGAAAGCGGAATTGACACCGCGGTTGCGCTTGGCAATGCACACGCCTTCGAAGGCCTGCACGCGCTCGCGGTCGCCTTCACGAACCCAGAGATTGACCACGATCGTGTCGCCGGCGGCGAAATCGGGGATCTCGCGCTCGGTCTGTTCGTTGTTGATTTCGTCGATGATATTGCTCATGACTGCCTGTTCCTAAATTTTACGCGTTGACTGAGGGCGCGTTGATGCCCCGACCCTGGGGCAGACAAGCCGGTAATTGTAACCGGTTTCTCAGGCTTTGTCTCGCCCAGCGCCGGAAAATTCCGCCAGGATTTTCTCGTCGTCGGCGTCGATTTCACGCTTGCCGAGCAGATCCGGCCGGCGGCGGCGCGTCCGCTCGATGGCCCGGGCACGCCGCCAGCGCTCGATGCGGGCATGATCGCCGCTGAGCAGAATCTCGGGAACGGCATGCCCTCGCCACGTCTCGGGACGCGTGTAGTGCGGGCAGTCCAGCAGCCCGTCGGAAAACGAATCCTGCTCGGCCGAGAGCTCGTGACCGAGCACCCCCGGGAGCAGGCGCACGACCGCGTCGATCATCACCGCCGCGGCCGGCTCACCGCCGGAGAGCACGAAATCGCCGATCGACCACTCCTCGTCGACCATTGCTTCCATCACGCGCTCGTCAATCCCTTCGTAGCGCCCGCAAACCAGAATCAGGCGCTCTCGCTCGGCCAGTTCCTGCACGGCCGCCTGATCCAGGGGCCGGCCCTGCGGGCTGAGGCAGCCGACGCGCACGTCGGCATCATCGCCCCGCGCCGCCTCGATGGACTGTGCCAACGGCTCAGGCCGCATCACCATGCCGGGCCCGCCGCCGTAGGGCCGATCGTCGACGCTGCGGTGAACCCCTTCGGCGTAATCACGCGGATTCCAGCAGCGCAGCTCGACCCTGCCGTCGGCAATCGCCCGCCCGGTCAGGCCGAGCTGCTTGAGCGAGTCGATCCAGTCGGGAAACAGCGTGATGACATCGATACGCGAAAGCATATACTCACTCGGGCTCGAGCCAGTCGAGCGGCCAGTCGACCGTGATCCGGCCGCCTTCGATGTCGACCTCGCGCACGAATTCGTCCGTCACGAAGGGAATCAGGACAGTGCCGTCCTCGCCGTGGATCTCGAGGACGTCGTGGGCGCCCGTTTCCTGCATTTTTGCCACCCGCCCGTAGACGTGGCCCTCGAGGTTGATGACCTCGAGGCCGATCAGATCATGCCAGTAGTATTCGCCGGGCTCCGGCTCGGGCAGCGTCGAGCGGGCGACACGGATGACCTGCCGACCGAGCGCCTCCGCCTGCTCAGGCGTGTCGACACCGCCCAGCTTGACCACCAGCCGGGGACCCGACTGTCGCCATTGCTCAACTTCGATGGATTCGCCGCAGTCGCCAACCTGCCACGGCTGATATTCAAAGATGGCGATCGGCGGGCGGGTTTCGGACCACACCTTGACCCAGCCGCGAACGCCCCATGCGCCGTTGAATCGGCCGACGACGACCGATTCTTCCGACCGCATCGGTTCAGGCCGCCGACTGGGCCCGGCGTGCTTCGTTGGCCAGATCGCGAACGCGCTCGGAAATCTGCGCACCCTGGCCCAGCCAGTAGTCGACACGCTCGACATCGAGACGCAGACGCTCGTTCTGACCGCGCGCGACCGGGTTGAAGAACCCGAGCCGCTCGATATTGCGGCCGTCGCGGGCGTTACGACTGTCGGTGACGACGATATGGTAGAAGGGCGTCTTCTTGGCGCCGCCCCGGCTCATGCGAATCTTGACCATGTTCTCTCCTGGATCGCCCCGGAACCCGATCCGGTTCCGGCGCTTGCAATTGCTGAATTCGGCAAACCCGCAATTTTAGCGGATTCGTCTCCGGTTGGGAAGGGCCAATGTCGCCCGCCTAAAACGGCATCCCGCCCCCACCACCGGGCATTCCGCCCGGCAGGCGCTTCATCATCTTGGCCATCGCGCCCTTGCTGCCGACCTTCTTCATCATCTTCTGCATTTGCTTGTGCTGCTTGAGCAGGCGATTGACGTCCTGGATCTGCAGCCCCGACCCCGTGGCAATGCGGCGCTTGCGCGAGCCCTTGATGATGTCGGGGAAGCGTCGTTCCTTGGGCGTCATCGAGTTGATGATGGCCACCATGCGCCGTGTCTGCTTGTCGTCGACCTGCGACTTGACGGCGTCGGGCAGGTTGCCCATGCCGGGCAGCTTGTCCATGAGCGCGCCCATGCCACCGAGCTGGTCCATCTGCAGCAACTGGTCGCGGAAATCGTCCAGGCCGAATCGCCGGCTGCCCTTGCCGACCTTGCCGGCCAGCCTTTTCGCCTGTTTCTGGTCGACCTTGCGCTCGACTTCCTCGACCAGGCTGAGCACGTCACCCATCCCCAGAATGCGCGAGGCCAGGCGGTCGGGATGGAACGGCTCGAGCCCGTCGATCTTCTCACCCGTGCCGAGGAACTTGATCGGCGCACCGGTGATATGGCGTACCGACAGCGCCGCACCGCCGCGGGCGTCGCCGTCGGTCTTGGTCAGCACCACGCCCGATAGCGGCAGCGCCTCGTGAAACGCTTTCGCTGTGTTGGCCGCGTCCTGACCGGTCATGGCGTCCACCACGAACAGCACTTCGGCCGGATCGACGGCAGCATGCACGCGGCGAATCTCGTCCATCATCGCCCCGTCGACCGCCAGGCGGCCGGCGGTATCGAGAATCAGTACGTCGGCGAACTGCCTGCGCGCCTGGCCGACGGCGTCTTCGGCGATACGTACGGGGTCGGCGGCCTCCTCGGAACGGAAGAAGCCGGCTTCGACCTGGCCGGCCAGGGTTTCGAGCTGGTCGATGGCCGCCGGACGGTAGACGTCACAACTGGCCAGCATGACCTTCTTCTTTTCGCGGTCCTGGATGTGCTTGGCGAGCTTGCCCGCGGTCGTGGTCTTGCCCGCGCCCTGCAGCCCGGCCAGCAGGATGACCACCGGCGCCTGTCGATCCAGGTCCAGCCGAGCCTGTTCGTCGCCCAGGACATGCTTGAGCTCCTCGTGCACGACCTTGATCAGCGCCTGGCCGGGTTTGAGGCTCTTGGTCACCTCCTGCCCCACCGCCCGGTCGCTGACACGGGCGATGAAGTCCTTGACCACGGGCAGCGCGACGTCGGCCTCTAGCAGGGCGACGCGAACTTCGCGCAGGGATTCGCGAATATTGTCCTCGGTCAACCTTCCGCGGCTCCTGAGCCGCTCCAGTGAACCGGAAAGTCGATTGCTGAGCTGGTCGAACATGAGAATGCGTCTTACGAATCGGTATCAAGACATTATACTGGGCCCAAGTCTTCCGCAGTCGCTCATCACTTGGACAAGAACATTCTGTTTCACCTGATGCCGATCGCCATCTATCTGGGCGCCCTGGGCGACCTGGTATGGGCCGAACTGCGCGACAGGCGGCCATTCCGGAACTCCGGACTGTTTTTCTCGGCGCTCGGGATCATACTGCACGGCCTTGCCCTGTCGCATGCCATGGATGCGCCAGCCGGCTGGGACGCGAATTTCATCAACATGCTGTCGCTTTCCGCGTTGCTCGTCATGAGCACGCTGGTCATCGCGGCGGCCGCGACCCGTTCGAGCGAAGCCTGCATCATCGCCCTGCCCGGCGCGGCGCTGTGCGTCGCACTGCAGTGGCTGGTGCCGATCGAGCCGCTGATTCTGGGCGATCTGTCCGCCACCGCCCGAATGCACATCGTCAGTTCCCTGATGGCCTACAGTCTTTTGAGCATCGCCGCAATCAACGCGCTGATGCTCGCCGCCCAGGACTATGCGCTGCGCCATCCGCGGCTGGTCCGTCGCCTGGAATTCCTGCCGCCGCTGGCCGTCATCGAAACCATCATGTTCCGGCTGATTCTGGGAGGCTGGGTCCTGCTCACGCTCAGCCTCGCCTCCGGCACGCTCTTCATCGATAATCTGTTCGCCCAGCATCTGGTTCACAAGAGTGCCCTGTCGATCATTTCCTGGCTGCTGTTCGGCTTTCTGCTGCTCGGTCGCTGGCGCCTGGGCTGGCGAGGGCGCCGCGCAGTGCGCTGGACCCTGATCGCCATGGCGGTCCTGGCCCTGGCCTACTTCGGCAGCAAGCTGGTGCTCGAAGTGTTGCTCGACCGTAGCTGGCAACCGGCTACGGATGCCTGAGGTGACATGAGCGACGCTCCTCTTTACGGACTCTTCATCCTGCTGGCTGTCCTGATCGTGCTGTCGGCCTTTTTCTCCAGCTCCGAGACGGGATTGGTGGCGCTCAACCGCTACCGCATGCGCCACCACGCCAACAGCGGCCACCGCGGGGCACGCCTGGCGCAGCGCCTGCTGGCCAAGCCCGACCGGATGTTCGGCATCATCCTGCTCGGCAACAACATGGTCAACATCTTCGCGGCTTCTGTGGCAACCGTCATCGCCATCCGGATGCTGGGCGAGTCGGGGATCTGGGTATCCACGCTGGTGCTGACCGCGGTGATCCTGGTCTTCGCGGAAGTCGCGCCCAAGACCCTGGCCGCCATCAAGCCCGAGCGCATCGCTTACCCGGCAAGCTACGTGCTGGTTCCATTGCTCAGGCTGCTCTACCCGGCGGTCTGGCTCGTCAACCTGCTGGCGGCCACCCTGCTGCGACCCTTCGGCGCTCACAAAATCAGCTCCCAGGACTCCATCAGCCGGGAGGAACTACGTACTCTGGTCAAGGAAGGCGGGCGACACATTTCCCTTGACCATCGTCAGATGCTGATCAATATCCTCGACCTCGAGCACGGCTCCGTCGACGACGTGATGGTGCCGCGCCAGGACATCGTCGGCATCGATCTACAGGCCGACTGGGACGAAATCCTGCAAACACTCGAGACCAGTATCTACACACGCCTGCCGGTGTGGCGCGGCGACCTCGAGAACACGATCGGCGTGCTCCACATCCGTTCCGTGCTGCCGGGGCTCACGCAGGGCCTCTTGAAGCGCGATACGCTCGAGAAGGCCATCCGGTCACCCTATTTCGTCCCCGAAGGCACGCCGCTGACGCAGCAATTGCTCGAATTCCAGACCCGCGAACGGCGTCTGGGCCTGGTGGTCGACGAGTACGGCGATATCCAGGGTCTGATCACGCTCGACGATATCCTCGAGGAAATCGTGGGCGAGTTCACCAGCGAGCGCCGCAATCGACGGCGCATGTTGCGCAAGCTCGAGAACGGTGACTGGATCATCGACGGCGGTGCCACCGTGCGCATGCTCAACCGGCGCTTCGACTGGGACCTGCCCCTCACCGGAGCCCGAACACTGAACGGCCTCATCCTCGAGCATCTTGAATCCCTTCCCGACGGCCGCACCAGCCTGCGCATCGGCCGCCACATCTTCACCATCGTCGACATGGTCGACAAACGCATCCGGAAGGTCCAGGTCAGGCAGGTTCGTTGAACTCGGACTTCCGCTGGGAGGTGCCCGCGGTGGGAAACCCGACATACCGGATCGATTGCTGGTTGGCTGGTTCGGCTGTGTCCGGGCGGTGAAGGGCGGCCAAGCCGCGCCAGGTGCGTAACAATCAGACAGCAGACGGCGTTCGATGCATGACGGCCGGTCTCGCAGCGAAGCCGCCCCGCAAAGTTCGCGGATGCCGAACCAGCCAACAAGCTAACGAGCCAACCAGCAAACCTTATCGACCGGCGTCACAAGCCATCCGCTGACACTCCCCCTTGGCTCCTCCTTCCAGCCTCAGCCGCTGGTGACCGCCACCAGTTGCGCGACCAGACGCGGCCAGTCGACCAGGCGGCGGTGACCGACCACGTCGAGATGCGGCAGGCCACGACCCTCGACGATGTAGAAACCGCCCGACTCGTGCGGGGCCACGCCGTCGATATGGCAGATATTGCGATCCAGTCGGCAGGCCAGTCCGGCGCGCCGATACGGAAACTCCTCGAACATGCGCAGCACGGTCGCGCCGATGGCCGCCGCGCCGCCGCCGATTCGGGAGAGATTCTCGACGGCACGCTGGCTGATGCGTCGGCTCGAGACGTCTTCATGCGTGTAAAGGCGTGCATCCATCGCCACCGGCTGCCAGTCGAGCAGTCGCAGGCCACGCATCCAGCCCGACACCTCGCCTTCCATATGGCCGAAGTTGAAGGCGCCGGTCAACTCTTCCAGGTCGAGCCGGTCAATTTCCACCTGGGCAGCGAGCGCAGGCAGCGTGCCGAAGGGGCGCTCGACGACCAGGTCGCTCATTCGGATGGCCCCTGAAAACGCCCTGACATCGATACCCCCGTCAAAAACGAGCGTCTCGCCGCTGACGCGCACACCGGGGAAGCTGCCGGACAATCGCCCGCCAAAGCTCGGCAGGCCGAGCATATCCGTCAGAGCCGCCAGATCAAGCGGCTCGATACTGGCATCCAGCGTGACCGAGCGTGCCCCCGCATCATCGACTCCCACATTCAACCGGTCGACAACGACGGCACCATCGAGCAGTGGCAGCCTCAGGGGCCGGGTCAGCCGCCAATCCCCGGGCGCGCCACCGGCCGTCAGCCGGGAGCCCCCGAACGCCAGGCGGAACAATTCGAATCCATTCCAGGCCAGATCGGCCTGCAGTCGTTCCGCCGAACGCTCCAGGCGGCCGTTCACGGAATCGACGGCGAACCGCCCCGCAGCATCGCGAGCGCTGAATCCGTCCAGCCGCACCTCCAATGATTCGACCCCCCCCGATCGCCACAGCAGCGACGCGCTCAACTCGCCTTCGGTAGCCAGGTCGGGCACGCCGCTGGTCGAAGCCGGCCCGTCTGCCCATCGTTGCCAGGCGCCGGGGAACTCGACCCGGGCCCGGTCGATACCGAGCTCGGCCAGTCGCCAGCCGCCCTCTGCGACTTCGAAAGCCAGCCGACCTTCGGCCTCGAGGAGACCACCGTCGTCGATCATGAGCGCATCGACGCTGAGTTTCTCTCCCGGTTTGAATGCGCCCGCCAAATCAAGCTTGAGCGGACGCTCGGGAGGCGGCAGGTAAATCGGGCCGGCCAGTAGCTCGCCAGCGCTTTGAGACAGCTGCGCGGAAAACGCGAGCGGTTCCCCGGCCGTCAGGCCGGTCAGCTCCCCGCTCAGGCCAAGCGAAAGTCCGGCGCCGGCAACGCGTCCGTCGGCGCGGTCAAAGCCTGCCTCGACGATATCGAGATCGAGTGTCACCCCCCGTCCAGAGAGTTCGGCAATCCCTTTCAGTCGCCCCTCCAGAACGCTCAGGCCAAGCGGCTGGAGCAGGCCCACCGGCAAGGTGGCCAGATCGAAACCGTCGAATCGAATCATTCCACGCGGCAGGCCGTCGTCCCCGTCAGACGGCCATTCGAACCGACCGGAAAGGCCGCCATCGTCGAGTTCGAATGCGATGCCTTTTCCGTTTTCCGGCCGGCTCAGGCGGCCGGAAAGCCGGGCACCTTCGCCAGCCTCCCGCCACTCGAGCCGACCCGATGCACACCATGGCCGCGCGCTCTGCAAACCGCCGCGGGAGCAATCCACGCTCAACGAGCCTTCCCGGCCCGCGATAGCCAGCCCATCGATATCCATGCGCCAGCTCGAGCCGGCCTCCGGATCTTCGGAGGGCATCATCGAAAGGGTCGCTGACTGCCAGCTGACCGGACCGGCGCGACCGGCCGCCGACTCCAGCAAGAGCCGGTTTTCAGCCTGAACGCCGGCAACCTGCAGCGTCAGACCGATGAGAATGATGGCGGTTTTTCCCGTCAAAAGGCTCGGGTAAGATGATGGCCATGAAGGAAGCATCACGCTACTCGATCGATTCGCTCAAGGTGCTGGTTGTCGACGACCACCGCATCAATCGCGAATTTCTCGGAACCGGGCTGAGCCGTGTGGCCTCACGCGTCGAACTGGCCGAGGACGGCCCCAGTGCGATCAAGCTGTGCGAGCGCGAGGATTTCGACGTGATTCTCATGGATTTGCACATGCCGCGCCTGGACGGACTGGCAACAGCCAACAGGATACGCCATCTCGACGGGCGCTCGGCGCACGCTCAGATGGTTGCCTTGACCGCCGACGCACGGCCCGAAGAGCGGCTCAGGCTGCTCGAAGCCGGCTTCGACGATTATCTCAACAAGCCGATCAGCATCCCCGACCTGATCGAAGCTGTCGAGGCGCTGTTCAATCCGGGAGCCCGCCGCAAGCCGCAGGAACAACCGACCGCGCCCACTCAGCTCATCGACCGCACCCGCGCCCTGGCTGCCGCCAACGGCGAAGAAGCGCTCGCCGGCCGGCTACAGGACATGCTATCGAGCGAACTCGACGAGAAACTGCCGGAACTCGACCGCATGATGGCCAACAGAAACTATGACGACGCCGCCGAACTGTTGCATCAATGGGCCGGTGCGGGCGGCTACGCCGGCGCCACGCGCATGACCCAGGCCTGCCGAATGCTTCGCCAGCGCCTGCTGTCCGGACTGGACAGCTCACCGGGCATCGCTTACCTCAATTTCCTGCGTATCGCCCACGCCACCCGGCAGGCATTGCGACACGTCTGATCTCATGCCTCGGCGATCAGCCGGCGCATTTCCCGAACCGCTTCATCCAGGCCGCTGAAAACAGCGCGGGAGACGATCGCGTGGCCGATGTTGAATTCGGCGATGCCGTCGACGGCCGCCACGGATCGGACATTGTGGTAATCGAGCCCGTGGCCGGCGTTGACCACCAGGCCCAGGCGGCGACCGATCTCAACAGCCTGGCGCAAGCGGGCCAGTTCTTCCGCCACCGCCCGCCCCCGGGCCTCGGCATAGGCACCGGTGTGGAGTTCGACCACCGGCGCACCGACGGACACGGCCAGCTCGAGCTGCTCCGGCTCGGGGTCGATGAACAGGCTGACGCGAATACCCGCCGCCGCCAGGCGCTCACAAGCCTGGGTGATGCGATCGCGACTGGCGCCGACGTCCAGGCCGCCCTCGGTAGTGAGCTCCTCGCGCCGTTCAGGCACGAAACAGACATCGCTCGGGCACAGGCGCTCGGCAATGCCGACCATCTCGTCGGTAACGGCCAGTTCCAGATTCATGCGCGTGCCGATCGTTTCCGAAAGCAGGCGGACATCCTCGTCCTGGATATGCCGGCGGTCCTCACGCAAGTGGATGGTGATGGCATCGGCGCCGGCCTGCTCGGCCACGAGCGCGGCCTGCACCACCGACGGATGGTGCCCGCGCCTTGCCTGCCGCAGGGTCGCGACATGGTCGATATTGACGCCCAACAATGTCTGACTCATGACTCCATTCCTCCTGTCCTTCCCTTCGCGGCACCGGTCAGCAGGCGCCTCGAGGCCAGCTCACGACCGGCCAGTTGATGATCGATCAGCTGGCGCATCAACTCGCGCATCTCGCGAGCGGTCTCGCGATCTTCCGTGGTGCCCGCCTCCAGCGCGTGGATGGCGGCACCGCTGAAAACGCCTGGCCCAGCCCGGTCGGCGGGCACGAAACCGGACTCGGGTTGCAGATGATACAACCCGTCGGTCGCGATGACTTCTCCCGCCGCATCCCAGCCAAAATCCGGCGCAACGCCCATCCCTCGCAGCAGGGCCAGTTCGAAGCGACGCAGCAGCAGGGACTGGGGCACTTCGCCGGACCCAAGCCCGGCAAGCACCGAACTACAGGCATCGAAAACCCGAGGATGCGGGTCATCGCGCTCGAGCAAACGCAACAGCAGTTCGTTGACATACAGGCCGCACCAAAGTGCCCGGCCCGTCAATCGGAAGCTCGGCCCGGTCGAATCCAGCGACGTCAGCGTCCCCATCTCGCCACGCCTCGACCATGAGGCCGCCAGTGGCACGAACGGTTCGGCCAGACCGCGCCAGACCGAGCGAGCCGAGCGAGCGCCCTTGGCGACCAGGCCGACACGCCCGTATTCTCGGGCGAAAAATTCGATCAAAAGGCTCGACTCGCGCCAGGGCCTGCGATGAATGACCCAGCCCGGTTGCTCCTCGATGCGGTTCATACCGGTGAACCTCTGATCAATTCAGAGCTTCCTCAGTTGCGGCTGTAGCCAAGCTCGTCGAGCGCAGCATCGTCATCCATCCAGTCTTCGCGGGTCTTGACGTGTAATTCGAGATGAACCCGCTCTTCGAACATCTCGGCAATGCGATGACGCGCGCGGGTGCCGACGCGCTTGAGCACCTGGCCCGCCTTGCCGATGACCATTCCCTTGTGGCGGTTACTGGCGACCAGAATCAATGCGTCGATCTCGATTCGCCTTGGCGTGCGCTCGAATCGTTCGACGACGACCGTCACGCCGTAGGGAATCTCCTGGTGCAGTTGCAGCATGAGCTGCTCACGGATGAGTTCGGCGGCCAGGAAACGTTCGGACTTGTCGGTAAACAGGTCAGGGTCGAATACGGGCTCGGCTTCGGGCAGGTGGCGGAAGACTTCGTCCAGCAGGTCGTCGAGACCCTTCGACTTCTCCGCCGAGAGGTAGACGACGGCGTCGAAATCGACTTCCGAGCTCAGTTCCGCGGTCTTCTCGAGCAGCTTCGTGCGGTCATCGAGCAGGTCGATCTTGTTGAAGGCGAGGATCCTGGGGGTATCGAGCTGCCCGATCATCTCCAGCACCAGCCGGTCCTCGTCGGTAAATCGTGTGGCATCCACCATCATGACCACCAGGTCAACGCCCTGGCGGGTATCGGCGGCAATCCGGTTGAGCCGGCGATTGAGTGCGTGATCGCGCCGGCGATGCAGGCCCGGCGTATCGACGAACACCGCCTGCCCCCGCTTACGGGTGACGATGCCCGTGATTCGATGCCGGGTCGTCTGAGGCTTGTGCGTGACAATGGCGACCCGTTCGCCCACCAGGGCATTGATCAGGGTCGACTTGCCGACATTGGGCCGGCCCAGCAGGGCAACGTAGCCACTGTGTAGTGAAGTCATGAGTTCTGGCTCCCGGCCCGGCTCGTGGAGGAATTGCTCCCACCCGACTCGAACAGGACCTGGAGCCTGTCATGCATCAAGCGGGCAGCGGCCTGCTCCGCCTTGCGACGACTGCCGGCCTCGGCGCGAACGGGCGCCACCAGTGAACCGGCCCGGCATTCCACCTCGAAACGCTTGGCGTGGTCGGCCCCGGACTCGGAAATCACGCTGTATTCCGGCAGTTCGTAACCCCTTCCCTGCAGCAGTTCCTGCAGCCGCGTCTTGGGATCCTTGAGGCTGTCGGCATCCGGCAGGGCGGCGAGCCGGGCGGAAAGCAACTCACGGATCACGCGTCTGGCCTCGGAGAATCCACCGTCAAGATAGATCGCCCCGATAATCGCCTCGACGACGTCGGCCAGGATTGACTCGCGCAGGAACCCGCCGCTTTTGAGCTCACCGGCACCCAAACGGAGGTAATCCCCCAGGTTCAGTTCGACGGCCAGCCGGGCCAGGGTGACGTCTCGCACCAGACGGGATCGAAGCCGGCTCAGGTCACCTTCGGCAGCATGGGGCCGCTCGTGGAACAGCTGTTCGGCGACCACCATGCTCAAAAGGCTGTCGCCGAGAAACTCCAGGCGTTCGTAGTGACGCGGGCCGAAACTGCGGTGGGTGAGCGCCTGTTCAAGCAGGCTCGCATCACCGAACCGGTAGTCGATACCGGGAATCCGATCACGGCGCTCAGTTCCGAAGGGCTTCGGCACTGTCGAAACGGATGATGGCATCAATGTTGCCGATGAGGTGCTGCTCGACATCGTACTTCACGACAAGCCGGATCTCATCACCGCGCTCGATGGCGATATGCTGCGGCTCTACGTGTTCCACATAGCTGACGTTCAACCGTCGGATCAGTTCGCGGCGAATCGTGTTGGGCGGCTTGTTGGCCGACCCCGGCTCGGAGGCCACGGCCTTGACTTCGCTCATCACCGAGAAGTGATTGAGATAGACGGGTACCAGCTTGATGCCGATATAGGTAAAAAACAGAACCAGGACGAGAATCATGATGAAGCCGAGAAGGCTCAGCCCACGCTGGTTTTGTATCGATTGCATTAGTTTTGTCCCTCTGGTTTCGACACCCCCCGGTTCATTCGATTTTATCACCGATTCGCCCGAAATCGACACAGCCGCGCGAGCAGTCCCAGTGCATCCAGATTCGAACCGCCTTTCCGACGAGATTCTCCTCCGGCACGAATCCCCAGGCGCGGCTGTCGAGCGACTGGTCGCGGTTGTCACCCATCACGAAATAGTGCCCCTCCGGCACCGTTACGGCCTCGACACGCCCGTTCGGGCGACTCGGATACACGACAATCGGATGCGCCTCGCCCGCCAGGTACTCCAGCCGCATGATCGGACGCGTCCCCGGAACATTACGGTTGAGCCCGACCCCCTCCCAGCGCCCGGCAGGTTCCTGCTCGACGGGATCGCCGTTGATGTAGAGCACCTTGTCGCGATAGGTGATGGTGTCGCCCGGCAGGCCGACCACGCGCTTGATGTAGTTGACTCGCTCGTCTTCGGGAAAGCGAAAAACGATGACGTCACCGCGCTCCGGCTCGCCGGTCTCGATGACCTTGCTGTTGAGCACGGGCAATCGCAGGCCGTAGGCGTACTTGTTGACGACGATGAAATCACCGATCCAGAGCGTGGGAATCATCGATCCGGACGGGATCTTGAAGGGTTCGAACAGGAAGGATCGAAAAACCAGCACCAGCAGGAGAACGGGAAAGAGCGAGCCAACGACCTCGACCGTCTTGTGGACGCCCTGCGGCTCTTCATCCCCGGGATGCTCCTGCCGATGGCGACGACGGAAATAATACCGCTCCGCCAGCCAGAATACGGCCGTGAGCAGCGTCAGGACCGTCAGGATGAGCGCGAAATCCAGATTCATGGTTCTACTTCTCCTGGTCGGTTCGCAGTACGGCCAGGAAGGCTTCCTGCGGAATATCGATCTTACCGACCGATTTCATGCGGCGCTTGCCGGCTTTCTGCTTTTCCAGCAGCTTGCGTTTACGACTGACGTCGCCGCCGTAGCACTTGGCGGTCACGTTCTTGCGGTAGGCCTTGACCGTCGAACGCGCGATGACGTGCGAGCCGACGGCCGCCTGTATGGCGACGTCGAACATCTGCCGCGGAATCAGCTCGCGCATGCGATCGGCCAGCTCACGCCCGCGCCGCTCGGCCTGGTCGCGGTGAACGATCGTCGACAGCGCGTCCACCTTCTCGCCGTTGATGAGCAGATCGAGGCGCACGAACTGTCCGGCTTCGTAACGCAGGAAATCGTATTCGAAGGAAGCGAAACCGCGGCTGACCGATTTGAGGCGATCGAAAAAGTCCATCACTACCTCGGACATCGGCAGGGCATAGGTCAGTTGCACCTGGCCGCCGAGAAAGCGCATGTCGCGCTGCTCACCGCGTTTTTCCTCGCACAGGCCAATGACCCCGCCGACATAGTCCTGCGGCACCAGGATATTGGCGAGAATGACCGGCTCGCGGACCTCGCTGATCTTGTTGGCGGGTGGCAGACCGGCTGGATTATCGAGCGAGACAATTTCGCCGTCAGTCATCTCCAACTCGTAGATCACCGTGGGCGCGGTGGAAATGAGATCGAGGTCGTATTCCCGCTCGAGGCGCTCCTGCACGATCTCCATGTGCAGCATGCCGAGAAAACCGCAGCGGAAACCGAAACCCAGTGCCATGGAGGTCTCGGGCTCGAACTGAAGGGCCGAGTCATTGAGCTGCAGCTTGTCCAGCGCCTCGCGCAGGTCGGGGTAATCGGAGGCGTCGATGGGAAAAATACCGGCGAATACGCGCGGCTTGAGCGGCTTGAACCCCGGCAGGGGCTTGTCGGCAGGATTACGCGCGCTCGTGATGGTGTCACCCACCGGCGCACCGTGAACCTCCTTGATCCCGGCGGAAATGAAACCGACCTGGCCGCAGCCCAATGCGTCGCGCGGGCTGCGCTTGGGTGTAAAGATGCCGATCTGATCGGCCTGGTGCTCATCGCCCAGGGACATCACCCGAATCTTCTCGCCCTTCTTGAGCCGACCTTCCTTGATGCGCACCAGGGAATTGACGCCGAGGTAGTTGTCGAACCAGGAGTCGATGATCAGCGCCTTCAGCGGCGCCTCGGACTTGTCTTCCGGCGGCGGGATCCGTTTGACCAGGGCCTCGAGTATCTCGCGCACGCCGTCGCCGGATTTGGCGCTGACCAGCAGGGCATCCGAGGCGTCGATGCCGATGATGTCCTCGATCTGGTGCTTGACGCGCTCCGGGTCGGCCGCCGGCAGGTCGATCTTGTTGATGACCGGGATGACTTCCAGCCCCTGCTCGACCGCCGTGTAGCAGTTGGCCACGCTCTGGGCCTCGACGCCCTGGGCGGCGTCGACAACGAGCAGCGCGCCCTCGCAGGCTGACAGCGAGCGCGATACTTCGTAGGAAAAATCGACGTGCCCCGGCGTGTCGATGAAGTTCAGCTGGTAGGTCTGCCCATCGTCCGACTCATAGTCGAGGCTGACGCTCTGGGCCTTGATGGTGATACCGCGCTCGCGCTCGAGATCCATCGAATCGAGCACCTGCTCGGCCATCTCCCGCTCGGTCAGCCCGCGGCATGCCTGGATGAACCGATCGGCCAGCGTCGACTTGCCGTGGTCGACGTGGGCGATGATCGAGAAATTGCGGATATGGCGGGTATCGGTCATGGATCCTTCAGCAGCGCGCAATCAGATCGCCCCCGCGGGTCGCGGGGGCGATCAAGGTTCAAGAAGGGTGGATTATACCGGCCCGGGGGCGCCGGCGACCAATTGCGTCATTCTTCGGCACCGGTTTCGGGGCGATAGGCCAGGAATGCAGTCACGCCGTTGGGCTGCTGAACCAGCAGGGCCACGTTCCGCCCGGGCTCGATCCCGGAGACGATGTTATTGAAATCGTCCATGCCGCCAACCGGCTGGTTGTTGATCATCAGGATCAACTGACCTTCCCGGATACCGGCGCGATAGGCGTTGTCGCTCTCGACATCGGCGATCAGCACGCCGCCGTCGGGATCGCCGTAGCGCTGGCGCAGTTCCCCGGTCAGCGGCTCGACGATCAGGCCCAGGGCGTTGGAGGGCTCGGCGTCGCTTTCACCGTCCGTCCCCTGCTCGTCCGCCTCGGCTTCGCGCTCGCCCAGGGTGACTTCCACCGTCCGGCGCTCGCCCCAGCGCCAGATGGTCATCTCGGACTCGGTTCCGGGCCGCTCCATGCCCACCAGCGGAGGCAGTTCGGAATGCTGGTCGATGGGCGTACCCTCGAACTCGAGAATCACGTCGCCGACCTCGATGCCGGCTTCTTCCGCCGGGCTGCCGGGCTCGATGCTGTTGATCAGCGCCCCCATGGGCCGCTCCAGGCCGAGCGCATCGGCCTGCTCACGGCTGACGGCCTGCAGCTGCACGCCAAGAAAGCCGCGCGCGACGCTGCCGGTCTCGAGCAACTGCTCGATGGAGTTCTGCGCCACCTCACTGGGAATCGAGAACGACAAGCCGATATTGCCGCCATGCGAACTCAGGATCCAGGAGTTGATCCCGACAACCTCGCCGTCGGTGCTGATCAGCGGCCCGCCCGAGTTGCCCCGATTGATCGCGACATCGGTCTGGATGAAAGGAACGTATTGCTGGCGCGCGCCCTGGCTACGGCCCTTGGCACTCACGATGCCGGCGGCCACCGACTGCTCGAACTGGAACGGCGAGCCGATGGCAATCACCCACTGGCCGGGCTTCAGGCCCTCGGTCGATCCGAACTCCAGTGTAGGCAGGTCTTGTGCGTCGATGCGCAACACCGCAATGTCGGTCTCGGCATCCGAACCGACCAGCTCCGCTTCGAACTCGCGCCGGTCCGCCAGGCGCACGATGATCTCGTCGGCACCATCGATGACATGATGATTGGTAATGACCAGGCCGTCGGACTCGACGATGAACCCGGAGCCGCCACCCATCCTGTCGGGCTGGCCGCCACGGCCGAAAGGCTCATCGAAGAAGCGACGAAAGAACTCCGGCATGTCTTCCGGCATCCGGTCGCCCTGTTCGGCAGTTTCGTCGGGCCGGGTTCCAAAACGGGTGGTCTCGATATTGACCACCGCGGGAATGGACTCCTCGACCAGGCCGGTGAAATCCGGCTGGCCCAGAACCGGCTGAACGGACAATGCCAGAAGCAGAATCGCGGTTGATTTGAGGAATCTGTGCATGATTGAGCGGTCCTTTTGCAGTTATTCGCTGGAAAAAGAATTGGTGTCATCCGGGCTGCATGACAAGTGTTCAACGACAGGGTTCAAAGTCGGCTGAAGCCGACGGGAGACGAACCTTGCCACCAGAATGAAACCGACGAACCCGAATGCAAGCGCTGCCGCGTCACGAAGCGGCGAGCCGGCCACCGCCGTATGCCCTGCTGCGGCACCGACCAGAAAGGCGGCCAGTGGAAGCCCGTAATGCAACCCCGCTGCCAGTGCCAGATGCCCGGGCTCGAGGCCCACGCGAACATGTTCGCCCGCGCTAACGGCCAGACGGGCCGGCACGACCAGCCGCGACTCGTGCCGGGTGAACATGCGATTTAACACACCTGCGCCGCAACCCGCACCGCGCGCGCAGCGCTCACAGGTCTCGGGCGCGGAAAACGCCAGCGTCAGCCGGTCAGCGTCACGGTCAACGACACGGGCCAGTTGCCAGATCATGCCGCCGAATCAGCGACGGGACGGCACATGGCTGTTGCGTCGAAGTTGCCGGCCGACGAACTCCACCGTGGCGGCGGGCACTTCGCCAACGACGGTAAACATCTGCCCACCGCTCTGGATGGTATAGACATGAACCGGCCCCATCGCCTCGACCCGGCCGGCCATGGTTTCACCGCCGGCGCGTTCGATGTAGATCGAAAAACTCGAAAGGCCGTCGCTGTAGAGCAAATGCTCGAACTCGCTGCCCCCGGTCCCGCTTCCCCGGCCGGCATTGACCAGGCGAAAGCCACGGGGCACCCGCGGCCGGACCGATATCTGGCGGACACTCGAGCCAACCGACCGCAGCGATTCATCCATGGTTTCGGTCGCGATCTGTCTCCCCACCAATTCAGGCTCGAGTTCCGAATCGGAAATATTGGCGCCCAAATCGAGTGAGGTAAACGAGAGTTGCTGCAATTGCCGGCCATCATGGTCAATCAGTGCGTACCGAAGCAACATGCCGGTGCGCTCCTCCAGCCACAGCCGCGACCCGTAGCGGTAGGCATCGCGCGGCTGGATATGGATGATCTGGGCCATCATGTCGGCCACGCGTTCACGCCCGCCAAGCGACATCAGGTAACCCGACTCCGGTCCGAGCAGCCGATTGACCGGAAGCGAAGGCAGAAGCCGCCCGCCGAGCTGGCTTTCCAGCATCGTCGGCTCATCGCCGGGCAGCACACAACGAACGCTGTCGCCCTCCCGAGTCACCTCGCGCGGGACACCGTCGATCGAATAGATGCGTTCGCGAACAAGGTCCTCGTCAGCACGGTGAATGATCCGAAGCGTATCGACTTTGCCGTTTCTCACCTGGACCAGGGTGCCCCGGTAGTCGAGCGTCTCGACCGCACGCGACATCCGATCGAGCCAGTCCTGCACGCTGTCTTCGGCCCGTGCGGGACCGATCGTTGCGAGCATCAGGCTGGCGAGAAGGGCTGCCAGCGTCAGGCGAGGCACGAGAGGCTGCATGGCGTTCAGGGTTCGCCGACCTGAGCTTCGGCCTCGGCCGGCGGCGCGTCGTCTTCACTCTGGTTTCCGTTCATGTCCGCGACGATCGGTACCCAGGACACGAACCCGGTACTGCCGGCCGCCTGGTGATGACGCATGACGTAACCGCTGATGCGCTGCCGCTGGGTGCGCCGGTTTTCGGAGAAGTTCACCGGGGTTGCCGACTGCGTGAACGGCCGATCGAGTTCGGTAGGACGGCTGACGAAACCGGGTTCGCTTTCATCGACGGGTTCGGCACCCTGCTGCTGCAGCATGCTGGAATTGATACCGACAATGGCCATGACCGCGACGCTGGCCGCGATTGCGCCGCCGGCCACGGGGCGCAGCAGGCGCGCCGGAAGGCTCCGGCTTGGGGCGGGCTCGGACTCGAGTGCAGAGGCCACCCGGTCAACCAGATCGTTACCGGCCAGCCGCTCCTGGTGCAAGCAGGCCCGCACGGTATGCATGCGGTTCCAATTGGCCTTCATGTCGGCGTCACGGGCGAGACGTCGCAAGAGAAACTTTCGCCCTTTTCGGTCCAGCTCGCCGTCCATCAGGCTCGACAGGTTTTCCCGGCTCGATTCAGTCATGTATCAGCACTTCCTATTGATTGTCCAGCAACGGTCGCAGCCGCGCATCGATGGCCTCGCGGGCCCTGAAGATTCTCGACCGGACCGTTCCGATGGGACAGTCCATGGTCTTGGCGATATCTTCGTAACTCATGCCGTCCAGTTCGCGCAGGGTAATGGCCACCCGCAGGTCGTCCGGCAAGTCGGCAATCGCCTCGTGGATCGTGCGCTCGATTTCACCGCGCAGCAGGTCATGTTCGGGCGAGTCCTGTTCCTTGAGACGCGAATCAACCTGAAATTGTTCCGCATCCTGTGCGTCGACGTCTGATTGCGGCGGCCGCCGGCTCTGGGCGACGAGATGATTCTTCGCCGTATTGATAGCGATCCGGTAGAGCCACGTATAGAAGGCGCTGTCGCCGCGAAAGCGGCCGATGGCCCGATAGGCCTTGATGAATGCTTCCTGGGCCACATCCATGGCTTCGGCATGGTCGCTCACGTAGCGGGAAATCAGACTGATGATCTTGTGCTGGTACTTGCCGACCAGCACATCGAAAGCCGATTTGTCACCGCTCTGTACACGCTCTACCAGTTCTTGATCGACTTCCCGCTCGCCCATTGGGGCATTTCCTGTCCTTGCAAAGGCGACCGGGCTCACGCTGTAACTAGACCGTGGCCCGGCCGGATAGTTTCATCGAATCAAAAGGGATACTTCGGCGGAGAGAATATCACGCCAAGCCTCTGAACTGCCCGGCGCGGGATGCGATAATGCCCGGTTAAACACGTGAACAAACTCCAGGAGTAATGCGGCAATGAGCGATCACAAGAAACTTCTCGAACGTCTGGGCCTCAACGATATCAACCCCGGCGCCTGCTTCGGCCCCGGCCAGTATGCGCCGGTGCGCGAGGACAACCTGGTCGAGTCGATCAACCCCACCGACGGCAGCATCATCGCTCGCGTCAGCGGCGCGACGAGCGACGACTACGAGAAAGTGATCAACACGGCTCGGGAAGCCGCGCTGGCCTGGCGCCAGGTGCCGGCACCGGAACGCGGCAATGCCGTGCGCCTGGTCAACGACGCGCTGCGTGACCACAAGGACGCCCTGGGCTCCCTGGTAGCGCTGGAAATGGGCAAAATCAAGCCCGAAGGTGACGGCGAAGTCCAGGAAATGATCGATATCGGGGATTTCGCGCTGGGACAGTCGCGCATGCTTTACGGCAACACCATGCACTCCGAGCGCCCGGGCCACCGCCTGTATGAGCAGTGGCATCCGCTCGGCGTCGTCGGCGTGATCACCGCCTTCAACTTCCCAGTCGCCGTCTACGCCTGGAACGCCTTCATTTCGGCGATCTGCGGCAACGCCACGGTGTGGAAGCCCTCGCCCAAGGGCGTGCTGTGCTGCGCGGCCGTGCAGAACATCATCAACGAGGCGCTGGCCGATACCGACTATCCGCCGGTGTTCACTTCGTTCATGGAGCCGACCAACGATCTGGCCGGCCGCTTCATCGACGACAAGCGCGTCGATCTGCTGTCTTTCACCGGCTCGAGCCAGGTCGGCCGCATGGTCGGTGAGCGCGTCGCGGCACGCATGGGCAAGAGCCTGCTCGAACTCGGCGGCAACAACGCCATCATCATGGACGAAACGGCCGACATCAAGCTGGCCATCCCGGCCGTCGTGTTCGGCGCCGTCGGCACCGCCGGCCAGCGCTGCACGACCACGCGCCGCCTGTTCGTGCATGAATCGATCTATGACCAGACGATCGAGGCCCTGGTCAACGCCTACGGCCAGGTCCGCATCGGCGACCCACTCGACGAGAACACGCTGATGGGCCCCCTGACCGACGACAGCGCCGTCGAGCGGTTCGAACAGGCAGTCAAGCGCGCCCGGGACGCCGGCGGCAAGGTGCTGACCGGTGGCAGTCGCATCGATCGCGATGGCTTTTTTGTCGAGCCCACCATCATCGAGGCCGAGAACGACTGGGACATCGTCCAGGAAGAGACCTTCGCACCGATTCTCTACGTGATGAAGTTCAGCAAGATCGAGGATGCCGTGGCAATGCAGAACGATGTCCGCCAGGGCCTGTCTTCGTCGATCTTCACCACCGACCTGCGTAACGCCGAGTACTACCTGTCGCACCAGGGCTCGGACTGCGGGATTTCCAACGTCAACATCGGCACCTCCGGTGCGGAGATCGGCGGCGCCTTCGGCGGCGAGAAGGAAACCGGCGGCGGTCGCGAATCCGGCTCGGACGCCTGGAAGGCCTACATGCGCCGGCAGACCAACACCATCAACTGGTCGACCGAAATGCCGCTGGCCCAGGGCATCAAGTTCGAGCTTTGATTGAAAGGGTTCAGTGTTCAGGTTTCAGGATTCAGGAGCAACTTCGGTTGCTCCTTTCTGAAACCTGAAACCTGAAACCTGATATCTCCGATGTATAGCTGGCTCCGTAACGGCCTGTTCCTGCTACCCCCGGAAACAGCCCACGATCTCGCGCTGAACGCGCTTTCAGCCGGCCGCCATGTCGGGCTAACAAAGTGCATGGGCGCGCGGGCCACCTCGAAGCCCGTCGAACTGATGGGGCTGACCTTTCCCAACCCGGTCGGCCTGGCCGCCGGTCTGGACAAGAACGGCGATCATATCGATGCGCTCGGCGATCTCGGCTTCGGCTTCATCGAAGTCGGCACGGTCACCCCGAAACCGCAGCCCGGCAACCCGAAACCGCGCATGTTCCGGCTGACCGAGCAGCAGGCCCTGATCAATCGCCTGGGCTTCAACAACAAGGGTGTCGACCACCTCGTCGATCGCCTGCGCGGGCGGCGCTTCAAGGGGATTGTCGGCGCCAATATCGGCAAGCAGAAGGAAACGCCGGTCGATCGCGCGGCCGGGGACTATCGCCACTGCCTGGAGAAGGTCTACCCGCACTGTGACTACGTCACGGTCAACATCTCATCACCCAACACCGCCAACCTGCGAGATCTCCAGGACACCGGTAATCTTCGTGAGCTTCTGACCGAGTTGACCCGAACGCGCGACCGACTGGCCCGGGAACACGGCACCCAGCGCCCCGTGTTGATCAAGATCGCGCCCGACTGGGAAGACGAGGCCCTCACCGCATCGCTGAACGTCGTGGGCGAGTCAGGCATCGACGGGCTGATCGCCACCAACACGACGCTCGAGCGCACGACGGTCGTCGGACACCGGCATGCCAACGAAGTCGGCGGCCTCAGCGGCGCGCCGCTGAAGACTCAGGCCGATCAGGTGCTCAGACGGGCGCGCAACATCCTCGGGCCGGGATTCCCCATCATCGGCCTGGGCGGCATCACCTGCGGTGCCGACGCGGCCGACAAGCATCGGGCGGGGGCCGACCTGGTCCAGCTCTATACCGGCTTCATCTATCATGGGCCGGCCCTGATCCGCGAATGCATCCGCGTCTGGAACGACGATGGCGTCAGATCGAGCGCCTGAGACCGTTCGCGACGCCGACCTGACGGACTTCAGCACGTTCCGCCTGCCGGCGCGCGCAGCGGAATTGGTCTGCATCGAATCCCCGCAGCAGCTCGCCGGGCTGGTGCCCGCCGAAGGTGCCGAACTGATTCTCGGCGGCGGCTCCAACACGATCTTCGTGGCCGACTTCCCCGGACGCGTCGTCGTCAACCGCATGCGCGGCATTCGCATGGAAGCGGACGGAAGCGATGTGCTCGTGACCGCAGCCGCCGGTGAGAACTGGCATGCCCTGGTCCGTCACTGCCTCGACAAGGGCCTTTACGGCATCGAGAACCTGGTCATGATTCCCGGTTCCGTCGGTGCCGCCCCGATGCAGAACATCGGTGCCTACGGTGTGGAGCTCGCCGACCGTTTCGAGTTCCTGCTCGCATTCGACCGGGAATCCGGCCGCCTGGTCCGGCTGGGACGGGAAGACTGCCGCTTCGACTACCGCGACAGCCGCTTCAAGTCGGGCGACCGCAACCGCTTCGTGATTGCCGAAGTCACGTTGCGGCTGTCGCGGCGGTTCCAGCCCAACACGGCCTACGCCAGCCTCGCCGGTGAGCTCGAGCGCCTGAACGTGAACCCGCCGGCACCACGACAACTGGCCGCCGCCGTCATGCGCCTGCGTCGCCACCGCCTGCCCGACCCGGGCCGACTGCCGAACGCCGGAAGTTTCTTCAAGAATCCCGTCGTGGACGCCGGCACGGCTGCAGGCATCCTGGCCGAATACCCCGACATGCCGCACTGGCCCGCGTCCGGAGACCGCAGCAAGCTGGCCGCCGCCTGGATGATCGAGCGGCTCGGCTGGAAGGGTCGATCACTGGGGCGGGTGGGCGTCTACGAAAACCATGCCCTGGTCCTGGTCAACCGGGGCGGCGCCGCCCCGGCCGAACTACTCGAGCTGGTCGATGCCATTACTGAATCGGTCAAACGGGAATACGGGCTTATTCTGGAACCGGAACCGAACCTGGTCGGCCGCTCCGAGCGACTTCCCTCGTGATGGGATAGCATTGATCAACCGCCAAATGAAGCCCGGGTCGCCAATGTCAAAGTTGAAATTAAGAGAGCTGCTTGGTGCGGCCGGCTTCGCGCTCGTGGCCACATCGGCGGCAGCCGGCGGCGACGCCTCCGGCTGCGATGACCTGAGCGCTATTGCGGCCACGCCGCTGGTGGACTTCCAGTCGCAGGTCCAGCCCGTTCTCGACGATTGCGCGAACTGCCATGGTGAATCCGGCCCGGCCGATCTCGACCTGCGCGCGGACGAAGCCTACGACAACCTCGTCGGTGTGATCAGCACGACCAACGCCAGCCGCCTGCGTGTCGATCCGTTCGACCCGGACAGCAGCAGCCTGTTTCTGGCGGTCAGCTGCGATTCACCGGGCGGCCCGGGCTTTCGCATGCCGGGCACGAGCCCGGAAGAACGCGCGTTGATTCGGGACTGGATCGCCCAGGGCGCGCCGGCCGAGCCGGCGAGTCCGCCGGAAGCGGTCGCGGTGCCGGCCGGCACCGCCTGGTCCCTCACATCGCTGGTTGCGGCACTCATTCTGCTGGCCGGCATCCATTTGCGCCGGCACGACTCAATCCGCAACAGTTTCTGAATTCGCGCCGGCAGGAATGGGCTCGATGCCCGTCACCCAGGGCTCGGCACGGCGGCCCAGCCTGACGTCCACCCGGTAGCGCGGCGGGGCGTCATAGGCATTTCGCACTTCATCGGTTGAGCGCCTCAGCGGCGCATGAAAGCGCCGTGGGACGTGCACCCGGCCGGGAAGCAGCTGCCCGATCCAGCCGCGCACAACCGGCTCCGATTCCTGTCCCGGACGGCTTGTGGCCTGCATTCGCACAAGCGCCCGTATCACCGCGAACCGTTGGCGATCCGGGTAGCGTTGCCGCAGGGAAGCAGCCTCATTCCCCGCATCGACCGCCACGAGCCGCGACTCAGACGTCTCGAGGCGCTCCAGGGCGGCCTCGGCAGCATCGAGCTGCCTGCGGTTCGTTTCGCCGGATTCCGGACCTTCACGAGTCTCCTCCACGCGTGTGAGCTGCTCGGCCCGCAACGCTTCGAACGCCGGACCGTCGAATTCCAGCACGACGAAAAGTTGCCGTTCGACAGCTCGCCACTCGTAGCGGGGTCGACCCTCGTAGCGACCAACGGCGAAGCCGAGCTCTTCCAGTTTGCCGCGGTCCAGCCAGCCGTAGTCCTGGTCGGCCCGGCGAATCGATAACGACACGCCGGTGCTTTCCCGGCCCGACCACCCGCTATAGGGCATCGCCAGCTCACGCTCGGTCAGTTCGAGCACCGCCGTAGGTTCACCCGAGCGATTCCAGGCGACCCCGGCCAACACCAGGGCGTTGACGGCCACGACAAGCGCGACGGCGAATGTGGAAAGCCGCAGCCTCACGAGGCCGCTCCCGCCTGTCCGGCGCGCCGCAACCGCCCCAGCACGAACAGGAAACCGACCGCCACCAGGCCGACGACCAGGAAGAACAGCCACTTCGGCATCCAGTCCCACCACCAGTCGAAAATCTTGGTGTAGAGGAAGAGCAGAAAGAAAGTCGCTCCCAGATTGAACAGCTTGCCTTCGCCACGGCGGATACCCACGGCGATCAGCGCCGCGCTGCCCAAAAATCCCGTCAATTGATAGCCGGCCTCGACCAGCGAGGGCGAGAATGGCAAATAGCTCCCCCGACCCCAATGAGAAAGAACGAGGACGCTGATGAATGCCACCAGAAAGCCGAAAACGCGGTACACGTTCGAGAATTCGGGTCGCGGCAGATTCTTGAACCACCCCGGCAGCGTAATCAGCAGGCCGGCAATCAGGAGGGTTTCCGGACGCTCTCCAAACGACAGCCAGTACAGGCCGCCCCAGGCGCCAACCGTAGCCGAAAGATACGCGATGAGACTGACCAGGCCGGCGGTCAAAACCAGTTTCAGTCCCCACGAGTAGGCCAGGATCATTGCGAACAGGGCCCACGCCAGAAAGGCGTTGCGGCTGGGTACGAGATTGAAGGTCTGCCCCAGCACGCTGAGATCGAGCACGAAACAGGCTACCGCCACCAGCGCTGCGAGAGAGGTGAAGTACCCGCTGCGCTCGCGCCGGTGCGCAAAACCGGCCAGGAAAGTGGCGGCAATGGGCGCGGCGATGAGGAGGATCACCTGGATCGGCGTGTTCAGCAGGCCCCAGATCCGGTAGAAGAAGAAAAAGACCGCGGCCGACAGGGCCAGGGCCCCGATCAGGGAGGCAATGCGCATCCCCAGCGAAAGCTGCTTCTGCGAGCCGTCGATGTCCACGTCGAAACGCTCGCGCAAGTCGGCTACCAGCGCATCATGATGGGCGTCTATGTGTGAACGTGCGGCCGGATCCAGTGCTGCGACACCTTCACCATCGAGCGCTGCCAGTTCATCGCGGAAAGCACGAATGCGATCGATTCGGGCCTGCGCGGAGGCGCGGTCGGTGATGCGGTCGGCTTTACCGGGGTTGGGGGCGGGAGTCACCCTGGCATCTTATAGAGCCGGCCGTTGCCCGGCAAGCTTGCCGGGCCGGAGACTCCTGCCCCTGAAACGCAGAAGGGAGCGTCTCCGCTCCCTTCTGACTTCATCAGGCCTCGCAAGCCCGATCAACCATTGCAACCCGATCAGGCTTCAAAGCGCGCCTTGAGTTTCTTCAGGGCAACCGCCTCGAGCTGCCGGATGCGCTCGGCCGAAACATCGTACTTGTCGGCCAGCGTCTGCAGCGTGGTCTTGGGATCCATCAACCAGCGGGACTGGATGATGTCTCGCGAGCGGTCATCGAGGTTCTCGATACCGTCGAACAGCAGGTCGTGGTGATGCTGTTCCCAGTCCTCGGCTTCCGCCGCCTGGTCGGGTGAGGACGACAGGCCTTGCAGATAAGCCGCAGGAGCCACGTAGGTGGATTCGTCATCGTCGTTGCGCAGGTCGAAGCCCACGTCCTGGCCCGACAGCCGGGATTCCATCTCCATGACCACCTCGGGCTTGACGCCGAGATCCTCGGCCACGGCATTGACCTCTTTCTGGTTGAGCCAGCCCAGACGCTTCTTCTGCCGGCGCAGGTTGAAAAACAGCTTGCGCTGGGCCTTGGTGGTGGCGACCTTGACGATGCGCCAGTTACGCAGGATGAATTCATGGATTTCGGCGCGAATCCAGTGCACGGCGAACGACACCAGCCGGACACCCTGGTCCGGATCGAATCGTTTGACGGCCTTCATCAACCCGATGTTGCCTTCCTGAATCAAATCACCGACCTGCAGACCGTAGCCGGAGTAGCCGCGCGCCACATGCACGACGAATCGCAGATGCGACATGACCAGCCGGCGGGCCGCATCGAGATCTTCCTCGTCGCGATAACGACGCGCCAGACCCTGCTCTTCTTCGAGCGTCAGCACGGGAATACGGTTGACCTCCTGCATATAAGCGTCCAGCGAACCGGTTCCGGCCGGCGCGAGCAGATGACTGGGTACGAGATCCTTGGCCATTCAATCCTCCTTCAATTCTTCGCAAATTATACCAAATCGTCCGTCGTCTCTCGAATCAGGATCAATCTGGTACTTTTTGCCTGTCGCACCCTTTGACGGCGCTCGGTCCCTGAAGTTCCAGACCTTGGGCGCCCGACACCGACATTCAAGTCCTGAGCAGGGCCCCCTACTCGTCGCTGGAATCCGAAACGCCCAGACGGTCGTGCAGGTAGGCGTAGATCAGGCCCGAAAGGAAGGCGCGCTGCTTGAGGTTGGCCGCGCCACCGTGACCGCCCTCGATATTCTCGTAGTAGAGCACGTCGTGGCCCTGATCGAGCATTCTTGCCACCATCTTGCGGGCGTGCCCGGGGTGCACCCGGTCGTCGCGCGTGGAGGTGGTGAAAAAGGCCTTCGGGTAGTCAGCCTCGGCCGAGACATTCTGGTACGGCGAGTACCGGGAAATGTAGTCCCACTGCTCCGGTTCGTCCGGATTGCCGTACTCGCCCATCCAGCTGGCGCCAGCAAGCAGCTTGTGAAACCGTTTCATGTCGAGCAGCGGCACCTGGCAGACCACGGCGTTGTAGAGCTCGGGGCGCTGCACCATCACGGCGCCGACCAGCAGGCCGCCGTTCGAGCCGCCCTGGATGCCCAGGTGGTCGGCCGACGTGACGTTACGCTCGATCAGGTCCTCGGACACGGCGATCAGGTCATCAAAGGCGCGCTGGCGGTTCTCCGTGAGCGCGGCCTGGTGCCACTTCGGACCAAACTCGCCGCCGCCGCGGATATTGGCCAACACGTAGACGCCGCCACGCTCGAGCCAGGCCGAGCCGGTCACGCCCGAGTAGGACGGCGTGCGCGAAACCTCGAAGCCACCGTAGGCTGAAAGCAGGGTCGGGTTGGCGCCGTCAGCCTCGTAACCGCGCGGCATGACGACGAAATAGGGAATCATCGTGCCGTCGGCCGACTCGGCCTCGAACTGCGCCACTTCCATGCCATCTGCGTCGAACCAGGCGGGCTCGGAACGGACTTCGCGCTGCGTATTGGCGAGCGCATCAGCCTCGAACAGGGTCGAGGGCGTCAGAAAACCGGTGTAGTCATAGAAAAACCGGTCCGAGCGGTCGTCGGTGGCGACAACCGATATCGTGCCCATCTGTGGCACATCGAGTTCGGTCCGTTGCCACGCCTCGCCGTTACGGGAAAAACTCAGCAGCTTGCCATTGACGTTGTCGAGCAGATTGACCAGCACCGCGCTCTCGGTGGTGGCCACGCCGTTGATCGACTGACGCTCGTCGGGCTGAATCAGCAGCTCGAGCACCGGCGTCTCGTCCAGGAAGCTTTCCACCGGGCCGGCCACCAGTGCCCCCTGCCCGAACGTGGTTTCTCCGACCGACCAGTCGGACTTGAGATCGACCAGAAGCTGGCCATCGATCACGCCCGCCAGTTCGGCGTCCTCGGGCACGTTCAATCGCTTCGTCTCGCCGTCTTCGAACAGGTAGTACTGGTAACTGAAGAAGCTCGGCGCGCGCGTGATCACGTCGTAGTGATCGTCTCCGTCATGGATGCGGGAGGAGAAAACACCAACATCGCCCTTCTCGCCTTCGAAAATCGTCTCGGCCTCGGCCAGGTCCGTGCCGCGCTGCCACAGGCGAACCGTGCGCGGATACCCCGAATCGGTCATCTGTTCGCCGCTGAAAGCCGGGCCGACGAATACGCTGTCGCGATCGCGCCAGGTAATCGAGCTCTTGGATTCATCCAGCCGGAACCCGTCGTCGACGAATTCTCGCGTTTCCAGATCGAATTCGCGCCGCACGGCCGCATCGGCGCCGCCGACCGACAGGCCGATGAGGCAGCGATCATAGTCCGGGTAGCGACAGCTGGCTCCTGCCCACACCCAGTTTCGCTCCTCGCGATCGGCCAGCGCGTCGACGTCGAGAATAACGTCCCAATCGGGCGAGTCGCTTCGATAGCTGTCCAGCGAGGTCTTGCGCCAGATGCCGCGAACATGCTCGTCGTCGCGCCAGAAATTGTAGACCTCGCCGCCCCTGAGCGCCGGATAGGCGATGCGGTCGTCCGAAGTCAGAATTTCGAGCGCGCGCTCGTGAATCGGCTCGAACAACTCTTGAGACTGGATATGCTTGAGCGAACGCTCGTTCTGCCCGCGCGCCCAGGCCAGGGCGTTCTCGCCCTCGACGCTCTCGAGCCACAGCCAGGGATCATCATTCGCCATGGTAACCACCGGCGCCACGAGACCGGCCATCAGGATTGCTGCCAGGAATTGCCTCATTCTTCATTTCCAGGTTGGGTCCAAAACGGGGCATGATGCCAGATTGACGGTACTAATGCGGTCACTAATCAGCAGACACTCAGCTGGCCTGGCGTGGTTTATCATTCAGCCCATGAAAAGATTGATTCTGATCCTGGCCGCTCTGGTCTTGCTTGCGGCCTGCGCGCCTTCCGGCCCCGGCGTGCGATCCGGTGATGGAGACGACGCCGAGATCGGCCGAATCGAACAGATGCTGGCCGCCGGCGATTACGAGGATGCCGCGCTTGCCTTCGAGCAGGAGGCGCTCGATCGGCCCCAGGTCGCCGGCAGCCTGTTGATCCGTGCCGCCGAGGCCTGGCTTCGGGCCGAGCGGGCCGGGGAAGCGGAACAAGCGCTGGGCCGAATCGACGTCTCCACGCTGTCCGATCATGAACTGCTGCGACTCGACCTCGCACAGGCCGAACTCGCCATGCTCCGTGGCGACCTGGCCAATGCCGGATGGTTATTGGCGAGCACCGCCGATCAATTGCCGGATGACCTGGAAGCACGTCACGCCGAGCTCGAAGCCCGCTTGCTCGAACTCGAGTCGGCCCCGGTTCGGGGCGCCCTGGATGCGCTCGAGCAGGCTGTCGCTGAACCGGACTTCAGCGGCGAGACCGCACTGGCGCTGATGCTGGAGTTTCCCCTCACCCAGGTCGAGCGCGTGCTCTATCAGGTCGGCGACCGGCCGGAGCTTCTGCCATGGCTGGATCTGGTCATCAGCGCACGCGAAAACCTGCTCGACGACCCCGCCCTGGACGAGGCGCTGACAGCCTGGGAGCGACGCTGGCCGGATCTGGAGTACAGCGCTGATGAAGCGCGCCGCTGGATCGCTGCCTGGCGGCAGACACGCCCTCTGCCGGCCCACATTACCGTGCTACTGCCCGCCAAGGGCACCAGCCTCCACCGGCCGGGCGAAGCACTGCGTGAGGGCCTGGTGGCCGGTTGGCTGCGCCTGCCGCCGGATCATCGCCCGCGCCTGACGTTTCGCTACATCGGCTCCGAGCCCGAAGCTGTCGTGTCAGCGTGGTTCGATGCACGCGAGAACGGAACCGACTTCCTGATCGGCCCGCTCGACCGGGGCAAGGCGCAAGCGCTGGCCGACCTGCCGGACGCCGGCGTCATTCCCACGCTGCTGCTCAACCTGCCCGAAGACGTCGATCGCCTGGCCGAGGCCGGCGGCGAGATCGCCGCCCTGGCATTGCCCCCGGAAACCGAAGCCGAGCTGGCTGCGATCCATGCCTTGGCCACCGGCCGGCGTCGCGCCCTTGTGATTGCACAGTATTCCGAATGGGGCGAACGCGTCGCCGAGGCCTTCACGGAAACTTTCATGCTGGGCGGCGGCCAGGTTCTGGCGAACCGCATCTACGATCCCGAGCTGCCGGATCATTCCGCGCTGCTGCGCGACATGCTTGAAGTCGACCGCTCGGAGGACCGCATCGACCGGCTCTCCGGTCTGCTCGACGGCGAGGTGGAATCGGTGGCCCAACGTCGCACCGACGCCGACGTCATCTTTCTCGGCGCACGCGCGGCCGACGGTCGTCTGCTGCGCCCCCAGCTGGCATTTTTCGATGCCGGCGACCTCGCCCTGATGGCCACCTCCTATATCGTCGATGGCGCCCCCCAGACCGGCCGGGACCGTGATCTCGACGGCATAAGCACGCCGATGCCACCGTGGTTTCTCGACTTCACCACGGCCGGCACCCTGCGCGAACGCGCACGCTCCCTCTATGCCGGTCTCGACAACGCTACGCTGTCGCGGCTGCACGCATTGGGGCGCGACGCCATCGCCCTGGTGCCCTGGCTGTCGATGATGCGCGCCGACCCCACGCTGTCGCTGCCGGGCATGATGGGCGAGCTGAGCCTGCCCGAGGGCAATATCATCCGGCGCGACCTGCCCGTGATCCGCATCGAGGGCGGCGTGGCCAGCCCGGTGGAGTTGAGGAATGAACCGGCAGCATCGCGGTGATTACGGCGAACAGCGGGCCGAGTGCTGGCTCGCCGAGCGGGGGTTGAAACTGGTCGAGCGCAACTACCAGTGCCGCGCCGGCGAAATCGACCTGGTCATGGTCGACCCCAATCCACGCGATACCGAGGTGCTGGCCTTCATCGAGGTGCGCCTGCGCGGACCCGGTGCACGGGTCGACAGCATCGACAGCATCGACGAGCGCAAGCAGCGTCGACTGATCGCCGCGGCGCGTCACTTCCTGATGAGCCGCCCCGAGTGGCAGGAGCACGCCTGCCGCTTCGACGTCGTCGGGATCGACGGCGAGGAGGGCCATCTGCGCTGGATTCCGGGCGCCTTCGAACTACAGGGCTGAATGACCGTTGTTTACAGGCCGGCCAGAATGGCCTCGGCAATCATCAGGCAGGCCAGCGCGAAGCCCGCTGCCAGAAGGTCGTCAAGCATTACACCCAGGCCACCGTGGATTCGCCGGTCGAACCAGTTGATGGGCCAGGGCTTGGCCGCGTCGAAGATTCGGAACAGGACGAAAGCGGCCAGCCACCACCCCCAGTAGAAGGGCACGCAGACGAGAACCAGCCACAGGCCGACGAATTCGTCGAAGACGATGCCGCTGTGATCGTGCACGCCAAGGCGCCGTCCCACCCGGCCGCAAAGCCAGACTCCGAAGATAAAGGCCATCGTGATCAGGGCCAGGGCGCCCGACCACGGAAGGAAAGCCAGCGGCAGCGCGAGCGGTACCGCGGCCAGGCTGCCCGCGGTCCCCGGCGCCACTGGCGAAAGCCCGCTGCCGAAACCGAAGGCCAGGAAGCCGTCGGCCGACTTCAGCGCGACCGCGCGCGTGCGGGCTCGATCAGTCATCGCGAAAATGATCCCAGCCGCGCCCGAGTTCTTCCGGCACTTCATGTTGCGTCGATCGACACTCGATGTGACCGCTCTGCGTAATCCGGCCGATGTCGGTCAGGGGAACACCGCCGGCTTCTGACAGGGCCGCCAGGTCCGTTTCGGGCGGAAGCACGACCAGCAGTTCGTAGTCGCTGCCGCCGCCGGTCTGCAGCCTCCAGCGCTCGAGTGCGTCCGGCACGGCCTTGATGAGGGCTTGCGAGGCTGGCAGTGCATCGAGCTCCAGTTCAGCGCCCTGCCCGTCTTCCAGCAAATGTCCCAGGTCGGCCAGCAGACCATCGGAAAGATCGATCATGGCCCGGGCCTGTGTTCGCAGCGATGCTCCGGCCTGAAGTCGCGCCTGGGGACGATGCAGGCGTCTTCGAAGGTCGGCCCCGGCTTTCTCCCCGAGCAGCAGCGCCCCGGCGGCATCACCCACCGTGCCGGTCACTGCAATGCGGTCGCCGAGGCGCGCGCCGCGCCGCGTGACGGCCTGCCCGGACGGCACCTCGCCGATGAGCTCGACGCCGACATTGAGTGGGCCGCGTGCCAGGTTGCCACCGACCAGCGCCATGCCGGCCGACTCGGCCGCGGCCAGGAATCCGTCGAGGAAGCCGTCGACCCAGACCTCGTCGATTTCAGGGAGCGTCAGCGCCAGCAGGGCCCAGCGCGGGCTGGCGCCCATGGCGGCCAGGTCGCTGAGGTTGGCGTGGGCGGCGACGTGGCCGATGTCAGCCGCCGGCCACTCGGCCGTGAAGTGGCGATCGAGGACGATCGAGTCGGTCGTGACGACCAGCTGGTGACCGGGCGTGGGAGCGAGCACCGCGGCATCGTCGCCGATGCCGATTACCACGCCGGATCCGCGGCGCGAGCGCGCCCGGATGCGATCGATCAGATCGAACTCACCCATCACCACCGGCACGCTCACGCTCTGTGGAGCGGGCATCACGCGAGAGATGGTCGAGCACGCCATTGACGAATGTATGCGCCTTCTCGGCACCGAACCGATGGGCCAGTTCGACGGCCTCGTCGATGATCACCCGGTAGGGCGTTTCAGGGTGGTGGATGAGCTCGCAGGCGCCGAGGCGCAGGATGACGCGTTCCATCTGGTCGAGGCTGGCGTCGACCCGGCTGACGTGCGGCCCGAGCGCTTCGTCGAGCGCCTCACGATTGGCCACCACCTCGCGTACCAGGGTCTCGAAATAGGCTTCGTCGACACCATCGAAGTTCTGCTCTTCGCGGAACTGCTCGATGATGGCCGCGGCCGAGTCGTCGTTGATCTGCCACTGGTAAAGCGCCTGCAGGGCGCGACGGCGCGCGCGGCGGCGGGGCTCGAAGGGGCTGACGGTGCGGCGTCGGCTCATGCCTCGACCCCGCGCTTGAATTCGATCATGTCGAGTACGGCCAGCGCCGCTTCCCGTCCCTTGTTCTTGCGCCCGGGGTCGGCACGCTCCATCGCCTGCTCGCCATTTTCGGGCGTCAGCACGCCGAATCCCACCGGCACGCCGGTCTCGAGCTGGGTCTGCTGCAGTCCGCGGGCGCATTCGGCGGAAATGAAGTCGAAATGCGCGGTCTCACCCCTGACAACCGCGCCCAGGACGACGACGCCGTCGTAGTGACCGGTGTCAGCCAACTCCCGCGCCGCCAGGGGTAACTCCCAGGCGCCCGGGACGGGGTGGATATCGATCCGCTCCTCGCTCAGGCCGGCATCGAGCAGCGCCTGCCGGCAGCCGGCCAGCAGCAGGTTGGTGACATCGGGATTGAAGCGGGCGACGACCACGGCGATGCGGCTGCCCTCTACTGCGGGATGCTGTTCGGTCATTGCGCTTCAGCCCTCTCTTTCCGGAACGACATAGTTCGTGATCTCGAGGCCGAAACCATCGAGCGCGTGCAGTCGCTTCGGCGCACCGAAGACCTGCATGCGGCGAATGCCCAGCTCGGCGATGATCTGCGCGGCAATGCCGTAGCTGCGCAACTCGTTGGCTGCCTGGCCGCGATCACCGCCGTCCGGCCCGGTACCGCCTTCCTGCAGCCCGGCCAGCCGGTCCGCATCGTCCTCATCATAGCCCAGCACCAGGGCCATGCCCTGCCCGCGGCGCGCGATGTCGGACAGCACGGCGTCGAGCGGCATGCCGAATCCAGGCTCGGTAATACCCATCACATCGCCCAGCAGTTCCGGGACGTGCACGCGTACCGGGAAGGACTCGGCAGGATCGATCTCACCGCGAATCAGGGCCCAGTGCAGGCGCTGGGTAATGCGGTCGCGAAAGACCCTGAGCTGGAACTCGCCATACGCGGTGCCCACCATTTGCGTGTGCACGCACTCGACATTCTGTTCGGTGCTCATGCGGTAGCGGATCAGGTCGGCGACCGTCCCCATCTTCAGATCATGCGTCTTGACGAAGGCCTCCAGTTCGGGCCGTCGCGCCATGGTGCCGTCCTCGTTGAGAATCTCGACCAGCACCCCGGCCGGCTCAAGGCCGGCCAGCAGTGACAGATCCATGCTGGCCTCGGTGTGCCCGGCCCGGGCCAGCACGCCGCCGGGCTGGGCCATGAGCGGAAAGACGTGGCCCGGCTGGGTGAGGCTGTCCAGATTCGCATCGGGCGCCACGGCGGCGCGGATGGTGTGGGCGCGATCATAGGCCGAAATTCCCGTGGTCACGCCGGTAGCCGCCTCGATTGAAACCGTGAAATTGGTCTGGTGATGGCGGTCGGTGTCGCGCACCATCAACTGCAGCCCGAGCTGCCGACAACGCTCGCGGGTGAGCGACAGGCAGATCAGGCCCCGGCCGTAGCGAGCCATGAAGTTGACATCTTCGGGCCGCACCAGCGGGGCGGCCATGATCAGGTCGCCCTCGTTCTCGCGGTCTTCGTCATCGAGCATGACGACCATCCGGCCCTGGCGGATGTCGTCGAGGATGGATTCGATCGAATCAAAGCTCATGCTTGAACTCCTGTGAGCCGCTCAAGATAGCGCGCCAGAAGGTCGACCTCCAGGTTGACGCAATCGCCGGGAGCCAACCGGCCCAGTGTGGTTACGGCCAGGGTGTGGGGGATCAGGTTGATTTCAAACTCACGCGAGGCAACGGTGTTGACGGTCAGGCTCACACCGTCGAGCGTGACCGATCCTTTCTCGGCAATGAAGCGCGAGAGCGACTGCGGCACGCGAAACCGGAAAACACGGCTCTCGCCGGCGGGACGTATGGAAACCACTTCGGCCTGGCCGTCGACATGGCCGCTGACCAGGTGCCCGCCGAGCCGGTCGCCGACGGCCAGCGCGGGTTCGAGGTTGACCGGGCTGCCGGCTTCCAGGCCACCCAGGCTGGTGCGCTCCAGGGTTTCGGCAGACAGATCGGCCGAAAAGCCCCGATCGTCAATCTCGAGGGCAGTCAGGCAGCATCCTGCCACGGCCACGCTGTCGCCGGCCTGCCAGCCGGCTGGCTCCAGCTCGGGGCAATCGATGCGCATGCGGCAGCCCGCCTCGGCGGGCGTGATCCGGCTGACCGTTCCCACGGCCTGGACGATTCCGGTAAACATGGCTTTGTTATCGAGACGCGAAATGGTAGAGAAAACGCCAGTCAGAACCGATACGGCGCTGATCGACCAACTCTAGTTGGAGGCGGTCATCGAACTTTTCCATCCCCGGCAGTGCGAGCAACGGCCGACCCTGCCCGATCAGGCAGGGCGCCTGGTAGACCAGCAGTTCGTCGACCAGGCCCGACTGCACCAGGGCACCGGACAGCGTCGGACCGGCCTCGACATGCACGACATTGATCTGGCGCTCGGCCAGCCGCGCCATCAGCACGGGCAAGCTGACTCGACCCGTCAGGTCGGGTGGCAAGCGCCACCAGGTCACCCCCTCGACCGGAGGCGGTTCGACGCAGGTGGCCGCGATTACCGGCCCCGGCAAGTTCGTCAGGCGAAGGCCGTCCGGCAGGCGCGCCTCGGAATCCACAACCACCCGCAACAGCTGACGATCGAAGCCGCTCAATCGCACATTCAGCCGCGGATCGTCGGCCAGGACGGTACCGATGCCGGTGAGGATACAGGAGGCCTGTGCGCGCCAGTGCTGAACGTCGGCGCGGGCGGACTTGCCGGTAATCCACTGCGAGCGCCCATCCGCGCCGGCCGTGAACCCGTCCATGCTGGCGGCCAGCTTGACGCGAACCCAGGGCCTGCCTCGCTCGTGGCGACTGACGAAGCCGCGATTGAGTTCGCGCGCGACCGACTCCATCAGCCCGGTGCGCACCGTGACTCCGGCGCGTGCGAGCAGATCATGCCCACTGCCGGCCACGCGCGCATCCGGATCAGGCATGGCCGAAACCACGGAAGCAATCCCCGCCTCGACAAGGCTCCGGGCGCATGGCGGTGTCCGCCCGTGATGGCTGCAGGGCTCGAGCGTGACGTAGGCGGTGGCACCACGCGCCCGGACGCCGGCCTGCTGCAACGCCAGTGTTTCGGCATGCGGTTCGCCGGCGGCCCGATGCCAGCCCCGCCCGACGATCTCGCCACCGTTGACGATCAGGCAGCCGACCGCCGGATTCGGGTCGGTCGTCAGCCGACCCTTCTCGGCCAGCCTGAGCGCCTCGGCCATGTAGCGATGATCGTCAGCGGTGAAGGTCATGGAGCTAAAGGTTCAGGGTTCAGGCCGGCAACTGCGCAGCGGCGCAGGGCGGCTTCGCCGCGAAAATGCTTTGCCATTCCGACGAAAAATTACTATGGACGGGCTTTGCGCATGCTCGGGCAATGATTCAAGGACACGGATGGCAACAACCTCGCGCGGCAACGCCGCCCCGCGTTGCTTCGACACGCCGCCTGAAACCTGAACCCTGAACCCTGAACCCTTCATTTATCTTCTTCGCCGAGCAGCGAAATCTGGCGGCGGTCGATGACGCCGGGGTTTTCGCGCTCGAGTCTTTCGATTTCCTCGCGGAAGGCCTGTACATCCTCGAAGCGACGGTAGACCGAGGCGAAGCGCACGTACGCGACCTGATCGAGCTGAGAGAGTTCTGCGGCAACCCAGTCGCCCAGCTGCTGGCTCGAGATCTCCGATTCCTCGAGGGTGCGAACCTCGCGCACGAGCTTGCGCATTGCGCGTTCGACCAGCTGCGTTTCCACCGGCCGCTTCTCCAGCGCCTTGAGCATGCCGCGCCTGAGCTTGTCCTCGTCGAACGCCTCGCGTGAGCCGTCCGCCTTGATGACATTGGGCGCCTTGAGCGCCGGTGTCTCCATGGTGTTGAAGCGCGCCCCGCAGTCGGCGCATTCGCGCCGACGCCGAATCTGGAACCCATCGGAAGCCAAACGCGAGTCGACGACGCGCGTTTCAGTGTGATTACAGAACGGGCACCACATGGGCTATGTGTTCGGGGCTCCGGGTTCGGTGTTCCGGGCGGCGAAAACGCCCGGCAAGGCCCTCGGCTGCCGCCTGAAACCTGAACCCTGAACCCTGAAGCCTTTATTGAACATAAACCGGATGCTTGCGACACAACGCCAGGGCGGCCTCCTTGACGCGGGCCTCGACGGATTCGTCGCCCAAATTGTCGAGGATGTCGCACATCAGGCCGGCCAGTTCGCGGCAGTCGTCTTCGGTAAAGCCGCGCGTCGTGCACGCCGGCGTGCCGATGCGAAGGCCTGAGGTCACGAAGGGCGAGCGCGGCTCGCCCGGCACGGTGTTCTTGTTGACCGTGATGTTGGCGCGGCCGAGCGCGGCTTCGGCGTCCTTGCCGGTAATATCCTTGTCGATGAGGTCGATCAGAAACAGGTGATTGTCCGATCCGCCGGATACGACCTTGTAGCCGCGATCCATGACGACGTCCGCCATGGCGCGGGCATTGTCGACAACCCGCTGCTGGTAATCGCGGAAATCGGGTTCGAGGGCTTCCTTGAAGGCCACGGCCTTGGCCGCGATAACGTGCATCAGCGGCCCGCCCTGGCAACCCGGAAAGACCAGTGACTGGAATTTCTTGACGATAGCCTCATCGTCACCGGCAGCAAGGATGATGCCGCCGCGCGGCCCGCGCAGGGTCTTGTGCGTGGTCGAGGTCACGACATGGGCATGCGGTACCGGATTGGGATAGACACCGGCGGCGATCAGCCCGGCGACATGCGCCATGTCGACCATGAACCAGGCGCCCACTTCATCGGCGATCTCGCGCATGCGGGCCCAGTCGACCACGCGGGAATAAGCCGAGAAACCGCCGATCAGCATTTTCGGCCTGTGCTCGCGGGCCAGTTCGGCCATTTTCTCGTAATCGATTTCGCCCGTTTCACGGTTCAGCCCGTAGTGGACGGCATTGAAGAGCCGCCCCGAGAAGTTCACCTTGGCACCGTGGGTCAGGTGCCCGCCCTCGGACAGGTCCATGCCCAGGATCGTGTCGCCGGGCTTGAGCAGCGCCATGTAGACCGCCTGGTTGGCCTGTGAACCCGAATGCGGCTGGACGTTGGCATAGCCGGCGCCGAAGAGCTGCTTGACGCGCTCGATGGCGAGATTTTCCGCGATGTCGACGAACTCGCAACCGCCGTAATAGCGCTTGCCCGGGTAGCCCTCGGCATACTTGTTGGTCAACACCGAGCCTTGCGCCTCCATCACCCGCGGGCTCGCGTAGTTTTCAGAGGCGATCAGTTCGATGTGATCCTCCTGGCGCTGCTCTTCCGAGCGCATCGCGGAGGCCAGCTCGTCATCGAATCCTGCAATGGTGAAAGACTTGTCGAACATGGGTCGGAAATTCCAGCTTTGGCAGCGCGCCAATGGTATCACCAAGTCGTCGACACCCGCCCTTCGCAGGGATTCCGGGAAAGTTGATGTCAGTCAAATCCACGCCGCCTCGCTGAACATAGACTGCGCCACGTCAACAGACCCCTGACCGCCCATGGAGGCATGCAAATGAACCACAAGAAACTGCTGCTCACGGCCGCCCTGGCCCTCTTCTCCGTCAACGCACTGGCCCAGTCCCAGGGCGACTGGCTGCTCCGACTCGGCCTGGGCCATGTTGCCCCGGACGCCGACAGCGGAAACCTGGTCTTCGAGGGCATCGAACTCGATGATTACCGGATCGACGTCGACGAGAATACGCGCCCGATCATCAACGTCACCTACATGGCCTCCGACCATCTCGGCGTCGAACTGCTCGCCGCCTGGCCGTTCAATCACAGTGTCGAAGGCGACGGCGCCCTGGCCGGCCTGGGCAAGCTCGGCAGTACCAAGCACCTTCCGCCCACGCTGAGCCTGCAGTACCACTTCCGTCCTGACCAGACCTTCCGCCCCTATGCCGGCGTGGGACTGAACTACACCAAGTTCTTCGACGAAAAGACCACCGACTCCCTGCATCAGGGCATCATCGGCACGTCCAATACCGCCCTGGGCACCGACTATGCCGGTGGCAATACGGACATGACGATCGACGATTCCTTCGGCATCGCCCTGCAACTGGGTGCGGACGTGGCGCTCAACGACGCCTGGTTCGTCAACTTCGACCTGCGCTGGATCGATATCGAGGCCGACGCCGAACTGCGTACCACGACCGTGGATGGCGACGGCTTCGAAGTCGACCTCGACAGCCGCATCAAGGCCGATATCGATCCCTGGGTGTTTTCGACCGCCATCGGCCTGCGCTTCTGATTCGCGCCCGCCGGAATTTCTTCCATGCCGCGCCCTGCGCGGCATGGAGCTTTTGACCACACCACCCCATCGAATCAAGCGGACTCGTTGTCACGACCATCCAGACGGCGCAGCAACCGCTCGATCGGCTCGGCTCGATGAAAACGAAAGCCCTGGGCAAAGTCGACACCCATCCTCTTGAGCGCCCGACTCACGGACTCGCTCTCGACATATTCGGCCACGATTTCGATCCCACGGGCCTTGGCCGAGGCGATCATCCCCTCGACATCTGTCTTGAGCGCTCCTGCCTCGAGTATCCGCCGAATATAGCTGCCGTCGATCTTGACGATATCGATCGGCCACTGAATGAGGCTCTGATAGTTCGAGTATCCACTGCCGAAGTCGTCGAGTGCGATGCGACAGCCCATGCCCCGCAACTGCTGAACGTTGCGCAGAGCCACTTGCCGGTCACGAATGCGAGAGCTCTCGGTAATCTCGAAGCATAGCTTTTGGGGATCGGCTCCGTGGACTCGGATGAGTCTTTGAATCTCGGCGAAAACGGAATCACTCGACAGGGTGATGCCGGACAGGTTGATCGAGCATTGCTCCAGCGCTGCCGGGCGGGCGCAGTGGCGGGCCAGCGCCCCGAGCACTCGGCCGATCATATGCAAATCCAGCGCAACTGCCAGGCCAAGCTTCTCGGCTGCCGGGAAAACCCGCCCCGGCTCGATCAGCTCATCCCTCCTGTCACGGAGTCGACACAGGACCTCGAAATACAATTTTGGCGACTCATCGCCATCGTGTAGTCGGCTCAGCGGGACGAGTCGCTGGGCATGCACGTCGATGCGTCCGGCCCGCAACGCGTGTCGAATCTCGTGCCCCAACGCGTAGATCTGCGTGTCATCTTCAGCGGCCACAACGACACGATCGTGACCGCGCGCCCGGGCCAAATAGCCGGCATTGGCGGCCCGCGCCAGCAGGTAATCGAGCGTCATGCCGGCATCCGCTCGCGCCACGCCAATGCTGAGCGTCGTGTAAAAGGGGTTGATGTCGGTACCAAGATTGAGGCTGCAAAAAGCCTCCCTCAAGGTCTCGGCAAACTCGCTCGCATTTTCATGGCTCGTATCGGCCAGGTGGACCAGGAACTCCGTTGCGGTGAAATGCCTTGCCACCATCCCCCGACCCGCCGGGCTCCACTCTTCGACTCGATCGCGCAGCCAGTGAGCGGCCAGAACGATGGCATGATCGGCGACAGCCTTGCATTCGAAGGCGAGCGCGGAGAAGTGATCGATGTCGATGTTCAGCAAGGTATGCCCGTCGCCTCGACAGGCCTGACGATTGTTGCGATCGAGCCTGACTACCGCCTCGTGGAGCCCCCGCCAGTTGAGAAGGCCCGTGGCCTCGTCGTGCAGGGCCTGGTGACGAATCCGCTCCTGCAACGCGTGTTCATCCGAGCAATCGACGATCATGCCGACGAAGCCTGCGAGTTCGCCCGATGCGGAGTGAACTTCATTGACGGTCAGGGAGATGGGAATCTCCCGCCCGTCGGATGCAACAGCCGCGAATCGCAGGAAATCACCGTCCGGGGACCGCAGTTCGCGTGGAAAGTGTCGGGTTTGGCGAACGATCGGTGAGGCCCGAACCCGCCCGGCGGCGCGACGGCTGATGTAGTCGGACAGGTACCCCGCATGTCGCTCTCTGAGCGCTTTGGGCAACAGCACCTCGATCGAGTGCCCGATCAGCTCCCCGGCCATGTAGCCGAAAATGCGCGATACGCCGGCGTTGGCATACTGGATGCGGCCATCCAGGTCCACGTGCACGAACGCGACAGAATCGATTTGCGTCAAGGCCTGCCAGCTGCGTTGGGGAACGCTGCTGACCAGTCCGAAGTCGCCCATTCGCATGGCCGTCACGCGGACAATCCCCGCGTCCCGTCATTCGAGGAGGGCCGGCTGCAATCACCGCAGTAAAGGCTCCCCTCGCGCAGGTGGAAACTGACCGACTCGCCCCGCTTTATGATTCGCTCGCAACCGTCGCAGTGACCGCCGTCCTCCAGCACAGCCTCTTCGAGGCCGTCCAGGAGAACATCGTTTTCCCCGATGCGACGCGGCCAGGGTGCCTGTTTGACGATATCGCGGCGGAAGAAAGCTTCCAGTGCGTGCCAGCGCCCGATCCAGGGTTCGGTCAACCCGTGATCACGCATGCACTGCTCCATCAATTCCAGCCGATAATCGAACAGCCAGTCCGGAATTACCATCCAGTGATGGGCGTTGCGTGGCCGTTGGCCCATGTAGTCCCGCGTTCCGAGCATCAGGCTGCGCAGGAACGAATACTGTTTCTCGCGCAGTCGCTGGCGGGTCACGCCGTGGAAATACGGGCCCAGATGCTCATCCTCGAAGGCGATATCGTAGAAGTCGCGTAATACTTCGCGCAGCAGCTCACCGTTGCCCAGCCTGCTCCATAGCTCGGGGTCCGGAGGTGGTACCCGCCTTTCACCACCACTCGAAGCGGTGGGGATGGCTTCATGGCCAAAAAGGAAAGGATCACCGCGCACTTCCGCTGACTCGCAGCGCTCCCGGCAGAGGCTGGCAACCGCGTCGACCATATCCGGCCTGCCGGCAACCAGAACACGCCCTTCAAATGCAGCTGTCAGCTGCTCCGCCAGCAGGTCTGTGACGCGCCCGTGAAAACACTCCGGCCAATCCGGTTCGGCGGTGCAGCAAGGCAGGTAGGTGAGGCGGGGATGCGCAGACTCGAGCACGCGCAGCCAGGTGTCTGCGTACAGATCCGGGCGTCCACGTACGCCGTGAAGCAGCCAGATGCGGCCAGCATGCGCTTCGGCCAGCGCCTCGCGCAATATCGCCGCCAGTGGTGCCAGGCCTGTTCCCGTCCCCACCAGCAGAAGGTCGCGACCCGCCTTGGGCTCGGGGTTGATCAGATCGCCGGACGGCGGCAACAAGTCGATCCCGTCACCTACTGCCACTTCATCGACCAGCCAGCGGCTGACCCGGCCACCCTCGACTCGTCGTACATGGAGTTCCAGATAACCGTCCCGTTGCGGCAAACTGGCCACGGAGTAGCAGCGCGTGGCGCCCTCGGGATGCAACACCCGGACATGCTGGCCGGGCTTCGGGTCGATACCGGGGTGCGAACGCAGGCGCAGGCAACGAATATCGGGGGCGAGCATTTTTGCCTCCATCACCTGACAGCCCGTCGCCAATTTCGATACGGAAGGTTGCTCGACCTCCAGCGGTCCGGTCGGCCGGCACTTGCACGGCAGGAAGAACCCCCGCTCGATCAATTCTGGACCAAGTCCTCGGCCGGCCGCTTCCGGCGGCCGCCCACTGGTTGCCCGCATCAAACAGGTATGGCAGGTCCCGGCCCGACAGGAATAGCGTACCGGTAGGCCCTGGCGCAGCAGAGCGGACAACAGAGTTTCACCGTCGCGAACGTCGACCAGTTGCTGCTGATAACGGACCTGCATGTCGTCGCCCGCTACTCCACTGTCGTCAGGCATCCCTGGAGCTCAGCTGCGGCCCGCCGCGCTTCCAGAAACACCTTGCCCATGAGCGCCCCGGGCTCGGCCGAAACGGCGAGCACGGTGCCGGCACCAGCCTGGACCAGCAACACGGCACCCTCCGTACCCTCGATCAGTAACTGCCGCAGCCGCCCGCGCTGGATCTCGTCGATTTCGCGTTCGGCCAGGGCCAGGAGCGAAGCGGACATGGCGGCGAAGCGGTCGGCGTCGACACCATCCTGCAACACCGAGGCGATCACCATGCCGTCGCTGGTGATCGCGGCGGCGGCATTGACGCTACCATCCGTCGAGCCCATGAGCCCGCGCAGGATGGAGCGAACACGCGTACCGCGGGGATGATCGACCCCGGCCGGCTGGTTGGCGGTTCCCTGATTCAAGATTCAAGCTCCCCATGTGGATGGGCTCCGCCCCGGAAGTCCGGGCCGGATCTCCCTTCCGTTGTTGATACCTCAGGCTGACGCTTCAACGGTAGCCATGGCCTGACGCGCCTTTGTAACCACCATGCCGAGATTGGCTGAACGGCGGCAAACGAAACAGGCCACCTGGTCCGGTGACTGCTTGGCTCGCATGAAAAAATGAATCAGGTTGTCGCTGTTGACGATCATCTCCTGGAAATAGTGCGAACCGTCGTCCTCGACGCCCCGAGCCTTCTTGAAGATGCGCTCGATAGCGACGACATTGGGCCCCTGGAACATTTCCGCGGTCGCGGCCGCCAGCATGTCCATCACTTCATCCGGGTGCGAATCGACGGTCTTGATGCCGATCAGCATTCCCGACTCGAGATCCACATAGCCTGCGGCCAGGCACTCCGGGATGCTCTGAACGGCCTGCTGCAGGGCTGAATCGAAATCGGACATGGGTACTCCTCCTTAGTTGGTTGGTTTGGTTGTTGAACTACACGGAATCACGCTCGCCCGGACTGCGGTCGTCAGACGACCGGCCGGACGCTTGCATGAAGCTTTCGAATCGTTCGAGGAACTCGACCTGCTCGCGCGACTGAATCCAGCGGCGCTCGATGCGGCGCAGGCTGTCGATGGCATCGACCGCGGACGCCCCCCGCCAGATGCGCCAGGCGGCCAGCGCCGTACCTGTACGACCGTGCCCGGCATGGCAGTGGATGGCGACCACTTCCCCCTGCTGTAACCATCGCCAGATCTGGCGACAGAAAGTCACCGCCTGGGTAATGGTGGGCGCGGTCATGTCGTCGACGGGCACGTGAACAGCCTCCATCCCGCGATGGGCCAGGTCGGCGTCGCAGTCGAGCGGATCCTCCAGGAGCGTCAGCAGTCGAGTGACGCCGACGCGGGCGAGCGCATCGAGATCCTGCGCAACCTCACTGACCACGCCGGGCCTGGGCGTACCCGCAAGCCGCCCCGGCTCGAGCCACACGAATCCACGCGGACCGGCCCAGGCGCTCATTGCACGCCGGGCCTGCTCGGGCAGCGGCGGTGGCGGCGGTGTCTCGTCATCGAGCACTTCGGACGCAATGTCGGGGCTGGGACTGGAGCAGGTGCCCAGGCGGATGAACTCACGGCCGGCATCGCTGGACGGCCCGGCGAAAAAGCTCGTCGCTGGCGCCTGTTCTCCGATGCGCCCGCTGACCAGCAGCACGACTCGATCGGCATGCGATCGCGCCTGGCCCTGGTGGTGGGTGGCCATCAGCACGGGCCGACGCTCGGCAAGGCGCCGCAGGAGGGCAAGAACCCGATCCGCGCCAGCCTCATCCAGCCCCACGGCCGGCTCATCCACGCACAGAAGCGGGGGGTCGCCCAGGCTTTGCCGAAGGATGGCGATCAGGCGCTGATCAGTCAGCGTGCGATCGACCACGGGCTGATCGAGGCACGCCATCAGCTCGCTGCATCCCAGGCGCTCGAGCGAGCGTGTGAGCGCTTGACGCTGCTCGGGCAGGGTCAGGCTTGAGCGGTCGGATAGCCCGCTGACCAGATTCTCCTGAACGGTCGAGACAAGCAGGCGGGCATCCTGGACCACCAGGCTGGGCCAGCCGGACTCGCCCGGCATCAAACCCTGATAGCGCATCTCGCCCCAGGTTTTGAAGTTGGCGTTCTGCCGGGCCACACCGCAGATCGTGCGCAGCAGGGTCGACTTGCCCACCCCGGTCGGCCCCATCAGGGCGACCAGACCGTTACGGGAAATCTCGAGGTCGATCTCGGCCAGCACCACGCGCTCGCCGAAGCCGGCGCCGAACCCTTGGAGCCAAAGCACCGGAGAAACCCGATCCTTCGAATGCAGATCCAGCATCATGCCGGTTGCCGCCGGTGTATCGCGGGGGTGAGCTCAGCGGCCAGCGCCAACAGGGCCACCTTGACATCACCACGCTCGCGTGCGTCGACCTCGAATACCGGCAAACGCCGTCCGAGACGCTCGAGTTCATCGCGGTAGGCCGCCAGGCCCGGCTGGGAGGAAATGTCGCAACGGGTGACACCTACTACTGCAGCCGCACCCCGGCGCTCGAGCAGTCCGTCGAAGGCCTCGAGGTAGAAGGCCATGTCCGCAAGCGGATCGGGGCTTGCGTTGTCGACCAGAACGACCACGCCGATGGCGCCCTGCGAGAGGATTTCCCACATGAAACCGAAGCGCGCCTGTCCCGGCGTGCCAACCAGTTGAATGGTGAGCTTGGGGTCGATCTGCAAGGTACCGTAATCCATGGCCACGGTCGTACTCTGCTTGCGTTCGACGACTTCGTCGCTGGCACGCGCATCCGTATGAATCACCGGTGAATCGCTGACTGCGGCTATCGCCGTTGTCTTGCCAGCACCGACCGGTCCGGCAAAAAGAATCTTGTGCAGCTGGCTTCCCATGGCTACAACCCCGAAATGCGCTCGAACAGCCGCGACCAGAAGCTGCCGGCTGGAGCCGTTTCGTCGGACTGGGGCGGGCCGTCACCTGCAGCCGCTTTGGGTTGCGAACTGATCAACCGGACATAGCCGGCCGCTGTCACCGCGCTGTAGAAACGCAATGCATCGGCTTCCGGAATTCGCATCATTCGATAAGCGAACGACAGACTGGTCGGCCGCCGCGAGAGCAGTGAAGACAGGGGCAGAACATGGCGGGTGTGGGGCAGGCGGGTGAAGTTGGGCCAACAGCGAAGCTGGATGACATCGAATGGATGACAGTCTTCCAGCAATGCGTTCTCCGGGCCGTACCAGGCCGACTGATACAGAAGCTCATCAACCGGTCGAGCCGGCCAGTCAGAATTAAACGACCGTGCGCTTGAAATCTTCAGCGAAGACTCGGGCATCGAGAAGAACTCGGACGGCGAATCGATCTCGGCGAAGAACTGACCGGCATCGGCATCGAGCCAGATGTGTCCTTGATCTCGGATCTCGAGGCAGGTCACACCGGGCTGTTCAAGCGCCTTTCGAAGACTGCCGAGCAGGCAGTCACCGGCCGCGTAGCGGGTCACGTTGCTCGGCATTCCGCGACCTGCCTGTTCCAGATCGCATCGCCCGGCATCGTTTCTGCTCGAATCACGCATAGGCAATCCCCCGATTCGACCCCTAGACAATTCAGATTCCGCTGCAGGTAGGCGATTGCATCAATACGCCAGAGAACTCCACCCTGCCCACCGGATCCAATTGCAGCCCGGATGTTTGCGTGACAGGCGTTTGGATGCACCCACGGGTTTCCTGCTTCCTTTCGTCAAACATGCGATTCAGACACCTTTTACGATCCGGACGCCCATCATCGATGCCTTCACGAAAGTCCGTCTATCGGGGATTCCCTGATTTTCATCAAGGAAATAAGCGTGCCATGATCTGCATTCTTTCTAATTAAACCAGCAATCGGTACATGCACGATTCCGCCATTCAGGTATCAATCCTCATCAACAGCGAGATCTTTGCGCGCGGGCTACAACAGGCACTCACTGAAATAGGACGCAAGGACGTACGCGTTCAACTTCAGACGGTGGAGCAAGCCATCGAATCAATCGCCCGGGGCTGCATCAACATCCTGGTCCTGGATGTCGAACTGGCGCCGCAAATCGTGCCTACCCTGTCGCAGGGATGCCACAAACCCAAGCTGATCATGGTGTCGGAGCGGCGGCATGCCGGCGCCACGCTGCCATTCAAACGAAATGATGCCTGTGGCTTCTTCCCGGCCCGGGCACCGGAATCACGCCTGAAGTACTACTTGAGCTTGATGGTCGATTGCGAAAGGCGCGGCCTGGGCGCTGATGCCTGCCAGGACTGTCCGGTCCCCAAGAGCCTCAAACCGAGGAACCTGTTGCTGAGCCGGCGCGAGTCCGAGATTTTCAAGCTCCTCGGGCTGCTGCATAGCAACCAGGAAATCGCCGAACGGCTCAGCGTGAGCACCAAGACGGTTGAAACCCACTGCGCCAACATCAAGCGCAAGCTGAATCTCGAAAACAGCCGCGAGCTCCTGCAGTCGGCAATCGAATGGGTCGAGGGTCGGTAGCGGCCCGCTAATCAGCGTGGTTTCGCATTTCGAGATGCAGCGTGTAAACCAGGAAACTGCGAATGAGGACGATCATTCCGAGCATCAGCACGCTTTCCAGGGTGTAGTCGACAGCCACCGTCTTGATAATGTCGGCGGCGACCAGGAACTCCAGTCCGAGGATAAGCCCGCGCACACTCTGGCGGCGATAGGCCACGTAGTTCTCATGCATCGAGCGGCCGAACAGGTGGCGCAGCCACATCAGCGTGGCCACCAGGAAACCGGTCACGATGACGAGGATGCCGATTCCTTCCAGCAGATAAATCAGGAGCTGGACAGCCTCGCGAAACATCGCGAGACTCAACGGTTCACCCGCGCGAGATCGCCGTCCACATGCGGCAGGGCCAGAAGCCGGGGATTCATCACCCGGAACCACAACGGCGGCACGTAGGCAAGCAGGAACATTCCGAAGTAACCGGTCGGCAATTCCGGTAGATCATCGAAGTGGCGCAGGGACTGATAGCGCCGGTTCGGATGAGCGTGATGGTCGGAATGCCGCTCGAGGTGGAACAGCAGCAGGTTGGAAAAGACGTGGTTGCTGTTCCACGAGTGATGTGGCCGGCAACGTTCGTAATCGCCCTCGGCCATCCTGCGCCGAAGCAGGCCGTAATGCTCGACGTAGTTGGCGCTGGTCAGTTGGAACCAGGCGACGATATTGTGGATCATCAGAAAGGCCAGCGTCGGCCATCCAAACAGCATGACCAGCATGCCCTGCAGCAGAAGGGACATCAGCCAGGACTGGAGGATCGTGTTGCGCGGACTCCATGCGCCCCGGCCCCGTCGGGCAAGGCGGCGGCGCTCGATGAGCCAGGCCCGCCTGAGCCCGCCGGGCATCTCACGCAATGCAAATCGATAGATCGACTCATTCATCCGTGCACTGGCACAGTCTTCGGGCGTGGCCACGTGCTTGTGGTGGCCGAAATTGTGCTCAACGGTGAAATGTCCGTAGACGGGAACGGCCAGGGCCAGCCGGCTCAGCCATTGCTCGATACGCGTTTGCTTGTGCCCCATCTCATGCGCCGTGTTGACCGCGAGCCCCGAAGCCAGACCGGCCACGACGGCCAGGGTCAGCCATCCCCCCGGACTCAAGCCCTGGGTTGCGGCCCAGGCGGCGGCCACGATCAGCGAGATCGCGTGCAGGGGCACAGCCAGCCAGGTCAGCACCCGGTAGTAGCGATCGCTCTCCAGTTCGGGCACGGTCTGCTCGGGCGGGTTGCTGCGATCTTCGCCGCAGAGGCTGTCGAGCAACGGCACCAGGCCGTAGCTGAACAGGATCGGAACGGCCAGCATCCATTCGCTGCCGCTGAGCTCGTACAGGACGACGGCAAATACGGGGGACAATGGATACACGGCCGACAGCAGCCAGAGGGCGCGCTTGCGGTCGACATAGGATTGCGATTGCCCTTCGGCATCGATGAAGCGGAAAGACCGGGTCAGCATGGGCCCGCCTCCTTCGCAGCCAGACTGGCTTTCATTCTATGCAACGGCGCTTCGGGAATCCACTCGGATGCCACACCGGACTGCCTTGGGTTACGATTAAGGCCATCGCTCATCACGGCAGTAATCAAGCATGCAGACTCTCGAGAATTCGCCGTTCAAGGCGTATGACATCCGCGGGCGTGTGCCCGACCAGCTAGACGAGGAGCGCGCTTTCCTGATCGGCCAGGCCTACGCCCGGGTGGTGCAGCCGGCCGGCCCGGTGGCCATCGGATTCGACATGCGCCTGTCCAGCCAGTCCCTGGCCGCCGCACTGGCCCGGGGGCTCAACCGGGCCGGCGTGGACACGCGCGATATCGGCCTTTGCGGCACCGAGGTGGTCTACCACGCCGCATCGATGGACGGCATGGGCGGCGGCATCATGATCACCGCCAGCCATAATCCGGCCGATTACAATGGCATGAAAATGGTTCGCGAGCAGGCCATCCCGATCAGCGCCGACACCGGCCTGAAAGACATGGAAGCGCTGCTGGCTGCCGGCCTCGAGCCGCTCACGGTCGACCAGCCGGGCGAGCACCGGCGAATGTCGGTATTCGATGACTACCTCAAGCGCATCAGGTCGTTCATCGACCCCCACAACTTGAACCCTTCAAAGGTCGTGGTCAACGCGGGAAACGGCTGCGCCGGGCCGGCTTTCGACGCGCTCGCCCAAGGCCTGCCGCTGGAGGTTGTTCGTCTCCATCATGAGCCTGACGGCCATTTGCCCAACGGCGTGCCGAACCCGCTGCTTCCGAACAATCGCGAGGAAACGGCCCGGGCCGTCGTCGACGCCGGTGCCGATCTGGGCATCGCCTGGGACGGTGACTTCGACCGCTGCTTCTTTTTCGACCATCGGGGGCGCTTCATCGAGGGCTACTACCTGGTCGGCCTGTTTGCCCGACAGCTGCTCGAGAAATCGCCGGGCGAGAAGATCGTTCTCGATCCGCGGCTGACCTGGAATACGCTGGCCGAAGTCGCCGACGCCGGCGGCACCGCCCTTGTCAACAAGAGCGGCCATGCCTTCATCAAGGAGCGCATGCGCTCGGAAGACGCGCTCTACGGCGGCGAAATGTCCGCGCATCACTATTTCCGCGATTTCAGCTACTGCGACTCGGGCATGATCCCCTGGTTGCTTCTGCTCGAACGCATCGCCATTACCGGAAAGTCACTGGCCGAACTGGTCGACGAGCGGATTCGCGCCTTCCCCTGCAGCGGCGAAATCAACTTCACCGTCGACGACCCTCAAGCGGCCATGGACCGGGTGATGAAGCACTTCGAACCCGAAGAGCCGGCCATCGACCGCACCGACGGCATCAGTCTTTCGTTCGCCGCCTGGCGCTTCAATCTGCGAGCATCCAACACCGAACCGGTCATTCGGCTGAATGTGGAAACGCGCGCTGATGAATCACTGCTGACCCAAAAGACCGAACTCCTGCGCGGCCTGATCCGCTGATCCAACCCGGCTTTGCTCAAGCACCCGCCGGGTGAGGCTGGCCAGCGATCTCGACGCGGTTACGACCGGCATTCTTGGCGCGGTAGAGTGCCTGGTCGGCACGCCGGAGCATGCGTTCCCAATCATCGCGAAGCGGGTCGTAACTGACCACACCAACGCTGGTGGATACGCTGATCTCACGGCCTCGAAATTCAAACGGGTGCTTTACCAACGACAACCTCAGTCGTTCACCGACCTGGCTGGCGCGCCGAGAGCCGGCCCCGGGCAGCAGAATGAGAAACTCCTCGCCGCCCACCCTGAACGCGATATCACCTTCACGGATCACGCCTTGAAGGCGAGCGGCCGCTTCGGCCAGCACACGGTCTCCGGCAGCGTGACCATGCTCGTCGTTGACCTGCTTGAAATTGTCGAGATCGAGCACGATCAGCGACAATTCATGCTCGCCGCGCTGGGCCCGCGACAGCTCCCGGCCGGCGTATTCGTCGAGCGAATACCGATTGAGCAGCCCGGTCAGCGCATCGTGGCGCGCGAGGAAACGCAGGTGGACTTCCTTGCGGCGAAACAGCATCAGGGCCAGTGACACGTTCAGCGCCATGTAGAAAAGCATCGACGAGAGAAACACCGGAACCAGGACCGACATCATCGCCGTGTCGTCTTCTCCCCCGTTTCCCAAAGCGATGTAGATGGAGCGCGCCGCGAGCAGCACCACATTGACGACAATCACCACGGCGACAGCACGACGATAGGGCCGAAGCGACTCGTCCGCGGCGCGCCACAAGAGCGTCGCGGCCACGAACGAAAGGACGAGGTAAATGACGGTCAGCACGCTGATGCGAAATACCGTGTCATTGAACATGACGGGCCAGAACAAGCCGGCGATGAACACGAAGGCGACGCAGGCGGTCACGGGGATGATCCACATCCTGTAACCCAGGTGCTGCTGGATCCCGAGCAGCAGCAGACCGTAGCCTGTCATGATCGCCGTATTGCCCAGCGCGATTGCCACCCCGGGATCGACCCAATCGGGTTCGGACAGGGCGATATTGCCGATCAAATGGCCAATGCTCATCATGACGCCGGCCAGGGCCCATCGAAAGATGGCCGGTTCGCGGTTTCCGGCCAGGTAGACACCCGCCATCGTCACGGCCAGGAACAGGGCCGCCAGACCCGACACGACTGCCAGCGTGTAGGCGTCAAGACTCGGCATATTTTCCCCTCCCCTCCCCGGATTTTCCGAGGCTGCGTGCTGTCAGTTCGATCCGGTCATCAATTCTGCAATGGTATCGACCGGTGCCGAGCCGTAGCTCAGAAATTCGTTGTGAAAGGCCTTCAAGTCGAAGTCTTCGCCCTGCTCCACCTTGAGCCGCTCGCGCAATTCGTAGATCGCTGAATAGCCGGCATAATAGGAAGTCAGCTGGACCTGCGAAAGGGTCAGCCGCCGCCATTTCTGGGTTGCTTCGGATCTTTCCTGGAAGGCTTCTTCCTGCATCATCTCAACGGCCTCGTCCCTTTCCATGCCGCGCACGTGCACCGCGTAATCGAGGATGGCGTTGTGCGTGACGCGCAGCAGCCATTTGCCGTGCATCAGCCACAGCTCCGGCGCGTGGTCACCCCAGCCTTCCTCGAGCATCATGCGTTCGGCATAGACGGCCCAGCCTTCGACCATCGCGCCGTTGCCGAGCAGGCTCTTGACCAGGCTGGGCGACCTGTTGGAATGCAGCAACTGGGTGTAATGCCCGGGAATACCCTCGTGGATGTTCAGAATCTGGAGCATCCAGTCGTTGTATTCGCGCAGGTAGCTGGCTGCCTGCTCCTCACCAAAGGTTTCCAGCGGCGTGACGTTGTAATAGGTGTCGGCGTCCGGATTGAAAGGCCCCGGCGCGCTGACGGAGGCGATGGCGCCTGAGCCGCGCATGTACTCCGGCGTCTCGCGAACGATAAGCGGCTTGTCCGGGTCCTGGTCGAGCAGGTCGTTCTCGCGCACGAACTCGGCCAGCCGCGGCATCTGCTGTCGGATTTCGTCCACGAAATCCTCCACCGCCACGTGCTCTTGCGACAGCCGATCGATCATCTGCCCGATGCGTTTCAGGCGATCCTCGGGCATGGACTCCCCGGCAAAGTACTCCGGCCAGAGCTCCCGGGTATAGCCGTCCATCTCGTCGAGCAGGCGCTCCTTTTCCGCCCGGGCGCGGCGATACAACTCGGCCGCCGTGAAGTCGGCCTGGATGTCGTAGGCAAATTTCTCCTCGTAGAGTGTCACCCCAAGGCGGAACGGGCGCGCGTCTCCGGATTCCTCCAGGTCGGCCAGGCGCTGTTCGAGCCAGCCGACCCACTCGCCGATGGCGGTTTCGGCGCCGGCCAGCGCATCCGACAGCGAGGCGGACAACGCCGCGTCGAGTTCGGCGCCGTTGGCCGCTTCGCGAATATCTTCCAGAACGCTCAGCCCGCCCCGGTTCTGGCTGATGGCCAGCTCCGTATGCTCCAGCGTGGGTGTACCCAGGCTTTCACGCGCCGCCTGGTAGTAGGCCGGCACTTGCTCGAGGCGGTCGCGAATCAGGGCCAATCGTTCCGGCAAGGGGGCAAATTCGGTGTTGAGAAGAATGCTCAGGGGACCGGCGACGTTGTAGTTCGACGGCTGCCACTCCCACGATCTCAGCGTCCGCGTATAGAAGCGACCCGACTCGAGCCGGTTGAGCAACAGGTCGTAGTCAGTACGCTGGTCGACCGGCAGTTGTTCGCGGTCGAATTGACCGAGCCGTTCAAGCGCGTCAGCGATGAAAGCCAGTTCCTCGCGACGATGCGCCGCGTTCGGTATCGATACCTCGCCGGCATTCTCGTAACGGCCCTCGTAAATAGACCATTCGGGCGAGCGTTGAAGCATTTCCTCGATCAGCGAATCGACAAACGCCTCGAAGGCGGCCACATCTGCCTCGGCAGCCGCTGGTTCGGAGTCTGTCGTGGTTTGCCCGGCAGTTGCCTGGGCCGATTCATCGCCGGAGCCGGTTCGACCCGGCTCCGATTGATCGGCACAAGCGCACAGGCCAAGAAGAAGTGATAGCGCAAAAAAACGCTTGATGAAAGTCATGGCGCGAATTCCGGGTGTGTGCAACCCTCTGATCCTACCTTATTATGCGAGGGTGCCGCAGGGCTTGTCGGTTGCAGACCGGCATGCCGGGTTCTATAGTCAACCGCATGGATCACAACCCCGAACATCGCGAAGAGTTGCTCAATGCCCTGACGCATGGCCTGGGCGCGATTCTCAGTATTGGTGCGGGCGCTGTACTGATCACATTGGCCGTAATCCATGCGGGAGCCCGCGAGATCGTCAGCGTCTCGGTCTTCGTCGCCTCGCTGGTACTGCTCTACACGGCCTCGACTCTCTATCATGCCGCGCGTCATCCCGTCTGGAAAGCGCGCCTGAAGATTCTCGACCACTGCGCCATCTTTTTTCTGATTGCAGGTACTTACACGCCGTTCACCATCGCGGCGCTCAAGGGAAGCTGGGGCTGGTCCCTTTTTGGGGTCATCTGGGGCCTGGCCGTCATCGGCGTGATCTTCAAGGTGTTTTTCACCGGCCGATTCCGGAAGCTGTCGACGGCCACTTATGTCGGAATGGGGTGGCTGGTTATCGTCGCGCTCGTGCCGCTGAGCCAGGTCGTGACGCCCACGGCCATGCTCTGGCTGGTTCTTGGCGGTGTTCTCTATACCGCTGGCACGCTTTTCTACCATGTAGATCGAATTCCTTATGCTCATGCCATCTGGCATCTCTTCGTCCTGGCCGGCAGCATCTGTCATTTCGTCGCGGTCACTGCCCAGATGATTGCGCATCCGGCCTGAACCCGCCCAGCGCATCAACGACCCCCGGGACTTCACCGGGCGGCAGCGCGCGGCTGAAGAAGTAGCCCTGGAAACTATCGCACTCCAGCTGAGTGAGGATGTCGAGCTGCTCAATCTTCTCGACCCCTTCAGCCACGACCCTCAGATGCAGGCAGCGCGCCATACTGATGATGGCCGCCACCAGGTCGCGATCCGAGTCCCTGGCAGCCAGGTCGATGATGAATGAACGATCAATCTTGAGGGTGTCGAGATCGAATTCCTTGACGTAGGACAGGGATGAGTACCCTGTTCCGAAGTCGTCAAGCGAGATATGCACGCCCATGGCTCGTAAACGTCGCAGCACATCCTGACCGGCCTGAACCTGCTCCATCAGCATCGATTCGGTGATCTCCAGGTTCAACAATCCGGGCGGGAGACCGGTTTGCTCGAGCACCCGCTCGACGGTCTCCGCGAGACGGCCAGTCTGGAACTGTCTCGCCGACAGGTTGACCGATACAGGCAAACCTTCGATACCCTGGCGGTGCCATTCAGCGGCCTGCTCGCAGGCCTGTTCGAGCACCCAGTCACCCAGCGGGACGATCAGGCCACTTTCCTCGGTGGCACGAATGAATTCGGTCGGCATGACCAGCCGCCCGTCGGCAGAGCGCCAGCGCACCAGCGCTTCGGCACCACAGACATGGTATCGAGGGCTTGCACCGACGATGGGCTGGTAATGCAGCTCGAACTCCCGGGCGTCGAGCGCGTGGCGCAGGCGCGCGTCGAGCTGTAGCCTTTTGCTGGCCGACTGCACCATCGATTGATCGAAATGTTGCCAGGTATTTCTTCCACGTCGCTTGGCCTGGTACATCGCGGCATTGGCAAATTGAAGCAGCTCGGTCACCGACTGTGCATCATCGGGCGAGACGCAAATGCCGATACTGGCACTGACGTAAACTTCACTCCGATTGGCCAGCACGAAAGGCTCGGCGATGGCTTTCAGGGTTTTTCGGGCACAGGCCGTGGCGTCCTCGCGAGCATCCGTCCCTGTCAGATCAATGACGAACTCGTCGGCACCCAGGTGAGCAAGCCCTGCGCCTGCAGGCAAGCCGCCCCGCAGCCGGCGCGCGACCATGACGAGCAGATCGTCGCCGATCGGATGACCAAAGCTGTCGTTGACGTTCCTGAAATTGTCGAGATCGATGAACAGGACGGCAATGCGCTCCTCGCCTTTTCTGGCACCTGCGAGAAGCCGACGCAAATGATCCTGGAGCATCAACCGGTTGGGCAAACCGGTAAGCGTGTCGTAGTACGCCAGCTGTTCGAGCCGCCTCTGGGCCTGCTTGAGATCACTGATATCGGTAAAGATCCACGCGTACTGATCGTTTCCGCCACGATCGGCCCCGATATCGGTCACGGTGGCCAGAAAGGGACGCTCGGATCCGTCCGCGCTTCGATTCCAGATCTCGCCGTTCCAGTAGCCTTGCTGGGCCATGGAGCGTTCCAGTTCCGAGAAGAATCGCTTGTCGTGCCGGGATGAATGCAGGGTGGCCAGATCGCGACCGAGCAAGCGATCCTCGGAGACACCGGCCATGCGCTCGAAAGCCGGATTGGCCGAAACGATCCGCTTGCGCTGGTCGGTCAGCACGACGCCTTCGTGGGTGCGGTCGAAAACAACGGCAGACTGTCGGAGCTCCCGAATCAGGCCAGCCTGATCACCCAGGGCCCGCCAGCTCAGCCAGAACACGAGAATCGCACTGGCAAGCACGAACAGCCAGCCCTTGTAGGTCTGGAAAGCCGTGAGTACGGCAGTGTCGCCAGCCAGTTGTTCGACGGCCGAGTCGGAAAGAAAGATCCACAGCGCACCCGCAGCCGCGTAAATCAAGGCGACCTTGAGTGCGTAGCTACCAGTGAGCTTCATGGATTATCCTCCCTTCCAGCGAGGAAAGCGATGCGATATCGAGAGCGATTCCTGCCGGGGAACCAACTATACTACGAAAGCGTCGAACCCCTGAAATGTCGGTAATCGCCGGCCTTGCGAACAACCAGCCAATGGAGTTGCCCATGTCAGCCAATCTCAGAAATTGCGCATTTCTGCCGGGTCTGGCCCTGCTCATCGCACTGCTGAGCGCCTGCGCCTCGACGCCGTCCGACGATGTACTCGTCAACGAATCGCGTTCAGCCCTGGCCAGCTTTGTCGACAAGGATCCGGGCCTGCAGCGCTGGGTGGACCAGGCCCACGGTTACGCGGTCTTTCCCAACATCGGCAAGGGCGGCTTCTGGGTCGGCGGCGGCTTCGGCCGCGGCATCGTGTTCGAGCAGGGCAAACCGGTCGGTCGCGCCTCGGTCTCGCAAGCCACCATTGGTCCGCAGATCGGCGCCCAGTCCTACAGCCAGGTGATTTTCTTCCGCGACGAGGCCGCCCTGCGCCGTTTCCAGCGGGAAAGTTTCGAGTTTTCCGCCCAGGCCACCGCAGTCGCCGCAACCGAAGGCCGCGCGGCCACCACCAGCTACGAAAAAGGCGTTGCGGTGTTCAACTACGCTCGTGGAGGACTCATGGCCGAGGCCTCGGTAGGCGGTCAGAAGTTCCGTTACTGGTCCCTGTAAGCGAAGCGCTCCCGTCGATCTCGTGGGACGGCGCGGAGCGAGCCGGGAAATGACCTGCATCGAAACCTGCTAACGCTCCCGCGAGTTGTCCTCGGCAAGAAACTGAAGCCGCGCCAGCCGGGCATAGAGTGGGCTTTCGGCGACCAGACGGTCGTGGCTTCCCTGGGCCACCACCTGACCCTGATCGAGCACGACGATGCGATCGGCTCGACGAACCGTCGCCAGGCGATGGGCAATCACCAGCACGGTGCGATCTGCACTGATGTCATTGAGCGCGTGCTGGACCAGCCGTTCGCTTTCGGCATCAAGGCTGGCCGTGGCCTCGTCCAGAAGCAACAGGGGCGGCTGCTTGATCAAGGCGCGGGCAATGGCGATGCGCTGGCGCTGGCCGCCCGACAGACGCACACCACGCTCGCCCAGGAAGGTTTCGTATCGATCGGGCCAGCGCTCAAGAAATTCATCGGCGTGTGCCGAGCGCGCAGCCCGGGCGATGACGTCCGGCTCCGCCTCGGGGTGGCCGTAGGCAATATTCTCGGCGGCGCTGCCCGAAAACATCGCAACATCCTGGGGCACCACACCCAGCCGGCCGCGCAATTCACGCAGATCGAGGTCACGCACATCGACACCACCCAGCCTGACGTGGCCGGCATCCGGGTCGTAGAAGCGTAGGACGAGCTGGAACAGGGTCGACTTGCCGGCGCCGGATGGCCCGACAATCGCGACGGTTTCACCGGCTTCTACCTCGAAATTCAGACTGCGGAGAACCGCTTCGTCCGGACGCGAGGGATACGCGAACTCCACCGCCTCGAAGGCGACCGAAAGCGGGCCCTGCGGCAAGCTCTGGGGCGACTCCGGGCTGACGATGGACGGCTGCGCATCGAGCAGTTCCGCCAGCCGCTCCATCGCACCCGCGGCCCGCTGCAACTGGCTCCAGATCTCGCTCAGACTGGCGGTCGATCCGGCGGCGATAGCGGCATAAAGCACGAACTGGCCGAGCTGCCCGGGGGTCATTTCTCCGCTCAACACCGAACGCGCGCCCAGCCAGAGCACGAATGTGATCGCACCGAAGGTCATCAGGATGACCAGGACGATCAGCAGCGTGCTGGCCCGGATCCGGTTTCGTGCGGCGATAAAGGCCGATTCAACCGCATGATCAAACCGACCTTGCTCTCGGGACTCCTGGGCGAATGTCTGCACTGTCTGGACGGCATTGATGGTTTCGTCACCACGGGCGCTGAAATCGGCCACACGATCCTGCGCGTCTCGAGAAAGCCGACGCACCCAGCGACCGAGCATCACCACGGGCACGATGATCAGAATAATCAGCAGTCCGATCACGCCGGCAAGCTGGGGCGCGGTCAGGACAAGTGCGATCGAACTGGCCGTCAGCATCAGCAGGTTGCGAATCCCGAACGAAACGGTCGAGCCCACCAGAGTCTCGACCAGGGTGGTGTCTGTATTGAGCCTGGAAAGCACTTCCCCGGTGCGGGTAGTACTGAAGAACTCCGGGCTCATCGACAGCACACGCTCGTAGACGGACTTGCGTATGTCGGCGACAACGCGCTGGCCGAGCCAACTGACCCAGTAGAATCGCAGACCGCCCCCGACTGCCATCATGGCAGCAGCGGCGAACAGCAGCCAGAACCAGCGATTGATATTGGCGATGTCCTCGGCCATGAAACCACGGTCGATGACCTGCCCCACCGCCGCCGGAATGGCCAGCGCCCCGGCAGCTGAAACCGCAAGGAACAGCAACGCGAAACCGATCTGCAGGCGATAGCGCGCGACAAAGGGTCTGAGCGCACGCAGAGAACCCAATCTACGGCTCGTGGACCGCTGGGTGGCTTCAATGTCGTTCATGCAGCCTCTCGCGGAAGAATTCGGGCTCGCCGATAGTGTCTCCAACCGGCGATCGTGAACAGGATCAAGGCGGTCCAGACAAAAGCGAAGGTCACGGCGTGATCCGCGGTGAAAGGTTCGTCAAACAGAAAAACGGCCAGCACGAAGGTCATGCTAGGCGCCAGATACTGCATCAGGCCAATCGTGCTCAGATTCAGGCGGCGCACGCCGGTCGCGAAGAGAACGAGGGGTACGAGCGTCACCAGCCCCGTGCCGGCAAGCAGTGCGGCTTCGCCAAGCGACCCCGGATTGAAAACCAGCACACCGCGACGATCCAGCCAGTAAAGCCATGCCAGCGCCAGGGGCGTCATCAGCAGGGTCTCCCAGAACAAGCCAACCAGGGGTCCAACGTCGGTTTTCTTGCGCACGACACCATACAGGGCAAAGCTCGAGGCCAGCAACAAGGCGATCCACGGGAACCGGCCCACACGCACGGTCATCCATGCCGTCCCCACGAAGGCCAGCACGACAGCGATGGTTTGCAATCGTCCGAGTCGTTCTCGAAAGATCAGCATCCCGAGTAACACATTGACCAGCGGATTGATGAAATAGCCCAGGCTTGTCGAAAGCACTCGATTGGTGTTGATTGCGTAAACGAAAACCAGCCAGTTAATGGCAATCAGAATCGCGCTGACCATCAAGGCCACCAGAACGCGGCGCTCCACGCGAATGCATTCAATAAGTCGCCCCCGCTCCCGGACGACGAGAACGATGCCGAGCAAGACCATCGACCAGATCACGCGGTGACCAATGATCTCGTCAGCGCCCACATGCCCCAGCAGCTTGAAATACAGCGGCGCCAGACCCCAGATGGAGAAAGCGCCCAGCGCCGCCGCCAGGCCGGCTACACGTTCCTGCTCCAGCGTCACTGTTCGGGCTCGTCTTCCACCAAGGGCGCTGCTTCTCCTTGCTCAGCTGGTAAAACGGGCGCCATGCGGGTTAATTGTGGCCGGGTCAGACTGCCCGAGAGGGCCAGGTACGAAGGTTCCATACCAATACCCATAAGTTCGCCGCCAAGCGTGCCGTCGGGCAGCTCGACGGCCGCCCAGCCGGTGCCTGACAGCTCGCTGCCCGTGATTTCATAGCTTGGAATCTCCAGGTATCCCGGAGTCATCCGGAGATCACCGTTGAACTGGACGTACTCGTTCACGGCGGGCTCACCTTGGTCACGCCCGACGCGCCAGTAACCATCCCAGAGCTCATATCGGCCTTCAAGCCGATAGTCTGAACGATCCTCGATCGGCCAACTCAGGGTCAATGTCGCCTCACCACTACCGTCAACGACAGGCGGCACCTCCCTCCACTCGAGCAACTGCCCGAGGTCGGCCAGGCTGACGTCGACAATGAGTGAATCGGCGCCCCGCCCAGTCATGACGCCGCTGGCTTCAATCAAGCCACCGGGGAAAACGGTGGCAAGGTTTACACCCATGCCCTCCGGCCGGGAGCGCAAGTCGATCCGTGCGTTCGAGAATTCTGAGGAAGCGACCCGAAATCGATCGAATTGGAGTTGAGATCTCAAGTCGATACGTTCGGCCAGCGCCGCCAGGAGTGTTTCCAGCTCCAGATTCAGGCTCAATGCAGCGCTTTCCCTGACGGACGACCAATCCAGCACCTCCGCGGTGACGAGCAGATCTGCAGCCGGATTCGCGCCGCCGTGATAACTGACCGACAGGTCGAATGGTCGTTCTCCCACGATCAGCCGCCCCCCGGCCAGCGAGATCCGGACCGGGTCGGCCGGCCCGGCCGTCAAGTCGCCGCTCAAGGAAACATGCTCATCGAGGGCGAGCAGTCGCCCACGGAGCTGCATATCGCGAAGTCGGACGGGATGTTCCTCGGACGCAGGCACATTGAGCATTCCCTTGACGCTCACTTCGTCAAGGAGTAACGGATCGCCGAGGTCCCCACTGAACCGGAATGCCACGTTTTGATCCAGGCTGAAACGATCGAACTCGATGAAGTCGATGTTCATGCTTCTCGGCGCCCCGTCCACCCTGCCAGGCATCAGGAGCGTTACATCCTGCAAGCTTAGTGAACGGCCCGACAGCAGCCTGGCGCTTGAGCGAATGGCCACCATCGGCCCGGAAGACCTGTTTTCGGAACCCGTGCTTGCCAGGTTGATAACCGCCCCTCTGAGCCGCATCTGCGCCGCAGCTAATTCTCCCTTGAGCAAGGGCAGGATTCGCAGGTTCATTCTGACACTCTGCGCCCGCATTGTTGCCGTGGCTTCATCACCCTCCGGGCCGGCAATGATGACGTCCTCGGCTTCGACTTCCGGCCGCGGAAAAAGGCTGAAACGCAGCGCCCCGACAATCTCGACCCGTCGCCCGACTCGCTCGCTGAGCCGGTCGGCGAACAAGCCCTTCATGCGGGCTTCATCGAAGTATAGCGTCGCCGTGCCCCAAAGGCCGAGCACGATGATCGCCAGGGCGGCAGCGAGGATGATGGTTCGGCGCATCCGAGAATCCGGCTTGTTGAACGGTGGCGGGGGCGACAAGTGCCCACAGCAATGCATTGTAGCTTACCGCCCAGGCGCGGCTCCGCCTTATTGCCGCGGCAGCGTCAGGACCGTCCGGCGCTTTTCAGGGTCTCATTAAACAAAAAAAGCCCGGCAACAAGGGCCGGGCTTCCTGAACCTCCGGTCAGAGTCCGGATGCTATTCGGCTGTCTCCGCTCCCGGAGCGTCTGGGCGATCCACGAGTTCAACGTAAGCCATCGGCGCGTTGTCACCGGGACGAAACCCGCACTTGAGGATTCGCAGATAACCGCCGGGACGCTCGCGATAGCGTGGACCGAGCTCAGAGAACAGCTTGCCCACGGCATCGCGATCGCGCAGGCGATTGAACGCCAGGCGACGGGCTGAAACGTTATCTTCCTTGGCCAGCGTGATCAGGGGCTCGGCCACCCGTCGCAGCTCCTTGGCCTTCGGCAGCGTGGTCTTGATGAGCTCGTGCTCGATCAGGCTGGCGGTCATGTTGCGGAACATCGCGCGGCGATGCGGCGAATTCCGATTCAATTTGCGACCTGCTTTACGGTGACGCATCGTTTTCTCCTCAGTGCTCGGTGCGCGCCAGCGACGGCGGCGGCCAGTTCTCCAGGCGGGTACCCAGCGACAAATCGTGGGTCGCCAGCACCGTCTTGATCTCGGTAAGGGACTTCTTGCCCAGGTTCGGTGTCTTGAGCAACTCGGTCTCCGTTCGCTGCACCAGGTCGCCCACGTACTGAATGTGTTCGGCCTTGAGACAATTGGCCGAACGCACGGTCAACTCGAGGTCGTCGATCGGGCGCAGCAGGATGGGATCGAAGCTCTCGGTCGTGGTCTCCGTCTCGTCCTTCTCGCGCGCGACGAAGTCGACAAACACGGACATCTGATCGACCAGGATACCGGCAGCCAGTTTTACCGCGTCCTCGCAGCTCATCGTGCCGTTGGTTTCAATATCCAGCACCAGCTTGTCCAGGTCGGTGCGCTGGCCGACGCGTGCGCTTTCGACGCTGTAGGCCACGCGATGAACCGGGCAATAAGAGGCATCCAGCTGGAGACGGCCGATGGTGCGCGTCTCTTCCTCGTTGAATTTCAATGCCGCGGCCGGCTGATAGCCCACACCACGGGTGACCCTCAGCTGCATGCGAAGCTTGCTGGCCTTCGTCAGGGTGCAGATCACGTGATCCGGATTCAGCACGTCGATGTCGTGGTCAAGCTGAATATCGCCCGCGGTCACCGGACCGGCCTTGTCCTTGCTCAGGGTCAGCGTGGCCTCTTCACGGCTGTGCATGCGGATAGCCACATCCTTGAGGTTGAGAAGGACTTCGACAATGTCTTCCTGCAAGCCTTCAACAGCCGTGTATTCGTGAAGCACACCGTCGATCTCGGCTTCGGTGATTGCGCTGCCGGGAATCGACGACAGAAGAATGCGTCGCAGGGCATTGCCCAGGGTGTGCCCGAACCCGCGTTCGAGCGGTTCAAGCGTGATGCGGGCACGTCGCGGCGAAATCTCGTCCACAACCAGGCCCTTGGGCTTGAGCATCGTGCCGATAAGTTCGCTTATCTGGCCTGACATGTTTGCCTCTCCAAAATCGGTTTTCGTTTGCAGCGCAGGCTGCTGGAGCCTGCGGCTTACTTCGAGTAAAGTTCGACGATGAGGTTTTCGTTGATGTCCGGCGGCAGATCATCGCGATCGGGAGCGCCCTTGAACACACCTTCCATCTTGTCGAAGTCCACGTCGATCCATGTCGGAACCAGATCCAGCTCGCGCGCCACATTGATCGCTTCCTGGATACGCAGCTGCTTTCTGGCCTTTTCCCGGATCGAAATGCGGTCTTCCGGCCGCACCTGATAGGAGGGAATATTGACCACCTTGCCGTTCACCTCGACCGACTTGTGGCTGACCATCTGACGCGCCTGCGCCCGCGTCACGGCAAAGCCCAGCCTGTAGACAACATTGTCCAGGCGGCCTTCCAGAAGCTGGAGCAGGTTCTCGCCGGTCGCGCCCTTGCGACGGGCCGCTTCCTTGTAGTAATTGCGGAACTGCTTTTCGAGCACGCCATACATGCGGCGTACCTTCTGTTTCTCGCGCAACTGCAACGCATAGTCCGACAGGCGCTGACGACGGCTGTCGCCGTGCTGGCCGGGCGGCTGGTTCAGTTTGCACTTCGACTCGAGGCCGCGCGCAGGGCTCTTGAGGTTGAGATCAACGCCCTCGCGGCGTGCGAGCTTGCAGGTGGGTCCGGTATATCTAGCCATATCTCTTCAGTCTGCCTGCCGGTGACTTACACGCGACGTTTCTTGGGTGGACGGCAGCCGTTATGGGGAATCGGCGTGACGTCGATGATGTTGGTGATCTTGAATCCGGCCGCATTGAGCGAGCGTACCGAAGACTCGCGACCCGGCCCGGGGCCGTTGACGCGTACTTCGAGATTCTTCATTCCAACCTCCTGAGCCGTTCGGCCGGCGTTGTCCGCGGCCACCTGGGCTGCAAACGGCGTCGACTTGCGCGAACCGCGGAAGCCGGAACCGCCGGAAGTGGCCCAGGAAACCGTGTTGCCCTGGCGGTCGGTAATCGTGATGATCGTGTTGTTGAACGAGGCATGCACGTGTGCAATGCCGTCGACCACGGTCTTCTTGACCTTCTTTCTCGGTTTTGCGCTCTGCTGCTTGGCCATCTGTTCCTACCTCAACGAATCGGACGACGCGGACCCTTGCGGGTACGGGCGTTGGTACGCGTGCGCTGGCCGCGAACCGGAAGCCCACGGCGATGGCGCAGACCGCGAAAGCAGCCCAGGTCCATCAGGCGCTTGATGTTCATCGACACCTCGCGGCGCAGATCGCCCTCGACGCTCATTTGACCGATCGTCTGACGCAGTTTTTCCTGCTCCGCCTCGGTCAGGTCGCGCACCTTCGTATCCGGGGCCACGCCGGTGGCCTCACAGATTTCGTAGGCCCGGGTTCGACCGATGCCGTAGATGTGAGTCAATGCCACCCAGGTATGCTTCTGGACGGGCAGATTGACGCCTGCTATACGTGCCATTTGCTTGCTCCGTAAACCATCACGTCCGCTCGACGCAAACCAGCAATTTTACCGGGTTTTCCGGCTCTTGCCAACCCCGTCAAACGGAACTGTTTCATCCCTGCCGCTGCTTGTGCTTGGGATCACTGCAGATAACGTAGACCACGCCCTTCCGGCGCACTACCTTGCAGTGGCGGCAGATCTTTTTGACTGATGCCTGAACCTTCATTACTGCTCTCCAATCATTCCGACCGCGACTCGGCCCCTAGTCAGCGGCGAACCACGCCACTACGGCCATAACCCTTCAAGTTGGACTTCTTAAGCAGGCTGTCGTACTGATGTGACATCAGATGGGCCTGCAACTGGGCCATGAAATCCATCGTGACAACCACGATAATCAGCAGCGAAGTACCGCCGAAGTAGAAAGGCACGTTCTGCCACTGCAAAAGGATGAACTCCGGCAGCAGACAGACCGCTGCCAGGTAAAACGCGCCGACCAGCGTCAGGCGGGTCAGCACATAGTCGATGTACTCGGCCGTCTGGCGCCCCGGGCGAATACCCGGAATAAATGCCCCCGACTTCTTCAGGTTGTCAGCCGTCTCCTTGGAATTGAAGACGATCGCGGTATAGAAGAAGCAGAAAAACATGACCATACCGCCAAAGATGGCGATGTAGATCGGCTGCCCTGGGCTGAGCTGCTGCGCAATGTTCTGCAACACCCCCGATTGTCCCGCCTCGCCGAACCAGGTCGAAATGGTTGCCGGGAACAGCACCAGGCTGGAAGCGAAAATTGCCGGGATCACACCGGCCATATTGACTTTCAGCGGCAGGTGCGTGGACTGACTGCGATAGGCTTGTCGGCCCTGTCGCTGTGCGTAATTGACGGTTATACGACGCTGGCCGCGCTCGACAAAGACCACGAATCCCGTGACCGCGATCGCCAGTACCAGGAAGAAAGTCGCTGTCAGAATGCCCAGCTGCCCCGTGCGCACAAGCTCGAGGGTCGAGGCGATGGCACTCGGAAGCCCGGCAACAATGCCGGCGAAAATCAGAATCGAGATACCGTTGCCGATACCGCGCTCGGTGATTTGCTCGCCCAGCCACATCAGGAAAACCGTCCCGGCCGTCAGAGTAATGACCGCGGCCATGACGAAGGCCGGCCCGGGCGAAATAACGACAGGCAGGTCCGCCCCGGCACTCTGACTCTGCAGAGCAACGGCTACGCCAAAGGACTGGAAGGCTGCCAGTACGACCGTGAAATAGCGCGTGTACTGCGTGATCTTGCGACGACCCGACTCGCCTTCCTTGCGCAGCTGCTGGAGTTGCGGGATGGCGTGACTCATCAACTGCATGATGATCGCCGCCGAAATATAGGGCATCACGCCGAGCGCGAAAATCGAGAAGCGACCCAGAGCGCCCCCGGAGAACATGTTGAACACGTCCACGATGGTGCCGCTGGACATGTCCATCAACTCCACAAGGGCAATGGGGTTGATGCCGGGCACCGGAATGAACGTGCCGAAACGGAAGATCAGCAAGGCCACCAGCACCACGAACAGGCGCTGACGCAGCTCCTTGAGCCGACCGATTCCGCCGAGCATGCCGGCCATTTCCGATGATTTACTTGACATTACTCGACCTTACCGCCTGCGGTCTCGATAGCCTTGGCCGCCCCGGCGGTGACGTGAACACCCCGCACGGTCACGGCCCGCTCGATAGCGCCGGTGTTAACCACGCGAACCTTGCGGGTTGCGTTGCTGATCAGGCCGGCTTCCTTGAGCGTATCGACGTCAATCACGTCGGCGTCGATTGCGTTGATCTGATAAAGACGCAACTCGACGGTATGGCGGTTAACCGCAGAGCGGAATCCGACCTTGGGTACACGGCGCTGGAGCGGCATCTGGCCGCCTTCAAAACCAACCTTGTGATAGCCGCCCGAACGCGCCTTCTGACCCTTGTGGCCGCGGCCGCCGGTCTTGCCCAGACCCGAGCCTATGCCGCGCCCGACGCGCTTGCGCTCGCTACGGCTGCCTTCGGCGGGCTGAATTGAATTGAGTTTCATGTCACTGTCCAGAAAAGTTGAAGTCAGGCTTCTTCGACCTGCACCAGGTAGTCGACCTTGCGGATCATGCCGCGAATGGCCGGCGTGTCTTCCAATTCGACCGTGTGGTGCATGCGGCGCAGCCCGAGGCCACGCACGGTATCGCGGTGCTTGCCGATCGTATTATTGACCGAACGAACAAGCGTCACCCGCAGCTTTCCAGCTTTCTTTTTAGCCATGGTATTCCAGGACCTCCTCGATCGGCTTGCCGCGCTTGAGCGCGACCTTCTCGGGTGACGCCATGGCCTGAAGGCCCTTCATCGTGGCGCGCACCAGGTTGATGGGGTTGTTCGAACCCAGGCTCTTGGCCAGAACGTTGTGCACGCCGATCGCTTCGAATACGGCACGCATCGGGCCGCCGGCGATCACACCGGTACCTTCCGATGCAGGCTGCATGTAGATGCGTGATCCGCTGTGGCTGGCCTTGACCGGGTGCCAGAGCGTCCCTTCATTGAGGGAGATCCGCACCATGTCGCGTCGCGCGCGCTCCATCGCCTTCTGGATGGCCAGCGGCACTTCCCGCGCCTTGCCGTAACCGAAGCCGACCTTGCCGTCGCCGTCGCCGACTACCGCGAGCGCAGTAAAGCTGAACTGGCGCCCACCTTTGACCACCTTGACCACGCGGTTGATGGCAACCAGCTTTTCAATCAGATCGTCGGTGCTGTTATCTCTAGCCATGATGAATTCCGTTAGCGTTAAAACTTCAGACCGGCTTCACGCGCGGCATCCGCCAGCGCCTTGACCCGTCCGTGGTACCTGAATCCCGAGCGATCGAAGGCCACACCTTCGATGCCGGCTTCGAGACCGCGCTCGGCAACTTTCTTGCCTACGGCCTGCGCCGCTTCCACGCTGCAGGTGCTTTTCAATCCGTCGGCCACATCCTTCTGCAGCGTCGAGGCCGACGCGATCGTGTGCTGACCGCCGGATGCAATGATCTGCGCATAAATGTGCTGCCCGGAGCGGTGAACGCTCAAACGCGCCTGACCCGAGCGCGTGATGCGGGCCCGGTTCTTGCGCGCACGGCGCAGTCTTGATTGATTCTTGTCCTTCATGGTCAATTCCTCAGGCCTTCTTGGCTTCCTTCATCACAACGCGCTCGCCAGCGTAGCGAACACCCTTGCCCTTGTAAGGCTCAGGCGGGCGATAGGCGCGAATCTCGGCCGCAACCTGGCCAACGAGCTGCTTGCTGCTGCCCTTGACCACAACTTCCGTCTGGCTCGGCGTCTCAATGGTGACTCCGTCGGGAATCTCGAAATCAACCGGATGGCTGAACCCCAGCTGCAGATTCAGTTTCTTGCCCTGGACTTGCGCACGATAACCGACGCCCCGCAGCTCGAGCTTCTTCTCGAACCCATCGGTGACGCCTTGAACCATGTTGGCAATCAGCGCGCGCATGGTTCCAGCCATGGCCATTGTTCCTGACGCCCCAGGAGCGACGGACACCACGCCATCATCGGCCTTCACGGTCACGGTCGGGTGGACTTGCATTTCAAGCTCACCCTTTGAACCCTTGACCTTGACTACACCGTCGGCGTGGTTGAATTCGACGCCCTTGGGCAAATCTATTGGGGCGTTGGCAATTCTCGACATCTCTAGTTTCTCCGAAATCTCAATCAGGCGACCAGGCAGAGCACTTCGCCACCATGACCCTGTGCTCGGGCCTGGCGATCCGACATCACGCCGTGCGAGGTGCTCACGATGGCCACGCCGAGCCCGTTCAGAACGCGCGGCAGGTCATCCTTGCCGAAGTAGCGGCGGCGACTTGCCAGGCTGTACCTTTCGAGGCGATCGATAACGCCACGGCCCTCGACGTACTTCAGTTCAATCGTCAATTCCCGCTTGGCGCCATCTTCTTCAACCCGAAAATCACGGATATAGCCCTCGTCCTTGAGGACGGCGGAAATGGCGAACTTTACTTTCGATGCCGGCATGCTCACGGCACGCTTGTTGACCGCCTGCGCGTTCTTGATGCGCGCCAGCATGTCGGCAATGGGATCACTCATACTCATTGCTCTTGTCTCTCCTTACCAGCTGGCCTTGCGCAGACCCGGAATATCGCCCCGCATCGCTGCTTCACGCAGCTTGTTGCGAGCCAATCCGAACTTACGGTAGAAGCCGCGCGGCCGGCCCGACTGACGGCAACGGTTACGTCCTCGCACGGGCGAGGAGTCACGCGGCAATTTGTTGAGCTTGTGCATGGCATCCTGCTTTTCCTCGAAGTCCACTTCGGGATCGGCAATGATGCGCTTCAGCTCGGTACGCTTTTCGGCGTACTTCGCAGCCAGCTTTGCCCGGCGCACGTCGCGTTCAACCATCGAAACTTTAGCCATACCTTCTATACTCCTTACTTGGCCCGGAACGGGAAGCCGAACGCTTCCAACAGGGCCAGGCCTTCTTCATCCGTTGCCGCTGTAGTGGTGATGGCGATATCCATACCACGCAGCGTATCAACCTGGTCGTAGTCGATCTCGGGGAAAATGATCTGTTCCTTCACGCCGAGGTTGTAGTTGCCGCGGCCGTCGAACGCCTTCCGCGGCACCCCACGAAAGTCACGAACTCTCGGCAGCGCGACATTGACCAGGCGATCCAGGAACTCGTACATACGTTCCCGCCGCAGCGTAACCATGCAGCCGATCGGATAACCGTCACGGATCTTGAAGCTGGCAACTGACTTGCGAGCCTTGGTGATCACCGGCTGCTGACCGACAATCTTGGTCATGTCAGACACGGCGTTCTCGATGACTTTCTTGTCACCGACCGCTTCGCCAACACCCATGTTGACCGTGATCTTCGTGATGCGCGGCACTTCCATCGTGTTGGAATAGCCGAACTTTTCGGCCAGCTTCCCGACGACTTCGTCCTTGTAGAATTCTCTTAGCCTTGCCATTGTCTTTTCCAGAAAATTTTCGATTTTCAGCTCACTGCCGCCGGACTAGACCGACCTCAGATATCGACCACTTCGCCGGTCGAACGATAGAAGCGAACCTTGCGGCCATCCTCCAGGAACTTGAAGCCCACGCGGTCACCCTTTCCGGTGGCCGGGTTGAACAACATTATGTTCGAGGCTTGAATGGGCGCTTCGCGCTCAATGATGCCGCCGGGCTTCTGGCTCTGAGGATCGGGCTTCTGGTGGCGCTTGACCATATTGACGTTCTCGACCAGAAAACGCTGATCCTTGAGCACCTTGAGCACGTGACCACGCTGACCCTTGCTGCGGCCGGCAGTTACGATCACTTCGTCGCCCTTGCGAATACGTTCCATCATGAACTCCTTACAACACTTCCGGTGCGAGCGATACGATCTTCATGAATCGCCCCGTACGCAGCTCACGGGTAACCGGACCAAAGATACGGGTACCGATCGGCTCGAGCTTGCTGTTGAGCAGGACCGCTGCATTGCCGTCGAAACGGATGAGCGAGCCATCACGGCGTCGCACACCCTTGGCGGTACGAACGACCACGGCGTTGTAGACCTCGCCCTTCTTCACCTTGCCGCGCGGAATGGCATCCTTGACGGTCACCTTGATGACGTCGCCAATGTTGGCATAGCGTCGCTTCGATCCACCGAGCACCTTGATGCACTGGACCTCACGCGCTCCGCTGTTGTCGGCTGCCGACAGCCTGGACTGCATCTGAATCATGTCTCTAGCTCCGCTTACTGGGCCCGTTCGACCACTTCAATAACCTGCCAGGCCTTGGTCTTGGAGATCGGCCGGGTCTGCTCGATACGCACGGTATCGCCTTCGTTGCAGCTGTTATCGGCGTCATGAGCATGAACCTTGCTCGAACGGCGAACGTACTTGCCGTACAGCGGATGCTTGACCAGCCGCTCGAGGCGAACCGTGACCGTCTTGTCCATCCTGCTACTCACGACGCGTCCGACGACGCTGCGCTGCTTGCGTTCTTCGCTACTCATGCCTTTTTCTCGTCCTGCTTCTGGTTGAGCACGGTCTTGACCCGTGCAATCTCCTTGCGGACACGGCGCATCTCGTGGGGTGTTCCCAACTGGCCAGTACCGTGCTGCATGCGCAGGGAGAACTGTTCCTTGCGCAGATCCAGGAGCATGCTGTTGAGCTCGCTGGAATTCTTGTCCCGCAGTTCACTCGCTTTCATCACAGCGTCCTCGCTACAAATGTGGTGCGAACACTCAACTTGGCCGATGCTCGGCGAAACGCTTCGCGCGCCACGTCCTCGCTGACGCCCTGGATCTCGTAGATAACCCGACCCGGCTGGATCGGCGCTACCCAGTATTCGACGTTACCCTTACCCTTGCCCATTCGGACTTCGACGGGCTTCTTGCTGATCGGCTTGTCCGGGAAGACACGGATCCACAGCTTGCCGCCGCGCTTGACGTGACGCGTGATGGCACGCCGGGCCGATTCGATCTGGCGCGCTGTAATAAAGCCGCGCGTCGTCGCCTGAAGGCCATACTCGCCGAAGCTCACGCGGTTACCCACGTGCGCCAGGCCGCGATTGCGTCCCTTCTGCTGCTTTCTGAACTTGGTACGTTTCGGCTGCAGCATGATTCAGCTCTCCTTGCGCGCACCGCCCTTGGCCGGTGCATTTTCCGAACTCTTCTCGGCGTACAGGTCGAAAACTTCACCCTTGTACACCCAGACCTTGATACCGATGACGCCGTAGGTCGTACGGGCTTCGGCCGTGCCGTAATCGATGTCGGCTCGCAGCGTATGCAGCGGAACGCGTCCTTCGCGATACCACTCGCTACGGGCGATATCCGCGCCGTTGAGACGGCCGCCGACCTGCACCTTGATGCCCTGAGCACCCAGCCGCATGGCGTTACCGACCGAGCGCTTCATGGCCCGGCGGAACATCACTCGGCGTTCGAGCTGCTGGGCAATGCTTTCGGCAACGAGTTTCGCATCAAGCTCCGGTTTGCGGATCTCGTTGACGCGAATATGGGTCGGCACACCCATGATTTTGCTCACCTCGCGGCGCAGCTTCTCGATGTCTTCGCCTTTCTTGCCGATCACGATGCCCGGCCGCGCCGTGTGAACGGTGATTTCCGCCGACTTTGCCGGACGTTCGATTTCGATGCGACTGACCGCTGCGTGCGCAAGCGCCTTCTGCAGGAACGCCCGGGCCTCGAGATCGGTGTTGAGCTGATCCGCGAAATCACGCGACTCGGCGTACCACTTCGCGCCCCAGTCCTTGGCGATCCCCAGGCGGAAACCGGTTGGATGTACCTTGTGACCCATGATTAGTCCTCTGCCAAGATAATGGTGATGTGGCTGGTGCGCTTCAGGATTCGGGTAAACCGGCCCTTCGCACGCGGCATGCCACGCTTCAAGGTCGGCCCCTCATCCACGAAAACCGTGCGCACTGTCAGCTCGTCGATATCGGCGCCGCTGTTGTGCTCCGCATTGGCAATCGCAGACATCAACACCTTTCGAACGATGTGTGCGGCCTTCTTGTTACTGAACGTCAGCACTTCGTCCGCCCGCTCCACGGGCAGGCCGCGAATCTGGTCAGCGACCAGGCGGGCCTTTTGCGGCGAGATGCGTGCGCCTCTGAGCTTTGCTGTAGCTTCCATCACCGTCTCGAACCCTTAATTACTTGGATCTACGGTCACCAGTGTGACCCTTGAAAGTTCTCGTCGGCGCGAACTCGCCGAGCTTGTGACCGACCATGTTCTCGTTGATCAGAATCGGCATGTGCTGCCGGCCGTTGTGCACGGCAATGGTCAATCCGACCATTTCGGGCATGATCATCGAGCGGCGCGACCAGGTCTTGATCGGACGCCGGTTATTGGCTTCGACGGCCGCTTCCACCTTCGTCTGAAGGTGATGATCGATAAACGGCCCTTTCTTGATAGAACGTGGCATGACGAATTCCTGTTACTTGCGCTTGCGTGTACGCGTGATGTACTGATCGGTGCGCTTGTTCTTACGGGTGCGCTTGCCCTTGGTCGAAACACCCCAGGGGGTGACCGGATGGCGACCGCCCGAAGTACGGCCTTCACCACCGCCGTGCGGGTGATCAACCGGGTTCATGGCTACGCCGCGAACCGTAGGCCGGACACCACGCCAGCGCTTGGCGCCAGCCTTGCCCATTTTCTCCAGGTTGTGTTCGACGTTGGCCACCTGGCCAATCGTCGCGCGACAACTCGTGTGCACCTTGCGCATCTCGCCGGAGCGAAGCAGCACGGTCGCATACTGGCCTTCGCGTGCCACCAGTTGAACCGAGGCGCCGGCACTTCGCGCCAACTGGGCGCCCTTGCCGGGCTTGAGTTCGACCGCATGCAACTGCGTGCCGACCGGAATCGAGCGCAACTGCATCGCATTGCCCGGCTTGATCGGCGCTTCCGAGCCGCTCAGTATCTCGTCGCCCGCGCGGACATGGCGCGGCGCGAGGATGTAGCGACGCTCGCCGTCGAGATATTTCACCAGCGCAATGTGCGCGCTTCGATTGGGATCGTACTCGACCCGCTCGACAACACCGCGCACGCCGTCCTTTTCGCGACGAAAGTCGATAACACGGTAGTGGTGCTTGTGGCCACCGCCGCGATGACGCGTCGTAATCCGACCAGCATTGTTGCGACCACCGGTCTTGCCCTGGGCTTCGAGCAACGGCGCATGCGGCTCGCCCTTCCAGAGATGGTCGTGGCGGATCTGCACGCGACCGCGACGGCCCGGAGATGTCGGTTTTGATTTGACGATTGCCATGATTCTATTCCCGGCTCGCTATTATTCAGTCTGCCTGCACTTCTTCGATGGTCTGGCCGCTTTTGACTCGCACGTAGGCTTTCTTCCAGCCTTTCTGGCGACCGGCCACGAAACGGAAGCTCTTCTGCTTGCCCTTGACGTTCAGGACTTGCACCTGCTCCACATCGACCTCGAACAGGCCTTCAACGGCGCGCTTGATTTCATTCTTGCTGGCGTCTCGGCGCACCTCGAAAACGTACTGATTGCTATCTGCCTGCAGCAGCGCCGTCTTTTCGGAGACGTGCGGCCTGCGGACAATCTGGTACATGCGTTCGCTGTTCATGCCAGCCACTCCTCGATCTTGTTGACGGCCGCCTTGGTCATGACGACCTTGTCGGCGCCTACCAGGCTGACCGGATTGAGACCTTCGACGGTCAACGCCTGCAGGCCCGGAATATTGCGACTGCCGAGATAGAGATTGTCGTCAAGCTCGACATCGATCAGAACGCCCTTGTCCACACCCAACTCCGCGAGCTTTTCGCGCACAAGTCGCGTCTTCGCCTCGCTGAGCTCGAACTTATCGACGACCACCAGTCGCTCCTGACGCACTAGCTCCGAAAGGATCGCCTTGATCGCAGCGCGATACTGTTTGCGGTTGACCTTCTGCGTGAAATCGCGCGGTTGCGCGGCGAAGGTCACGCCACCGGTGCGCCACAGCGGGCTGCGAATGGTACCGGCGCGCGCGTTGCCCGTTCCTTTTTGACGCCACGGCTTGCGGCCGCCACCGGAAACCGCCGAGCGGTTCTTCTGCGCCTTGGTGCCCGAGCGGCCGCCAGCCAGGTAGGCGGTGACCACCTGGTGCACCAGGCTTTCGGAAAAGTCACGGCCGAAGACCTCGTCGGAGACCTTGATCTTGCTACCGCCTGTCACTGCAAGTTCCATCATTCTCTCCTTAGGCCTTGATCGACGGACGAATCATGACGTGTCCACCGGTCGCGCCGGGGATGGCACCGCGAATCAGCAGCAGATTGCGCGCTGCATCGACTCGAACGACCTGCAGGTTCAGCGTCGTCTGACGCTCGTCACCCATATGGCCGGCCATTTTCTTGCCCTTGAACACTCGACCCGGCGTCTGGCACTGCCCAATGGAGCCCGGTGCGCGGTGCGCCAGGGAGTTACCGTGGGTAGCGTCCTGCGTGCGGAAATTGTGACGCTTGACCACACCGGCAAAACCCTTGCCTTTGGTGGTGCCGGTCACGTCGACTTTCTGGCCCGCCTCGAATCGCTCAACGGTCAACTCGGCACCGATCTCGAGACCGTCGCCATCATCGCCGTTGAGACGAAATTCCCACAGGCCCTCACCGGCCTCGACACCCGCTTTCGCGAAGTGCCCGGCCAGGGGACGGGAGACCAAAGACGTACGCCTGTTGCCGCAAGTTACCTGAATCGCGGCATAGCCGTCCGTATCCTGTTGACGAATCTGTGTGATCCGGTTCGGGCTGACCTCGATAACCGTTACCGGGACGGAGTTACCCTCCTCAGTAAATATCCGGGTCATGCCGCGTTTGCGTCCTACCAGTCCGATTGCCATTGTTCTAATCGCCTCAATACAGCTTGATCTGCACGTCAACGCCCGCAGCCAGATCCAGCTTCATCAGGGCATCGACTGTCTTGTCGTTGGGATCAACGATATCCAGCAACCGCTTGTGGGTGCGGATTTCGTACTGATCACGCGCATCCTTGTTGACATGCGGAGAAGTCAGCAAGGTATAACGCTCCTTGCGCGTGGGCAGCGGGATGGGCCCGCGAACCTGCGCACCAGTGCGCTTGGCGGTATCCACGATTTCCTGGGTCGACCGATCGATCAAACGATGATCGAAACCCTTCAAACGAATACGGATTTTCTGTTCGGCCATTGCCGTACGCCTTCAGTCTGTTAAAGATCAAATTCTCTGACGAGGCTTTCGCTTCGCCACATAGTGCGATCTGGCTGATCGCCGACCCCCGCGGGGCCACTCGGGCATTCGCGGCGGGATGCGGAGCCTTAAATGGACACCCGCATGCCGCCCCGGTTCCCGCCTTCTACTCGATAATCTTCGACACCACGCCGGCGCCAACGGTGCGACCGCCTTCGCGAATGGCGAAGCGCAGGCCTTCTTCCATGGCGATCGGCGCAATCAGCTCCACCGTCATCTGGACGTTGTCGCCCGGCATCACCATCTCCGTGCCTTCCGGAAGCTGGCAGTCGCCCGTCACGTCGGTCGTGCGGAAGTAGAACTGCGGGCGATAACCCTTGAAGAACGGCGTGTGGCGGCCACCTTCGTCCTTGCTCAGGACGTAAACTTCCGCCTCGAACTTGGTGTGCGGGGTGATCGAACCCGGCTTGGCCAGAACCTGGCCACGCTCGACATCGTCACGCTTGGTACCGCGCAGCAGAACACCCACGTTGTCGCCAGCCTGACCCTGGTCAAGCAGCTTGCGGAACATTTCCACACCC